>DASVNH010000258.1:0-13665 GCA_036383955.1 Planctomycetota bacterium | reverse complement strand
CGTCGTCTTGCCGTGGTCGACGTGGCCCATGAAGGTCACGACCGGGGCGCGGGGGAGGAGGTCCTTGGGATCGTCCTTCACGTCGACGATCGCCTGGGCCTGGTCCTCGGCGGTCTTCTCCTTGACCACGGTGACGTCGCGCTTGAACTCGGCCGACAGGTAGCCGACCATCGCCTCGTCGAGGATGTGGTTGATCGTGACGATCGCGCCCTGCTCCATGAGCTTCTTGATGACGAGGTTGACCTTGATGCCGGTCTCCTCGCAGAACGCCTTGACGGTGATGGGCACGGTGATCTCCAGTTTTCTATCGACCGCGGACACCGCCGGCGCCGGCCGGGGCACGGACGGGACATGCGGACGCGGGGCCGACCGGTACGGGGGCCGGTAGGGACCGCGCGGCGGCTGCAGGCCGGGGCGGTACAGGGGCGCGCCGGTCCGCTGCGGCGGGGCCGGAGGCGTGATGGCGGGACGGACCGGCGGCGGCGTCGCCCGCAGGACCGGCGTCGGCTGCTGGGCCTTCGTCAGCGTCTTGATGTGGCGCTTTTCCTTGGCGTCCTCGGCCACCGTGTCGCGCGTGAACACCTCGATCTCGATCGGCCGCGCGGCATGCACTTCCTTCTGCTCGCCGATGACCTTGTCGACGTCGATGAGCGGCGTCGCCGCCGCCTTCTTGATTTCTTCCTGCTCCTCGGGGCTCAGCTCCACCGGCTTGTGATGGGCCGCCGGCTTGGCGCCGGGGGCGCCCTTGACGTCGCTGAGCCGGAACTCCTCCACGACCTTGTTCTTCTTGGCGGGCTTGGCCGCGGCGGCGGCCGCCGCCGGCTTGGCCTCT
This sequence comes from Planctomycetota bacterium, assembly GCA_036383955.1. Classification (GTDB taxonomy): domain Bacteria; phylum Planctomycetota; class MHYJ01; order MHYJ01; family JACPRB01; genus JACQFK01. The sequence goes on along the minus strand of DASVNH010000258.1, from coordinate 12,833 downwards.
TCCTTCTTGGGCGTCGCCGGCTCTTCCTTCTTGACGGCCACGCGCCGGGTCTTGGGCGGCTGCTCCGCGCCTTCCGGGGCGGGCTCCTTCTTCTTCTTCTCCGGCTTGGGCTCCGCGGCCTTCGCCGCCGCCCGCGCCGCTTCCTCCGCGACCGCCTTCTGGTAGGTCTCCAGGAGGGCGCCGGACAGCTTCGAGCGGTGCGGGACCAGAGCCCGGACCGACGCCGCCAGCCGCGCGTCCAGGTTGGCCCGCGCGTCTTCGACCTTCAGGCCCTTGACCTTCGCGAGCTCGACGAGCTCGGCGGCCTTGTAGCCCAGTTCCTTGGCGAGTTCGCTAACCCTCATTCTTGCTCTCTTGACCTTCCGCAGGCTTTACGGCCTGACCTTCCGCGGGCGGGGGAACGACGTCCTCCGGAGGCGCTTCCGTCTCGTCGGGTTCCGGCTTCTCCGGGGTGTCCCCGCCCAACTCGTAAATATCGATCTCCCACCCCGCCAGGCGCGAGGCCAGGCGGACGTTCCGCCCGCCCTTTCCGATCGCCTGCGACAGGTGGTCCTTGGTCACGTACACCGTGGCCCGTTTCTGCGCCTTGTCGAGATTGACCTCCTCGATCTCCGCCGGCTTCAGGGAGTTGCGGATCAGCTCGAGAGGGTCCTCGCTCCAGCGGACGATGTCGACGTTCTCGCCGTTCAGCTCGTCCACCACGTTCCGGATCCGGCTGCCCCGCACGCCCACGCAGGCGCCCAGGCAGTCGACGCGGTCGTTCGTCGAATGCACCGTGATCTTGGTCCGATAGCCCGGCTCCCGGGCGATGCCCTTGATCACCACCGTCCCGTCCCCGATCTCGGGCACTTCCAGCTCGAACAGACGCCGGACGAAGTCCTCGTGGGAGCGCGAGACGTAGACCCGGACCCGGGTGCCGCGGCGCTCGACGTCCGACACATAAGCGCGGACGTGGTCGCCGAGCCGGTAGTTCTCGCCGGGGACCTGGTCGCCCTTGAGCATCGTGGCTTCGGCCTTGTCCCCGATGCGGAGGACCAGATGGGGCCCCTCGAAACGGGCGACCGAGCCGGAGACGATGTCGCCCTTCTTGTGGGCGAACTCGCTGAACACCGACTCGCTTTCGACCTCCCGAAGCTTCTGCACAAGCAATTGGCGGGCCGCCTGATAGGCGATCCGGCCCAGGGTGGAGGTCTCGACCGGCTCCTCGCCGTCGAACGCCGAAATGTCCCCCTTCACGCGGTCGATGGTGACGGTGGGGGGGTCCTTCATGTTCAGGTGCTTCTTGGCCGCCAGGGCGAGGGCCTGCTCGATGGACTGGAAGATGAGCTCCTTATCGATCCCCTTTTCACGGTGGATCGCGTCCACGATTCTCAGAACCTCGCCGCCGTTCATCATGCTCCCGAGATAAAAAAAAGTGGGTTTTCCCCACTTTCTCGTCGACTGCTCCAGGGCGTTTGGGTCTCTCGGCTCCTTTTACATGTGGGCGCATCATAACGCCACCCCCTCGGCAAGTCAAGGCCGGCCCATAGACACCCCCCCCATGGGTGGGTCCAGGTACCTGGGGGGTCTTGTTTCCTGGGCCCGCCCGTGTATATAATCCCGCCGCCCCGATGCGTGTTCGCGCCGCGATTCTTTCCCTCATCCCCGGGGTGGCGCACGTGGATCTGGGCCGGGCGGGCCGGGGCGTGGCCTTTTTCGCCCTGTTCGCCCTGCTCCTCAACGCCGCCCTCCTGGGACCGATGCTCTCCGCCGACGCCCGCCTGCGGGCCGCCGGCGGCGGCGGCGCGGTCGCGCTGTGGGTGTTCGCGCTGGTCGACGCCCTTCGGCTCGCCCGTCCGGCCCCCGCGGAGAAGAAGACCTCATGATCCGGCACCATTGCGGCCTGTTCGGCATCTTCGGCTCGGCCGAGTCCGTCCAGCTCACCTACCAGGGCCTTTACGCCCAGCAGCACCGGGGCCAGGAATCCGCCGGCATCGCCTCCATCCAGGACGGCCGCCTCGTCTACCACAAGTCCATGGGCCTGGTGGCCGACGTGTTCACCCGCGACGCCCTCCAGAAGCTCAAGAGCCACGCCGCCATCGGCCACGTGCGCTATTCCACGACCGGCGCCTCCAACCCCGCCAACGCCCAGCCCATCGTGGTCGAGACCTCCCAGCGCATGATCGCCGTCGCCCACAACGGCAACCTCGTCAACTCCGCCACGCTGCGCCGGGAAGTCGAGGAGCAGGGCCACTTCTTCCCCGTCTTCCACACCACGACCGACACCGAGATCATCCTCTACCTGGTCGCCCGCTCGGCGGACCTCGAGAAGGGCCTCAAGCAGGCCATGAACCAGATCAAGGGGGCCTTCTCGCTGCTCTTCCTCACCCCCGACGCCCTGATCGCGGTGCGCGACCCCCAGGGCTACCGCCCCCTCGTCCTCGGCAAGAAGGGCGGGGCGTGGGCCGTCGCCTCCGAAACCTGCGGCTTCGACCTCTCGGGCATCGAGTACCAGCGGGACATCGAGCCCGGCGAGATCCTCATCATCGACAAGAACGGCCCGCGCTCGGAGCGCTTCGCCCCGAAGAAAGACTGCAAGCCCAACCACTGCGTCTTCGAGCACGTCTACTTCGCGCGGCCCGACAGCCGCGTCCACGGCGACATGGTCCACGAGGTCCGCTGGAAGCTCGGCCAGCAGCTCGCCCGCGAGTTCCCCGTCCAGGCCGACTTCGTGACCCCGATCCCCGACTCCGGCCTCTTCGCCGCCATGGGCTACGCCGAGGAGGCCAAGCTCCCCTACCGCATGGCCTACATCCGCAACCATTACGTCGGCCGCACCTTCATCAAGCCCTCCCAGGGCGACCGCGCCAGCAGCGTCGAGATCAAGCTCGCCGCCGTGAAGGAGATCGTCAAGGGCAAGCGCGTGGTGGTCGTCGACGACTCCGTCATCCGCGGCACCACCTCCCGCTCCCGCATCAAGCTCCTCCGCGACGCCGGAGCCAAGGAAGTCCACCTCCGCGTCTCCTGCCCCCCCACCAAGTTTCCGTGCTACTACGGCGTCGACTTCCCCAGCCACCGCGAGCTCATCGCCGCTGACAAGACCGTCGAGGAAATCCGCAAGCACATCGGCGTCGACACCCTGGGCTACATCTCGCTGGACGGCATGCTGAGCGGCGTGACCGGCCCGAAGGAGTCGTACTGCACCGCCTGCTGGACCGGCAAGTACGCCGTCCCGCCGGTCGACACCATGGACAAGGACAAGCACGAACCCCCGCGCTGCAAATGAGAACTCACTCCCAACTCCCGACTTTCCACGTGGGGGGATCCCGTTGGGATTTGGGGTTTGGGATTTGGGATTTCCGGGAGGGAGCCCTCTAGATGGCCATCACCTACGTCGACGCCGGTGTCGACCAGACCAAGAAGGACAAGGCGGTCGACGAGATCCTCCGCCGCATGAAGCGCACCCATGGGAAGGGCGTCATCGACCTCCCCTGGGGCTTCGCCGGCCTGCACGCCATCAACAAGGCGGCCCTCGGCCGGGCCTACAAGGACCCCGTCCTCGTGTCCTGCACCGACGGCGTGGGCACCAAGCTCAAGCTCGCCCGCCTGCTCGACAAGCACGACACGGTCGGGATCGACCTGGTCGCGATGAGCGTCAACGACCTCGTCGTCACCGGCGGACGTCCGCTCTTCTTCCTCGACTACGTCGCCATGGGCAAGGTCGACGAACGGGTGCTGCTCGACCTCGTCAAGGGCATCGTCGACGGCTGCGAGCGCTCCGGCTGCGCCCTGCTGGGCGGCGAGACCGCCGAGATGCCCGGCATGTACGCGGACGGGGACTACGACCTCGCCGGCTTCGCCGTCGGCCTCGTCGAGCGCAAGGAGATCATCGACGGCGCGGCCGTGAAGGCGGGCGACGCCGTCATCGCCCTCGCCTCCAGCGGCCTCCACTCGAACGGCTACTCGCTCGCCCGGAAGCTCGTCGAAGGCCGCGACCTCGCCGAGCCCTTCGGGAAGAGCACGCTCGGCGCGACCCTGCTGGAGCCCACCCGCCTCTATCCGAAGACGGTCGCGAAGCTCCTGGCGGCCCACCCGGCCAACAAAGTCGTCCGCGCCCTCGCCAACATCACCGGCGGCGGCATGGTCGAGAACATCCCCCGCGTGATCCCCAAGGGCCTCGCCGTCGAAATCGTCGAGGGCCGCTGGGACCTGCCGCCCATCTTCCCGCTCCTGCGGAAGCTCGGCGACGTCCCCCGCGCCGAAATGTACCGCGTCTTCAACATGGGCGTCGGCATGGTCGCCGTCGTCCCGGCCAAGGCGACGTCCGCCGTCCTCCGGACCCTGAAGAAGTCCGGGGAAAAGGCGTGGGTCGTCGGCCAGGTCGTCAAGGGAGACGGAGAAGTGAAGATCCTGGAGGGATAGGCCCTCGGATCGCGTCCTAAGTGAACGTGAGGAATGAGATGAACAAGCTGTGCGTCGCGATCGCGGCCCTGGCCGTCGTCGGCTGCGAGTCTTATCCCGAAAAGACGGAATCGGACCAGATCCGCGAGGACGTCACCGACCTCAAGCTGAAGGTCGAGAAGAACAACACCGGCCAGAGCTACGCCGTCGAGCAGCTCGTGAACGCGAATAAGGGCCTGGTCGAGCGCGTGACGCAGCTCGAGATCCTGGTGCGCGGCCTCGAGACGACCGTCCGGCATCAGGACGAGCAGCTGAAGACGCTCGCGGCGACCCGGGCCGTCGCGCCCGCCCCAGCGGTCCCCGGCGGCCCGAACCCGCCCGCCGTCCCGGCCAAGAAGCTGGAGGACATCCTGCTGGAGGTCGAGACCACGGTCGGACAGCTCCGGGACGGCAAGCTGGCCGCGGCCGAGGCCGCGACGCTGCTGAAGCCCCACGCGCGCCACGCGATCCCGCGGCTGATCGAGGAGCTCGACCGCTCGCTCACGCGCTTCGACTACGCGAAGAAGCTGGAGAAGACGCTGGCGTCGATGCCCGCGGCCGACCTGAAGCTGCCCCTGCGGGAGGCCCTGCAGCGCCGCTCCACGCGCGAGGCCGCCGCCCGCGTCGTGGGCCAGACGAAGGACCGGGAGCTGTCCAAGATCCTCGAGGAGCACGCCGATTCGCCCGACGAGGATTTCCGCCTGGCCGTGGGCGAGGCCCTCGTCCTGTGCCGGAACGCGGCCGGCATCCCCGCCCTCGTCGCCAGCCTGAAGAGCGAGCAGGGCACCAACCGCACGATCGCGGGCTCCGCCCTCAAGAAGGCCAACCGCGGCGAGGACTTCGACTTCAAGCCGCAGCTCTCCCCGGCGGAGAACGCCCCGGCCATCAAGTCCTGGGAAGAGTGGGCGGAGAAGTTCGGCAAGGCCCTCTTCGACTAGCGATTAGCCACAGAGACACAGAGGCACAGAGACGCCTCCGAAGTGTCGTCCCCCTTCCCCCCCGGGGGGACGAGGGGGACCCCCATTTCAAGCGCCTCTGTGGCTCTGTGCCTCTGTGGCCAATCTTGGTATTCTCGGGCCGTGGACTTCGAGTTCGACCTCTTCGGCGAAGGCAAGAAGGACCGCTCCCTCCCCGGCCAGATCAAGGAGTGGGTCCGCGCCCACTTCAAGCTCGCCGACGACGTCACCGTCATCGTCGCCGAAATCTTCTGCGACATGCCGGGCTGCGCCCCCATCGAGACCCACGTCGGCATCCTCAAGCCCGACGGCCGCGAGCAGTGGCGGATGATGCGCCCCATGAAGGAGGTCATCAAGGAGGACGTCAAGAACATGATCTTCAACCCCGAAGGCCACGGGGCGCGGATCGACGTCGATACCCTCGGCGACCAGGAGAAGAAGAAGCCTTGAGCAGACTCCCCGTCACCGTGCTCACCGGGTTCCTCGGCGCCGGCAAGACCACCCTCCTCAACCACATCCTCACCAACCGCCAGGGCTGGAAGGTGGCGGTCGTCGAGAACGAATTCGGCGAGATCGGCGTCGACAACGAGCTCGTCCTCACCACCAAAGAGGACCTCCTCGTCTTCAACAACGGCTGCGTCTGCTGCAAGATCCGCGGCGACCTGATCAAGACGCTCGTCGACCTCCTGAAGCGCCCCGAGCCCTTCGACGCCGTCCTCATCGAGACCACGGGCGTCGCCGATCCCGGCCCGGTCGCCCAGTCGTTCTTCGTCGACGAGGACCTCAAGGAGAAGCTCCTGCTCGACGCCATCGTGACGGTCGTCGACGCCCGCCATATCTCCCAGCACCTCGACACGTCGCGGGAGTCCCGCGAGCAGATCGCCTTCGCCGACGTCGTGCTGCTCAACAAGACCGACCTCGCCTCGCCGGCGGAGCTCGACGCCCTGGAAAAGCGCGTCCGCTCGATGAACGTCGTCGCGGCCGTCCACCGGACCCAAAACGCCCAGGTCGACCTCTCCAAGATCCTGGGCATCCGGGCCTTCGACGTCTCCCGCTTCCCCGCCGACTTCCTCACGCGGGAGTCCGGGCACCACGAGTCGGACGTCGCGTCCGTCTCCCTCCGCGAGGAGGGACCGCTCGACGGCCGCAAGCTGAACGCCTGGCTGGGCGGTCTGCTGAAAACGAGAGGGAGTGACATTTTCCGCACCAAAGGGATCGTGGAAGTGGCCGGCGAAACTCGACGCGTCGTCTTTCAAGGAGTCCACATGCTGTTTGAAGGCCGGCCGGACAGGCCGTGGGAGCCGGGCGAAGACCGCTCGTGCCGGCTCGTCTTCATCGGCCGTGGGCTGGACGACGCCGAGCTCCGCGCCGGCCTTCGGGCCTGCCGGGCCGGTGGCGTGTGACGCTCGCCCTCCTCCTCGCCCTCCAGGCCGAACCCGACGACGACCTCGGCCGCGGACCGCTGCACATGACCTCCCAATCCCCCTTCCAGACCCTGCGGCCCGGTTTCACCCCCCGCCCCCCCGCCTCGCTCCCCGACGACCTCTGGGAGATCCGGATCACCGAGAGCTGGGCGAACATCTGGGCCTTCAACGAGGACGACTACATCATCGACATGGAGGTCCTGCACTCGAACCTCGCGGTCGCGCGCTCCCTGAGCGGAGGCTGGCGCTTCGAGGTGGAGCTCGAGATCAGCGCCCGCTCCGGCGGCGGCATGGACCGCCTCATCAACCAGGTCCACGACAACGTCGGCGCCGAAGAACGGCACCGCAATGAATTTCCCAAGAACGGTTTCATGCTCAATCTGATGGGCCGCGACGGACGTCCGTCCGGCCAGCTCAGCAACGCGGACCGCGGCTTCTTCGCCCACGCGATGGTCGGCACCGCGCAATGGACCTTCTCGAAGGGCGGCCCGGGACGTCCCGCCCTCTCGACCTCCGTCTCCTTCCGGGTCGAGCTGGGATCGAACGACGACCTCAGCGGCGGGTCGCCGGTGGACGTCGCCTGGTCCCTCTCCGGCGCGGAGCGGCTCGGCCCGGTGATCGTGTCGCTGTCCGGCGTCGTCTCGTGGTTCGGGAAGGAGTACTTCGGCGACATCCCCCTCGAGCCGGTGCAGGTGGCCGGACTGCTGGCGTTCGAATGGCCCCTCCATGAGGACCTCTCGGTCGTGCTGCAGTACCTGGCGAGCCAGGGCGCCGCCGAGGACTGGCTGGACTTCTCGAAGCCTTCCCACGAGATCATGCTGGGCATCCGGGCCGGCGTGGGCGAAACGGTGGAGTTCGAGATCGGCCTGCTCGAGAACGTCGGCATCCCCGACAACAGCCCGGACTTCGGCTTCCACGCCGGTCTCTCGATCCGGTTCTAGCCCATCCCCTCTCCGGATCTCCCGCGCCCCAGGATGGGGATGCGGGGATAGGACAGATCTCGTACCCCTCTGGGAGATCGGGCGAAGAGACGGATGAACGGATAAATCCCCCGAATCCGTCCATTCTCCGGATCTCCAGCGTCGTCGGAGCCCGCTGGAGCGGATTCAGAGTTCGTGGGCGGCCCCCGGGTGGGGATGCGGGGATACGACGGATCTCGTACCCCTCTGGGAGATCGGGCGAAGAGACGAATGAACGGATAAATCCCCCGAATCCGTCCCTTCTCCGGATCTCCCGTGTCGTTGCCGATCCGTGGAATCCCCGGATCTCCCTAGCGCGGCTTGCGCAGGACGAAATCCATGTGGCAGGTCCGGGAGAAGATCTTCTCCAGGATCGCGATGGGGATCGACGCGAGGATCAGCGGCGGATACATCCGCTCGTGCACGTGCCGGTACGGGCGTTTCCACAACCTCGCCCACTTGTGCAGGAACGCGAGCGCCCACTGGGTGGCCCCGGAGATCGAGCTGGAGATCTTGACGACCTCGAAGCCGGCCTTCTCCGCGTGGCGGCGAAGGGTGTCGTCCGAGAACAGCACCAGGTGCTGCGGGGCGTGCCACTGGTTCCAGAGATCGCCCCAGACGCGACGTCCCAGGGACGCCACGTTCGGCGTCTGGCCCACGAGCGCGCCTCCCGGCGCCAGGACGTCGAAAATCGCCTTCAGCGTCTGTCCCGCCCGGGGCAGGTGCTCGATGACGTGGAACATGTGGACCACCCCGACGCTGCCCGCCGGCACGTGCCGCGTCAGCGTCGTCTCGTCGCACTGGTAGGCGTCCATGCCCCGCCGGCGCAGCTCCCCGAGGGGCCCTTCCACGATGTCGACGCCGATCATGCGGTAGGCGCAGCCCAGGTCCTTGAGGATGGAAAGCCAGGTCCCGCTGCCGCAGCCGTAGTCGAGGAGCGTGGTGTTTCCGTCGGGCATGAGCTTGGAGATCTGCCGGAGCTTGCCCCGCGCCACCCGCAGCGCCAGCTTCTTCATGATCCAGCCGCGCTGGTCGTAGCTCTGGAAGCACTTGTAGCTGTCGGGGTAGTAGACGCCGACGTCCTCCGCGTCCGGCCGCTCCCGGAGGTAGACCAGCCCGCAGCCGGCGCAGCGGACGAAGCGGAACGTGAGCGGCCGGAACGCGGGCGGCAGCTCGTCGACCAGCTCGTAGTCCGTCAGCGGGCCCGTCATGGGCTCGCCTTCCGACGAGCCGCAGAAGTCGCAGGAGCCCGTCACGAGAGGACGGGGACGTCGATCGGACGCGTCCGCGGGCGAGGTCATTTCGCGGCCGTCGCCGCCTCGACGGCCGGCGGGCGCGCCCGCTGGGAACGCAGGTGCGACGCGAGCGAGCGGACATAGCCCGGCCAGACGATGAACGGATAGCCGCCCGTCTGCTTCATGTACTCCCGCTTGCCGGTCGGGAGCCGGTAGTGCGGGATCGACGGGTGGGCGTGGTGCAGCGCGTGATAGTTGAAGTGCGAGGGCGCGATGAAGAAGCGCTCCAGGGGGCCGGCCTCGATGTCCCGCAGCCGCGCTTCGGGCGCCACGTCGTCGCGGACCGTCACGTGCTCGAGGAGAGCCCGGAAGTTGGCGAAGAATCCGGCGAAGGTCGCCACCGGCAGCATCCACAGGAGCGGATAGCTCCACCACTTCCCCGACAGCAGCGTCATCGCGGCCGCGAGCGCCGCCTGGCAGACCACGACGCGGAGCAGCTCGGCGAAGACGCCCGCGTGCTCCGGCTTCGCGTCGCCGGCGGCCGCGTCCAGGCCGATCCGGGGCTTCCCGCGCGTCGCGAAGCTGAGCAGCGTCGAGAACACCAGGCGCCCCAGCAGCAGCGAGAAGAGATAGGCGATCACGCGGAGGGGCGACTCCCTCCGCCGGCTCGTGTAGTTGATCCAGTCCGGGTCGTGCTCCAGGCCGACCTCGCGGTGGTGCCGGAGGTGGCGGTCGCGATCGTGGTGGTACAGGATGCCCAGCGGATACGAGTAGAGCCATCCGCCGATCGCGTGGTTCAGGCGCCTCGACGGGAACAGCAGGCCGTGCCAGCCCTCGTGCGCCAGCGTCGCCAGCGCGTTCTGCCGGGCGCCGATCACCACCACCGCCGCCGCGTAGGCCCACCAGCGGTCCAGGAGATGCGCCCCCGCCATGGCGCCGGCGATGACGCCCCAGACCAGGAGAAGGTCGAACGCCGCCCGGAGGCCGGACGGGGCGGACAGGGCGCGGACGGACTCGTGGTCGATGGCCGAGCGGTCGGACATAACGCGCAAGCAGTATAGCACGGGGCCGGGGGGCGGCTGGAGCGCGGGATTAAGGTGGCATTCGAAATCGTCGTTCCCCAGAATGGCCCTCCGGAGGGCCCGCGCTTGAAGATCGTCTCCCTGGAAACCCTGCGCCCCGCGTTCCAGCCCAACGTCACCCTGCTGCGGCTCGTGAGCGACGACGGCGCGGTCGGCCTCGGCGAAGCCTTCTTCGCGGCCGGGGCCGTCGAGGCCTATCTCCACGAAAACGTCGCGCCCGTCCTCCTCGGCCTCGCCGATCCCGCGCCGGAGGCCGTCGCCCGGCGCCTCGCCCCCTACGTCGGGTATCAGGGCGGCGGCGTCGAGACCCGGGCGGCGGGAGCCGTCGACATCGCCCTTTGGGACCTGATGGGGCGGCGCGCGGGGCGGCCGGTGGTCGACCTCCTGGGCGGCGCGGTCCGCGACCGGATCCGGATCTACAACACCTGCGCGGGCTCCGGCTACGTGGGAAGCTCGTCGCGGCAGGAGTCGGGCAACTGGGGCCTCGGGCGGAAGGCTCCGTACGAGGATCTCGACGGCTTCCTGAACCGCCCCGCCGCCCTCGCGAAGGAGCTCGCCGCGGAAGGCATTTCCGGCATGAAGGTCTGGCCCTTCGACACGGGCGCCGAGAAGACGGGCGGGACCGAGATCCTCGCCGAGGACCTCGAACGCGGCCTCGGCGTCGCGCGCGCGATCCGCGAGGCGGTCCCCTCGATGGACCTGATGATCGAGCTGCACGGCCTCTGGAACCTCAAGAGCGCCGAGAAGATCTGCCGCGCCCTCGAGCCGCTGAAGCCGTACTGGGTCGAAGATCCGATCCGGCCGGACGCCGTCGACGCCCTGTGCCGCCTCAATCAGGCGACGAGCGTGCCGATCGCCACCGGCGAGACGGTCGTGGGACGTCGCGGCTTCCTTCCGCTCCTGGAGCGGAAGGCGGTGGACGTGATCACGGCGGACGTCCAATGGACCGGCGGCCTCACGGAGGCGCGCAAGATCGCGAGCCTCGCGGACGCGTTCGGGGTGCCGGTGGCGCCGCACGACTGCACGGGCCCGGTGACGTTCGCGGCCTGCGCGCACCTGGTGATGAGCCAGCCCAACGGGCTGATCCAGGAGACGGTCCGGGCCTTCCTGCGGACCTGGTACGGCGAGCTGGTGGAGGACCTACCCCCGATCGCGGACGGCCACCTCTCCCTCACGAAGGAGCCGGGCCTGGGCCTCCGCCTGAAAGAGGGTCTGAAAGGCCGCCGGACGTCGCTTTGATTCCCGGACCTTCTCGACTCCCTGCTTGACGGCGAAATACGACAGGTAGGCGAAGAAGGCGGCGGAGAGCAGGAGCGCGACGACCCGCCACGCCGGCGTCTTGAGCTTGTCCGGGAGCGTCCGGCGGTTCAGCAGGATCAGCAGGAGCGAGTAGACGAACATCATCATCCCGCCGGTGCAGGCCGAGATCACCAGCAGCACGAGAGGCTGGCGGATCCCGAAGAGCAGGATCGAGCTGCCCATCGCGACGATGCCCCAGACCGTGAAGAAGTAGAGCCGGCTTTCCGAAAGCTTCGATTCGCGCAGGTAGGTCCACTTGACGACGTCCGCCGCCAGCCGCGCGGTGTAGTCGATGATCCCCACCGTCGCCGCGAAGAGCGAGTAGGAGCCGATGATCCAGAAGAGGGAGCCGAACCAGCCGCCGACCGCGGACTTCAGCTGGTCGCCCTCCAGCCGAAGAAAGGAGATGTCGTTCTTGAGGGCGGGATTCCCGAACAGCGTGGAGTGCGCGAGCATCGACGTCAGCATGATCGTCAAGGCGGTCACCAGGACGAACGTGAGGGCCTGCTCGACGTTGACGAACCTCCACCAGCGCCGCCAGCGGCCGAGGCTTTCGTCCGTCAGCGCGAAGACGCAGGCGCGCGCGGTGGGAAGGGCTTCCTCCTTGCCGGTGACGGGGCTGACGAGGCGCTGGATGTGGCGTCCCATGCCGAAGCCCTTGTCGCGGATCCAGTTGCTCTGGCAGAGGTTCTGGCCGCCGCCGGCCCCCGCGAAGGCGATGGCGCCCATCATGAGCGCGAAGTCGAGGTTCGGGATCCGGCCGACGTGGGTGACCGCCGACGGCAGCGCGCCCCAGCTCGAGGACTTGAGCGCGAAGATCAGGGCGAGCACGAAGAAGCCGCCGATCGCGATCACCTTGACCGTGATGAGGCGCTCGAGAGCCACGTAGACCACCGGGGCGAGCGTGAGGATGGCGCCGGTCGCGACGAGCATCGTCACGGCGATGGCCGTGACGTTGCCGCCCGTCATGAAGCTCAGCAGCGTCGCGGAGGACGTCGCCCACCCCGGCCAGGCGTTCGCGAAGATCACGAGGACCACGAAGACGAGGCCCCAGTGCTTCCACATCCGGCTGAAGCCGGTGAGGGCCGTCTCCCCCGTCGCGAGCGTGTAGCGCTCGATCTCCAGGTTGAGGAACCACTGGATCACCACGCCCAGCACCGCGCCCCAGAGGAAGACCAGGCCGACCTGGGAGGCGATAAACGGCCAGAGGATGAATTCGCCGGAGGCGAGGCCGACGCCCGACGACACGAGCCCGGGCCCGATGATGCCCCAGGTCTTCACCGGCGCTTCGGGCAGCTCCCGGATCTCCGGCGCCGGATGGTTCTTCGTGGGCAGCTGGAAGTCGTCGGACACCGAGGCATTGGACCCTCCCGGGCGTGGGCCGTCAATGAATCCCGATGGAGACCGGCCGGCGATTCTGTCGGAATCCCCGCGATTCCGTCGGCCGCCCGCGGGACGT
>DASVNH010000257.1:0-9481 GCA_036383955.1 Planctomycetota bacterium | reverse complement strand
AGGCAGTTGCGGTGCGCCGTCTCCACCATCCCCCGCCGCGCGCCCTCGGTCGCGCTGCCCACGTGCGGCAGCAGCACCACGTTGTCGAGCTTCAGCAACCCGGGATGGACCGCCGGCTCCTTCTCATAGACGTCCAATCCCGCCGCGAAGATCTTCCCGGCCTTGAGGGCTTTGACGAGCGCCGCCTCGTCGACGATGGGCCCGCGCGCCGTGTTCACGAAGACCGCCGTGGGCTTCATGAGCGCCAGCTCCTTCGCCCCGATCAGATGGACCGTGGCCTTCGACAGCGGCACGTGCACGGAGACGAAGTCCGACGTCCTCAGCAGCTCCGGCAGCTCGACGCGCCGGGCGCCCTCGCGCTCGAAGTCCGGCTTCGGCTCGCGCGAGGTGTAGAGGATCGACATCCCGAAGCCGCGGCCGCGCCGCGCGACGGCCTGCCCGATGCGCCCGCCGCCGACGATTCCCAGCGACTTCCCGGCGAAGTCCATGCCCCGCATCAGGTAGAAGTCCCACTTCTTGAACTTCCCCGCCCGCACGTAGCGGTCTCCTTCCGCGACGCGCCGGGCCGCCCCCAGCAGCAGCGCCCAGGCGAGGTCGGCCGTCGCGTCCGTCAGGACGTCGGGCGTGTTCGTGACCATCACGCCGCGGCGGGTGCATTCGGGGACGTCGACGTTGTCGTAGCCCACGGCGACGTTGGAGACGACCTTGAGCTTCGGCGCGCGGTCGAGGAGCGGGGCGTCGATCTTCACGCTGAGCAGGGTGATGACGCCCTCGGCGTCCTTGTGGAGGACGCGGTCGAAGCGGACGCCGGGGACGGGCGGGATCTTCTCGCGGAAGGCGAAGGGGCGCCAGACGCGCTGGGTCATGGCCCGCAATGGTAGCGGGCGCGAAGGGGCTTGCCAATGGTATGATGGGAACCCATGAATCCGTTCGATCTGAGCGAGACGCAGGTCGCGATCCGCGACCTCACGCGGGACGTCGCCCGGAAGGACTTCGCGCCGCGCGCGCGCAGGCTGGACGAGGTCGGCGAGTTCCCGATGGAGAACTTCCGGAAGCTCGCCGAGCTGGGCCTGGCCGGGATCACCGTGCCGGAGGATCTGGGCGGCGCGGGGGCCGACACCCTGTCGCTCGCGCTCGCGCTCGAGGAGCTCGCGAAAGTCTGCGGATCCACCTGCCTGACGATGGCCGCCCACATCTCGCTGGGCACGATGCCCATCGCGCTGTTCGGGAGCGACGCCCTCAAGAAGCGCTACGTCCCCGGCAACGCGGCCGGCACGACGATCGGCGCGTACGGGCTGACGGAGCCGGAGGCGGGCTCGGACAGCAGCGCGACGCGGTCGCGCGCGGTGAAGGTCGACGGCGGCTGGAAGCTCACGGGCTCGAAGCTCTTCATGACGAACGCGAGCGTGGCGGACGTCATGACCGTCACGGCGGTGACGGATCCCGACGCCGACCGCCACGCGCGGATCAGCGCGTTCGTGCTGGAGCCGAAGGCGTGGAAGGGCGTCACGATCGCCAAGAAGGAGGACAAGCTGGGATGTCGCGCGAGCGACACCTGCTACGTCACCTTCGAGGACGTGTTCGTGCCCGACGCGAACCTGCTGGGCGAGCGGGGCCAGGGCTGGACCTACTTCATGAAGATCCTCGACGGCGGCCGCATCGGCATCGCCGCGATGGCGCTGGGCCTGGCCGAGGGCGCCCACGAGCGCGCGCTGGCCTACGCCAAGGAGCGGTCGACCTTCGGCAGGCCGATCGGCGCGCACCAGGGGATCGCCTTCCTCCTGTCCGACATGAAGACGGAGATCGAAGCGGCCCGCCACCTGATCTACCACGCGGCCCGGCTGAAGGACGCGGGCCGGCCCTACCACCTGGAGGCCTCGATCGCCAAGCTCTTCGCCAGCGAGATGGCGATGCGGGCGACGAAGAACGCCATCCAGGTGCTGGGCGGCTACGGCTACATGGCCGAGTACGAGGTGGAGCGCTACTACCGGGACGCGAAGCTCTGCGTCATCGGCGAGGGCACCAGCGAGATCCAGCGGATCGTGATCGCCCGCGAGATCCTGGGCAAGCTGTAGCGCTGTCCGCCCTACTGTCTACCGTCTACTGTCTACTGGCTACTGGCTACTTGTAAGGATCGACCTCTTCCAGGTCGATGTTGTCGGTGAGCGGCAGGCCGTAGAAGACCTTGAGGCCGGTGGTGGCGATCTGGTACTCGCCGACGAACTCCCCGATGCGCCCTTCCTCGGTGAAGCGGTGGAACTTCCCTTCGGCGGTGATGAAGCCGATGCGGGTCTTGCCCAGGCGGTCGGTGATGTACCACGAATCGCGGTAGGTCCGGGACCCCTTGACGAGGGTCTCGTACTTGTAGAGGAAGCCGATGCGCTTCTTGTCCTTCGGATTGCTTTTCCAGTGGACGATCTCGCGGCGCTCGACCCGCTCGGAGGTCGTCTCCTCGGAGGGCCCGCGATAGTAGTTCGAGAACTCCTCGCCGTAGTAGCCGGCGGAGTCTCTGCACGCCGCCGGAGCCAGGAGCAGGAGCGTCGCCGCGAACCGCAGGTTCATTTCTTCCGCGCCTCCAGGGGGACCGACAGCCTCGGGAGCTGGGGGTCGAGCTTCGTCTCGACCTCCACGTATTTCGCCCCGTTCCCGATCGACGGCACGTAGTACGCGTCTTCCGGCGCGCCGCCCGACAGCACCAGGAACGTGATCGCCGTCAGAAAGAGCACCACCGCCAGGGCCAGCAGGCGCTTGGCGTGGAAGCCCGTCTGCTCGACGACCTCATGCCGGGCCTTCTCGACCAGCGCGGACTGGATCTCGTCCGCCGTGAAATCCATCTTCCCCCCGCAGCGTTGGCAGTACTGCAGCGTCCCGGGGTTCCGATGGTTGCACTTGAGACAATTCATAGACGGTTACTTCGACTCCAAATGCTTCTGAAGTTCTTCAAAATCCTTCGCCCAGGTCCCGACCCCTTTGGCCTTGGCCTGCTCCAGGACCGGGGCCGTCTGGGCGAGGGGCGCCAGAAGGCGCCTCTGCACCACGAGCGTGTTCCGGTAGAAGACGTACTCGCCGGGGTCGAGCTTCGACGCCTCCTGAAAGCGGCGCACGGCCGAGTTCAGCAGGCCTTTGTTGTTCGTATAGCTTCCCCGCCACGCCTCCATCCAGCCGAGGTTGTTCAGGGCGAGCGCCTTCCGCGACTTCGTGAGGTCGTCGGTTCCGGTCAGCCGCTTCTCGAGGTCCGTGTACGCCGTGATCGCCGAGCGCATGTGCCCGTCCTGCAGCGCCATGTTGGGGATGTCGGTCGTCGCCACTTCCGTCTTCACGACGGCGTCGAGGAGGAAGGGCTCCAGGCGGTCGTTGAGGCCGGTCCCGGGGTTCTTGAAGTCGCCCAGCAGCTGCGTGTGTTCGTTCACGTTGCCGTTCCGGGCCCAGGCCGCGCCCAGCGACAGCGTGTAGACGATCCACGCCTCCTGCAGGGCGGCCCCCTGCTCGCGCGGGATCGACTTGAAGAGGTTGCTGGTGTCGTTGCGCAGCCGCTGCGCCTCGACCCGGATGTTCTGGAGGCCGTCGAGGCCGTCCTTCCAGGCGTCGAAGCGCCGCGCCTCCATGTACAGGTAGGCCGCCTGCGGGGCGGTCCAGCGCCGCGCGTACTGCCCGCAGGCCTTCCACGCCGCGGAGGCCGCGGGATCGTAGCCGGGAGACGACGTCAGGACCTTGCCCAGGCCGGCGTAGTAGTCGACGAGCCCCTCGCGCGTGATCCGCGCGCGGGCTTTCGCGTCGCCGTCGAGCGTCTTGCGGACCTTCTCGAAGATCGTCTTGGCCGTCGCGAGGGCCTTCTCGTCCTTCAGCTTCCACGCGAGGAGGAGCTCGCAATGGCCCAGGCCGATCTCCCCTTCCGGCGCCTCGCCGGCCTGGCGGAACTCCTCGCGGGCCTTGCCGACCAGGTCCTTCACGACCTTCTCGTCCTCCGCGCGCTCGGCCCGGCGGAGATGGAGGACGCCCAGGCCGATCCGCACCGGCGCGTCGTTCTGGTTCTGCGCGCGCAGCTTCTGGTAGTGGGACTCCGCCTGGTCGAACGAGCCGGCCTCGGTCTCGATCTTCGCGAGCAGCTGCCGGGCCCCCGGGTGCTCCGGCCGCCAGGAGAGCGCGTCGCGGAGCAGCGGAGCGGCCTGGCCGACGTTGCCGACGTCGTACGCCCGGTAGGCCTCCGACAGGCTGCTCTTGAAGCGCCAGTTGGCGAAGGAGAGGTAGCCCATCACGAGCGAGCCGATGACCAGCGCGGCCGAGACGCCCAGCTGGGCCACGGAGGCCCGCGTGAACTCGACCTTCTTCTTCTCGATCTTTTCGATGGCCATTCTAGAAGCGCCCGTTCAGGGCCCATTTCAGGACGGGCCCGACCGCCCGGCTGTCGAGCGTCAGGCCCGCCTTGCGGTTGTCGCAGAGCAGGAACACGCTGTCGCGCGGGACGATGATCTCGGCGTAGTCGTCGGTGGACTTGTTGGCCGCGGAGACGTACTCGGCGCCGGCCTTGTTGCCGTTGACGAGGACCTCGCCCTTCTCGACGCGGACGCGGTCGCCGGGCAGGCCGATCACGCGGGCGGCCACGGCCTTGACCTTGCCGGCGGACACGGAGCTGAACGAGACGATGTCGCCGCGCTCGATCTCGTCGATCCGGCCGGCGTTGGGCCGGATGGTCTGGGTTTTCTGGGCGAGCAGGGTGGGCTCCATCTCCTTGCCTTCGATCCTCTGACAGCCCCGGGCGTTGTAGACCCAGAGGAGGATCCAGAAGAAGACGAACCCGGCTCCCAGCTTGACCCACCTAAGAACGAGTTCGACCATAGAGAGAGAGCCAGTTTAGGCGCGCCCCCCTCGGCGCGCAAGAGAATTGACAGCCGGAGGAAGCGCCCCCTATAATTTTGAGGCGCGTCGTTCGCGCCCGCGGTCGCCCGACATGAAGACTCCGCTCCTCCTCTTTCATGCCCTCGCCCTCCTGGCCTGCGCCCCGGCGCTGGGCCAGAGCGACGAGCCCGCGAAGCTGCGCGAGGAGCTCGTCAAGGCGAAGCTCGACGTCCTCGACCTCAAGCTCCAGCTCGCCCGCCTCGCCGGGACGCCCGACGACGAGATCCGCGCGCTGGTCGACGCCCTCCGCTCCGAGCATCCGCAGGTCGGCGTCGCCGGGCTCCGCGAGCTCGCCAAGCTCCCCGACGACCGCCGGCGCGCGGCGCTGCCGGAGGTGCTCGCCCGCTTCCCCTCCGCGCCCGAGGCCGTGCGCGTCCAGGCGGTCGCCTTCCTCGGCCTCGTCGCCGCGCCGGAGGCGGAGGCGGTCGTCGTGCGCGCCGTCTCCGACCCGTCGCCCGAGGTGCGGAAGGCGGCGGCGTCCGCCCTCAAGGCCTCGCCCAAGCGCGCGGCGCTCGACGCCCTCCTCGGCCTGCTCCGCGATCCGCTTCCCGAGGTGCGGACGGCCGCGCTCGAGGCACTGGGCGTGGCCAAGCGGGAGGCGGCGGTGGCGCCCATCCTGGAGCTGGCGGCGCGCGAGCCGGACGCGGCGGTGCAGGAGAAGGCCGTCGACGCCCTCGGCGCGATCGGCTCGGCGGCGCCGGTGGAGTCCCTGCTGCGCCTGCTCGAGACGACCGACCGCATGAACGTGCGCTGGTCCTGCATCAACAGCCTGGGGCAGATCGGCGATCCCCGGGCGGCGCCGCGGCTGCGGCCGTTCCTGGACGCGGCGCGGACGGCCGCGACCCGGCAGGTGACGATCGAGGCGCTGGGGCGGCTGCGGGACGCGGCCTCGGTGCCCGCGCTGGCGAAGATCCTGCGCGAGGACAAGGAGGAGAAGCTGCGCGAGCGGGCGGCCGCCGCGATCGGCCTGATCGCCGGCGCGGAAGGGGCCGAGGCGGCGCTGCTGGCGGCGTATTTCGAAGACGGCTCCGATCTCGTGCGCCGGGCGGCCTGGGCCGCGCTCGCGGGGGCGGCGGGCGACCGCTTCGACGCCAACGAGCGCCTGATCCTCGCGCTGCTCGCGCGCCAGAAGCGCGCGGAGGCGGACGCCCTCTGCGGGCGGCTGCACGCGATCAAGCCCGACGAGGCGTCGCGCCCGCGGGCGCTGGCGATCGAGGAAAAAGTGGCCGGCGCCGCGTTCGACGCCGGCGACGCGAAGACCGCGCTCGTCCACTACCGGCAGCTGCTGGCGCTCGCCCCGGAGCGCACCGACGCCCTCCGCCGGGTGGCGGCCTGCTTCCGGGAGCTGAAAGACGCGGAGAGCCGCGTGAAGACCCTGCGCGACCTGGAGCCGAAGCTGGCCAAGGGCGACGGCCTCTGGTGGGACACGCGCCTGGAGATCCTGTCCGTGCTCGAGGCGGGCCGCGACCCCGAGGCGGCGCTGGAGGAGGCGGCCTCGCTGCTCGCGATGGCCACGCCGCCGCATCCGGAGGACCGCCGCCGGATGCTGGAGCTGTCCCTGCGGAATTCGGCGCTCCGCCTGATCCAGCCGCTCGGCGAGAAGGACGCCGGGGCGCGCCAGGACGCCCTGGAAGCCGCGCGCCGCCTGGGCAAGAAGATCCTGCCGGTGCTCGCGGCGGAGGCGGAGGCGGCGAAGGGCCCGATGCCGGCGGTCGTCGAGGCCGCCAACGTGATCACCCAGTCGGCCACGGACCCCGCGACCGCCGACGCGGCGCTGCTGCGCAAGGCGGCCGAGGGCTGGCGCCAGTGGCTCGCCCGCAACTAAATCCCTTGAAAAGAAGCCCGGGACCTGATATTCTTCGTCCCTCGAATCAGGGTATTCGCAACGTCGCCATGGCACGAAAGGGAGTCGATATGGCCGTCGCGCAAGACAAGAGAAAGCAGCTGGTCACGGATTTCGCCACGCACAAGGGCGACACCGGCTCGCCCGAGGTTCAGGTGGCGCTGATCACCGAGAAGATCAACCATCTGACCGAGCACCTGAAGACGCACAAGAAGGATTTCACGTCGCGCCGCGGCCTCCTCATGATGGTGGGCCAGCGTTCGCGGCTCCTGAAGTTCCTGCAGAGCAGCGACAACGAGCGGTACCAGACCCTCATCAAGAGGCTCGGGATCCGCAAGTAGTTCAAAGTTCGTGTTGACGACCCGGATGTGTAAGGACCGATCAAGGTCGGCCTTTAGCATTCGGGTTTTTTGTTTTTTTGAGCGTCCCGCCGGGGACGAGAAGGCCGCGAGAGCCTGACGAAAGACGATCGCCGCGCCCCCGCGCGCGGCGGCCGCCTTTCGTCGTTCCCGCCCTTCATGTCCTCCGGCGGTCCGTCTTCCGTTCGGAGGTTCCATGTCCCAGTCGCACAAAGTCGAGGCCGATCTCGGCGACGGCCGCAAATTCGTCTTCGAGTCCGGGTGGCTCGCCAAGCAGTCCAACGGCGCCTGCATGGGCCGTCTCGGCGACACGATGGTGCTGTCGGCCACCGTCGCGGGCCCGGCCCGCGAAGGCACCGACTTCTTCCCCCTCACGGTCGACTACCGGGAGAAGATGTCCGCCGCGGGCCGCTTCCCCGGCGGCTTCATCAAGCGCGAAGGCCGCCCCACCACCAAGGAAATCCTGACGTCGCGCCTGACGGACCGTCCGCTCCGCCCGCTGTGGCCGGACGGGTACTTCATGGACGTCCAGGTCCAGCTCAACGTCTACTCGGCCGACCAGGTCTACGACCCGGACATCGTGGCGATGAACGCGGCCTCCGCGTCGCTCGTCGTCAGCGACCTGCCCTTCCAGGGCCCGGTGGGCTCGGTTCGCATCGGCCTCATCGGCGACCGCTACGTGGTCTGCCCGACGCTGGAGGAGGTCAAGCAGAGCCGGCTCGACCTCGTCATCTCCGGCACCAAGGACGGCGTGATCATGGTCGAGGCCGGCGCGCGTGAAGTCTCCGAGGACCAGATGCTCGGGGCCTTCGAAGCCGCCATGCCCCCGATCAAGGCGCTCATCGACGCCCAGCTGAAGCTCAAGGAGCTTGCCGGCCGCCCCCTCGGCAAGGTCGAGACGCTCCCCTTCCCCGAGGACATCGCCGCCAAGATCAAGGCGCAGTTCGGCGAGGAGATGAAGAAGGCCTTCTTCATCAAGATCAAGCGCGACCGCAACAACGCCTTCAAGGACCTCGGCAAGCGCATCTTCGACAGCTGCATCCAGAAGAACGAGTTCGGCCTTCCCCTGCCGACGTCGCCGTCGAAGGTCCAGGTCAGCCGCGCCCACGAGCGGGTCGTCGACGAGCTCGTCCGCGGCCTCGCCATCGAGAACGTGCGCGCCGACGGCCGCGGCTTGAAGGATGTCCGCCCGATCACGATCGAGCTGGGCGTCCTCCCCCGCACCCACGGCTCCGCGCTCTTCACGCGCGGCGAGACGCAGGCCATGGTGACCACCACCCTCGGCACGGGCGACGACGAGCAGATCGTCGAAGGCCTGGACGAGGAGTACTCCATGCGCTTCATGCTCCACTACAACTTCCCGAACTTCTCGGTGGGCGAGGTCAAGCCCATCCGCGGCCCGGGACGTCGCGAGATCGGCCACGGCGCCCTCGCGGAGCGCGCGCTGGAGGCGGTCATGCCCCCGGCCGAGACCTTCCCGTACACGGTGCGGCTGATCAGCGACATCCTGGAATCGAACGGCTCGTCGTCGATGGCGAGCGTGTGCGGCGGCTGCCTGGCGCTCATGGACGCGGGCGTGCCGATCAAGTCCCCGGTGGCGGGCATCGCGATGGGCCTGGTGCAGGAGAAGGGCAAGGTCGCGATCCTGACCGACATCCTGGGCTCCGAGGACGCGCACGGCGACATGGACTTCAAGGTGGCCGGGACCGAGGCGGGCATCACGGCCCTGCAGATGGACCTGAAGGCCGCCGGCATTTCGATGGCGATCACGAAGCAGGCGATGGCGGACGCGAAGGTCGCGCGCCTGTACGTGCTCGGCAAGATGAAGGAAGCGATCGCCGCGCCGCGGACGGAGATGAGCCCGCACGCGCCGCGCATGGTGCGGATCATGATCCCGTCGGACAAGATCGGCATGCTGATCGGACCCGGCGGCAAGACGATCCGCGAGCTCGAGGCGCGGACCGGCGTCATCATCGAGATCAACTCGGACGACTCGGGCGAGGTGCTGCTGGCCTCGAAGGACAAGGCCGCGCTCGACAACTGCAAAGCGATCATCGAGGGCATGTTCACGGAGCTGAAGATCGGGGCCATCTACCCGGCCTCGGTCGTCTCCCTCAAGGACTTCGGCGCCTTCTGCGAGATCGCGGGGACCGGCCAGGACGGCCTGGTCCACGTCAGCGAGATCACCGAGGCCCGCGGCATCCAGGTCGCCGACTACCTCAAGGTCGGGATGGAAGTCGAGGTCAAGATGCTGGCGAGCGACCCCCAGGGCCGCAACCGCTTCTCGATCAAGGCGGCGCGACAGGAGAAGGGCCTGCCGCCCCAGCCCCGCCTCGACGGCGCCGCGGCGCCCGCGCCCGGCGCTCCGGTTCCCGCGGGCGCG
>DASVNH010000256.1:0-6391 GCA_036383955.1 Planctomycetota bacterium | reverse complement strand
GCACCCCCCGCGCGAGCGACGCGAGGGCCAGGGCGCGGTCGACGACCGCCAGCGCCGGCGCCCGGCCCCGCAGCGTCACGACGCCGTCGCGCACGTCGGGCTCGATCGAGCCGACGTCCCGCAGCTCCTCCAGGACGGCGTCCCGGACGGCCGCGTCCTCGGGGCGCCGGACCGGCCGCGCGGGCGCCTCGAGCGTCCCGTCGCCGCGCCGGATCTCCAGGACGTCGCGCGCCTCCAGCGTGACGGTGCCCGGCCCGACGTCGACGACGACGCGGCCGCCCTCGACGCGGGCCTCGCCCACCAGGACCGCGCCGTTCCGGAGGCGGACTTCGTCGCCGAGCGCGGTCAGCGCCGGCAGCAGGATCAGCGGGAGGTAGCGCATCTTCAATCTCGAATCTTCGCTCCCAGCGATTTCAGGATCTTGTCGTAGGAGGCCGTGAACAGCTGGATCCCCTGCTCGACGAGCCCCGCGGTGATCTCGGCCAGGTTGACGCCGGCGTCCGTGAGCGACGCCATCAGCTGGCGCGCCTCGTCCAGGCCCTGGACCAGCGTCGGGGCCGCCCGGCCGTGCTTGCGGAAGTCGAGCAGCGTGTCGCGCGGCATCGTGTCGACCGTGTCGGGGCCGATCAGCGCCTCGACGTACATGAGCTTGGGATAGCGGGGGTTCTTGACGCCCGTCGACGCCCAGAGCGGCCGCTGGGGCCGCGCGCCCCAGGCGGCGAGCGCCTTCCAGCGCGGGCTCCGCAGGGATTCCTGGAAGGCCGCGTAGGCGATCTTCGCGTTCGCGATCGCGGTCCGGCCGAGGAGCTTGAGCATCGACTCCCTCCGCTCCGGCAGACCGGAGGACTCGATCTCGGCGGAGAGGAGGCCGTCGACGGCCGTATCGATCCGGCTGAGGAAGAAGCTGGCGACGCTCGCGACGCGCGCGGGATCGCCGCCGCCCTCGACGAGCTTCTCGAGGCCGGCCAGGTAGGCCTCGGCGGCGTAGCGGTAGGCGTCGACGCCGAAGAGCAGCGTGACGTTCACGTGGATGCCCAGGCCGGTGAGCTCGGCGATGGCGGGAAAGCCCTCGGCGGTGCCGGGGACCTTGATCATCACGTTGGCGCGCGCGATCTTTCGATGCAGGCGCCGGGCCTCCTCGATCGTGCCGGCGGTGTCGTGGGCCAGCAGCGGCGAGACTTCGAAGCTGACCAGGCCGTCGCGCCCCTCCGAGTCCTCGTAGGCGACGTGCAGGAGGTCGGCGGCGTCCTGGACGTCGCGGATCGCCAGCTCCTCGTAGAGCTCCTTCGGGTCGCGGAGGCCGCTCTCCACGAGCTCGCGCAGCGGGGCGTCGTAGCCGGAGCCGCCCGCGAAGGCCTTCTCGAAGGTCGTCGGGTTGGCGGTGATCCCCCGGACGCCGGCGTCGACGAGCTCGGCCAGCTCGCCGGAGCTCAGCTGGGCGCGGCTCAGGTCGTCCTGCCACACGCTCTGGCCCAGCGCGGCGGCGTCGCGGAGCGGGTCCTTCACATCAGGGCGGAGCCGCGAGGCGCGGCGGGCGTAACGGCGGCGCGGGATCGGCCATCGGCAATCCAGGATGTTCCGAAGGCCGCTCGTTCCGCTCGACGGCTCCCCCGAAAGCGAGGACATCCTCCCGGAAGCGATCCGGCTGGCGGGCGCGGCGTCGGAGCTCTTCCTGCTGCACGTCTGCCCCGTCCTGCCACCGCCCGTCGTCACGGTGCCCGAGGCGCTGAGCATCCCCCAGGCGGCTTTCGCCTACCTCGAGCGGACCGCCGGGCGGCTGCGGCACCGCAAGGTCCGCCTGGTGGTGCGGCAGGGAGACCCGGCCGAGGAGATCACCCAGGCGGCCCTCGAGCTGGGCGTCGACCTCCTGGCGATGTCGACCCACGGCCGCGGCGGCCTGCGGCGGATCCTCCTGGGCAGCGTGGCGGAGGAGGTCGTGGTCCGCCTCGCCCTCCCCGTGCTCCTCGCGCGGCCCGGCTGCCCGCGGCCGGGGTTCGAGCTGCGCGACATCCTGGTGCCGCTGGACGGGACGGCGCGCTCGGCGAAGATCCTCGACGACGTCCTGCCGCTGGCCGTCGAGCACCACGCCCTCGTGCGGCTGATGCACGTGATCGTGCCGGTCACCGTGGCGGTGCCGCCGGCGGGCGTCTACACGATGGCGCCCGCGGAGCTGGCGGATCCGCGGCCGGAGCTGGAGCGGCTGGCGCGGCCGCTGAAGGAGGCGGGGCTGAAGGTGAAAACCCACGTGACGTCCGGCTTCGCGGCGGCGGAGATCCTGCGGATGGCGCGGGAGGCGGGCTCGGATCTGATCGCGATGGCGACGTCCGGCAAGAAGGGGATGGAGCGGTTCCTCCTGGGCAGCGTGGCGGAGGAGGTCCTTCAGACGACGGACCGGCCGGTGCTGCTGCGGCGGATGGACTGACGAGAAACCGGAATCCAGAATCCGGAATCCAGAATCCAGAGCATCCCCCCCTTCCCCCCCCTGGGGGGAGAGAGTCAGCGGCGCCGGCGGAGGGCGAGCAGCAGGAGGAGTTCCAGGCCGGTGAGGCCGCAGCCGCCGACCACGAGGTCGTTCGAAGCCGCAAGTGGAGGCGGCGGGGCGGCGATGGTGAAGCTCCCCGTGAAATCGCCGCCGGCCGACCCGTTCGCGTCGCCGTCGAGCGCCGGCCCGTTGAGCCCCCGCACGACCCCCTCGAGGCCCGCGAGGCCCGCGATCTCGACGGCGCTGAGCGCCCGCCCGTAGATCTGCACCTCGTCCATCGCGCCCTGCATCGCGCTCGCCTTGTGGCCCCCCAGGTAGCTCACGAACAGATCGATCGGCACGTTGTGCGAGTCTTTAAAGACGCCGTTCACGTAGAGCGAGACGCCCCCCGCCTGCCCCAGGAACACCAGGTGCGTCCACACGTTCTCCGGCGCCGTGTAGTCGAACGCGTAGTCCGCCACGTTGTACTGGGTGTAGCCGACCCGGTTCGCGGGATTGAACTGCTCGAGGCGCAGCGACGTCCCGACCGCGAGGCTCGAGTCGCAATCGAGCAGCGCCGATTCGATGCCCGGCGAATCCTCCCGGCGCACCCACATCGACGCCGTCCAGGGCGGCGCCAGGGTGCCCGCGTTGATCGTCACCCGCGCCTGCCCCGGCACGAAGTCCACTCCCGCGCCCGACAGCCCGCCCGTCCAGACCGCCCCGCCGGCCAGCGTGCCGGTCCGGCCGTTGCCGGAGGCGTCGGCGGTCGACGTCCCCCCGTTCTCGTCCAGGTGCCAATGCGCGAAGAGCCCCGGATGGGAGACGAGGCCGGTCGACGTCCCCCGCACGAACAGCTGATAGGTGTCGGCCGGCAGCGCGACGCCCGTCAGGTCGACGCTGATCACGTTGCCCGCGGCCGTGATCGACGCGGGCGTCACCGCGATCCCCGCGCCTCGCGTGAGGACGACGGACGTCGCGTTCACGCTGCCGGGGTTCGGCGGGCCGTCGAGCGTCACCGTCAGCAGCGGAGGCGTGAGCGAGCTCGAGACGACCTGGATCGGCGTGGGGGCCGGGGTGGAACTTTCGACGGCCCACGCCGAGGCGCGGTAGGCGCCGTCGACGGCCTGCACGCTGTAGTACAACGGGCCGGGAGGCAGGTTCTTGAGCGTCCAGGAGAGGTTGGTCTGGGCGTTGCCGGGCTTGGGCACGCGCTGGGCGGCCATGATGTCCTGGCCGCCGGGCGCCGTGCCGACGCGCAGGTTGTAGGTCAGGGCGACGGCCGGGGTGTGGTCGTCGGTCGAGGCCGTCCACGCGAAGGTGACGGAGGAGCCGTTCGGCGTGGCGGAGAGCCCGCCCGGCACGCTGGGCGCGACGTTGGCGGCGGCGAGGTCGTTGCGGTAGAGCTTGAGGGACGAGGGGCCGGCGAAGGACGTCTCCTGCCCGCCGGTGAGGAGGTCGAGATCGCCGTCGCCGTCGTAGTCGCCCCACGCGGCGGAGCTCTGGTTCAGGAGCGGGGTCAGGGCTTCGCCGCTGTCGACGAAGAGGCCGCCGCCGTCGTTGCGGTAGAGCTTGGTGATGGGGGCGAGGGCGCCGTCGCAGCCGACGGTGACGAGGTCGAGGTCGCCGTCGTTGTCGTAGTCGCCCCACTCGAACTCCCCCAGGAGGACGGGGGCGACGCTGGCGTTGGCCAGCGCCGTGAAGACGTCGTTGCCGTCATTGCGGTAGATCTCGCAGAAGAGGGCGCCGAGGTTGTCGGTGCCGGAGAGGACGAAGTCGAGATCGCCGTCCGCGTCGTAGTCGCCCCAGGCCATCGTGGACTGGATCGTCGCGGGCTCGAGGGTCAGGTTCAAGTCGACGAAAGTCCCGTTGTCGTTGCGGTAGACGCGGGAGCGGATGCCGCGGCCGGAGATCGCGAGGTCGTAGTCGCCGTCGCGGTCATAATCGCCGACCGAGACCTGGCCCAGGTAGATGCCGGACAGGTTCGCCAGGAGGGTAAAGGCGCCGCCTCCGTCGTTGCGATAGATCTGCGCGTAGTCACCCCCCGGGGCCTGATAGCTCTCGCCGATCAGGACGACGTCGAGGTCGCCGTCGTTGTCGACGTCCACCCACTGGCCGTCGGCACCTTTCACGCCGCGCAAGCCGTTGTTGAGGAAGGTGAACGCGGCGCCGTCGTTGCGGTACATGCGGCTGTCCGACGTGCCGCCGTCGTAGCCGGCCATCAGGACGTCGAGGTCGCCGTCATGATCGTAGTCGCCGAACACGACCGGCCCTTCCGCGAGGTTCGGGAAGACGGCGCTCGTGGCGTGATCGAAGACGCCCCCGGCTTGCGCGTAGATGCGGGTGTAGCGGAGGGTGTTGTGGCCGGCGTGCAGGGCGATGTCGAGGTCGCCGTCGGCGTCGTAGTCGCCCCAGTTGACCTCGGAGGCGCCGCCGGGGAGGTTGTTGACGATCGCGACGTCGACGAAGCCGGGCGCCGGCGCGCCCGCCAGCAGGAACGCGAAGACGATCCCCAGCCGCATCATGGGAATTCTACCGGGGTGGCGGCGCGAATTCGGGGGAAACCTGAAGTGCTACTAGAGGGGCGCGCGCCGCCGGCGGCGCGCGAGGAAACGGATCAGCAGCAGCTCGAGGCCCAGGAGGCCGCAGCCGCCACCCCCGCCTCCACCGCCGCCCCCGCCGCCTCCGGAACTGGCGCCCTGAACGACCGTCCGCAGCGACACGGCGAGATTTCCGGCCGCGTCGTAGGCGGTGATCGCGATCGCGTTGGAGCCTGGAGCCAGCGGGATCGTCGCCGACCATTCCCCCAGCCCCGCGGCCGTCCCGCTGCCGCCGGTCGTCGCGTTCGACCAGAGCACCGTCGCCAGCTCCACGTCGTCCGCCGCCACGCCCGTCAGCGTCACGAACAGCTCCGCCGTCGGAGCGGCAGGCGTCAGGATCGCCACGAACGGCGGCACGTCGTCGCCCGGCGCCGGCGTGAAGGCGACGTTCAGGACCGCCGACGTCTCCAGCCCCGCCGCGTCCTCCGCCGTGAACGTCAGCGCGTTCATCCCCGCCGCCAGCGGGATCTGGGCGGTCCAGTTCGACGTCCCCAGCGCCACGCCGCCGCCGCCCGTCGCCGCGTTCGTCCAGCGCACGACCGCCAGGGCCGCGTTGTCCGAGGCCGTCCCCGTGACCGTCAGCGGCGACGTCGCCGGCGGCGCGGGCGGAACGACGGAGATCGCGGGCGGCAGGACGTCCCCCGCCGGCGCGTGCGCGAGCGTGATCGAGGCGGACGTCGACCGCCCCGCGGCGTCCCTCGCGGTGAACGTCAGGAGATTGGCGCCCGCCGAAAGCGGCACGGAGGCGGTCCAGGCGCCCGCCGCCAGGGACGCCGTTCCGCTCGCGCCGGTCGCCGCGTTCGTCCAGCGGACGTCGACGACCCCCACGTCGTCCGTCGCGGTCCCGGCGACCGCGGCGGGCTGGCCGGCGGCGGACAGGATCGCCAGGACGGGAGGCGCCGCGTCTCCGGCGGGCGCGTACACGACGTCCACGGTCGCGAAGGCCGCGTTGCCGAGGACGTCCCACGCGAAGACGCGGATCCGGTTCGGCCCCGCCCGCAGCGGCACGGAGGCGGTCCACGGGTTCGTGCCGGCGCCCGGGCCGGCGAGCTCCCCGTTCGCCCAGGTGATGTCCGCCACGCCGTTCGCGTCGAAGGACCCGCCGGACAGGATCAGGGGCGAGGACACGACGAGGGCGGGCGCCGGATCGACGGTGAGCGTGGGCGGCGTGGTGTCGATCACGAGCGCCTTGACGTTCGCGAGATTCGCGCCGGCCGGAAGGCCGAGCGCGGCGTCGTTGCCCGCCGCGTCCCGGAGCGTGGCGCCGGCGTCGAGCGCGAAGGAGGTCGCCGTCAGGTCCGGGGAATTCTCGCCCGGCGCGACCAGGTAG
>DASVNH010000255.1:0-3237 GCA_036383955.1 Planctomycetota bacterium | reverse complement strand
CTGGGGCGCGGGCTACGGCTACGGGTATCCCGGCTACACGTACTATTCCGGCCCGGTGCGGCCGATCATGGACTACTACCCGGGCGTGCCGCGCTCCGAGCGCGTCCCCGAGCGCTCGGCGGAGAACGTGACGGCCGTCCTGATCGAGCAGGCCCGCAAGCGCCTGCGGATCGGGGACTACCGGGGGGCCGTCGACGACATCCGCGGCGCGGTCGTCGCGGACACGGCGGGCGGGACGTCCGAAGCGTGGTTCGCGATCGCGCTGGCGCTGGCGGGCGACGGCCGCAACGGCGACAAGGCGCTGCGCTCGGCGCTGGGCCACGGCTTCAAGGGCCGGCTCGAGCTGAAGCTGCGGGACAAGAAGGAGGAGGCGCGGATGACCGCCGCGCTCCTGAAGGCGGAAGGCGAGGCGACGGCCTACGCGCTTTCGCTGCTCGACCAGCCGGAGAAGCTGGCGAAGCTCTCGGAGAAGGACGCGGCGCTCAAGACCCTGCTCCCGGCGGCGGCGAAGTGAAGAAGAACCGCTGGATCTTCTGGATTGTCGGAGGGGTGCTCCTGGCGGCCGCGACCGCGGTGGCCATTCCGGGCTTCAAGAACCGGGCGATCCTCGGGCGGGAGAACCAGGCGAAGGAACGCCTGAGGAGCGGCGTCGGCGAGACGCCCGGCTACGTCCTGGTCGCCAGTCCGATCGGCAAGCAGGCCGTGCCGGAGCGCTACGGCGACACCGGCCGCTACACGTTCTTCACCCATCCCGACCACGGCGTCCTCAAGCTGGACACCGGCGGCAAGATCGTCGAGAAGATCCCGAGCGACGCGGAGCTGCGGATCAGCCGCCCGCCTCCCCGGAAGTGACGCTCAGCGCGCGTCGCGTTCCGCTTCGTTTTTGGATCTATGCCGTCGCTGTCGTGGTCGGTCTGGGCTTGCTCTGGCCTTCTTACGCCCATCTCTTCGAGAGCCAAATCACGAAGAATGAACGGGAAGTTTGCCGCGCCTTGAAGTTGCTGGCAGACGCCCAGGCCGACTTCCGGGGAAACGATCGCGACGGGAACAAGATCCAAGACTTCTGGACCGCGGATGTCGCCGGCCTTTTCTATCTGACGGATCGCTCGGGGGCTCCGATTCAGTTGATCGACCGGAAGCTCGCGGCGGCCGACGCGTTCCCTCTGCGTCCGGTCGTGGCCAACCCCGAACCCTATCACGGCTATTTCATCGTCGCGATGACCGTGGACGAAGAGGGGCGGCCGTATCGGCAACACACGGGAGGGGAAGGCGCCGCGGGGGCCGAGAACTGGAATCACTCGAGGTTCGCGTTCTGCGCCTATCCGGCGAAGTACGGAGTCACGGGGGTGAAGACCTTCTTCAACTATGAAGGACACTCGATCTTCTGGCAGCGCCTCGAGGGAGCGTCGCGGATGAACTGGTTCTCGGATGAGGAGATGCGGAAGATCTTTCCCGACTGACGCGAGCTAGGACGCGTCGGTGGCGGGGGCGTACGCGTAGTAGCCGCGGCTGTAGACCTCGGCCTTGGTGAGCACGCAGCCGAGCAGCTTGCCCCGGGCGTCGCGGATCAGGCGCTTGGCGGCCGCCGCGTCGTCCTTGCCCGTCTCTCCCGCGCCCAGGACCAGCACGAGGCCGTCCAGCGTCGGCGCCAGCACCAGGGCGTCGGCCGCGCTGCGGACCGGCGGGAGGTCGACGATCACGAAGTCGAAGCGCTCGCGCAGCTCGGGGATCACGACCCGCAGGCGCTCGGAGCGCAGGAAGGGGATCGGGTTCTGCAGGGGCGAGCCCGCCGGCAGCACCGTGAGGTTCTCCATCTCGGTCGCCGCCAGCACCGAGTCCAGCTGGTTCGCCGCGCCGCTCAGGTAGGAGGAGAGGCCCTGGACGTCGTCGCCCAGGCCCATGAGCTTGTGCATCGACGGCCGCCGCAGGTCGGCGTCGACGATGAGCACGCGGGCGAGGCCGCGGGCGAGCGAGATCGCGAGATTGGCGGCGGTCGTCGACTTCCCCTCGCCGGGCCGGGCGCTGGTGATGCCGATGAGCTTGGCGCCGGCCTCGCCGGCGCGGCCCTCGAGCAGGGCGGCCGCCGTGTTGTAGGGCTCGACGAGGCGGGAGTCGGGCGCGGCGTGCAGGACCATGCGGTCGTTCGGGTCCGGCGCCTTCGGGATCACGCCCAGGATCGGGAGGTTCACGTAGCGGCGGAGGTCGTGCTCGGTGCGGATCGTCGACGTCATCCGCTCCGCGATCCAGGCGGCGGCGACGCCCGCCAGGAGGGCGAAGAGCAGGAGCAGGGGGAGGGAGGAGCGGCTGTCGGACGCGCGGGCGGCGGGCTCGACGCGTTCGAGGACGACGTCCGCCATGCCGCCCTGGGTGAGGATCTTCGCGCGCCGTTCCTCGAGCGTGGCGAGATGCTCCTGGAGCGAGGCGCGGCGGACTTCGGGGGACGCGGCGACGCGGGCGCTCTTCGGCTGGGCGTCGAGCGCGGTGAGGCGGCGCTCGCGCTCGGCCGCGAGCTCGCGGATGCGCTCGATGGTCTTGCGCACGGGGGCGAAGCGGGCCTCGAGGGTCTCGCGGTTGAGCGCCTGCTGGCGTCGCAGCCGGAGGTCCTCGATCTCGGCGGCGGCCTTGGCGACGGGGGGCCAGTCCTCGGCGTAGGTGTTCCGGAGCTCGGCGAGGCGCCGGCGGGCGGCCTCGATCTCGGCGCTGATCCGGTCCGACTCGCGCGTGTCGAGGGGGGAGGGAGGGCCCACGGCGCCCTTGTCGAGGGCGGCGCTCAGGCGGTCGATCTCCCGTTCCAGGCCGCGGATGGCTTCCACCTCGACCTTCGGGTCGGGGCGCGAGGCCGGGAGGCCCGCGAGGTCGGTGGAGCGCTCGGCGATCGCCGCCTTGACGCGTTCGAGCTCGGCGGCGAGGTCGGAGCGGAGGATGCCGGGGGCGCGCTCGGCGAAGGCCGCCGCCACCGCGTTGACCCGGCGGGCGGCCGTCGAGGCGAAGAAGGCCGTCGAGCTGACGCGCACGGCGCTGGGCTCGATCTCGACGCGGAGAAGCGAGCGGAAGGCCGCGGCTTTTGCTTCGGGCTCGCCGGAGGCGGGGACGAGGATGACGTCGGAGAGGAGGAGGTCGGCGGCGCGCTGGGGCGACCAGGGCGAATCGGGGCGGAGGACGACGCGGGCGGTGGCGGTGGAGGCGAGAGGGGCGGGGCCGAGGAGGAGGCCGAGGACGAGCGCGCCGACGGCGGCC
>DASVNH010000254.1:0-3459 GCA_036383955.1 Planctomycetota bacterium | reverse complement strand
TTTGCGCACGAGGGCGATCCCCTCGAGGATCTTCTTCTGGGTCTTCTCGCCGAAGCCCTTCAGCGCGACGAGCTGGTTCTCCTCGCAGGCCTTCTTGAGCGCGTCCATGTCGGCGACGCCGAGCTCCTTCCAGAGCGCGCGGATCTTCTTGGGCCCGAGCGAAGGGATGTCGAGCAGCGCGACGACGCCGGCGGGGATCTCGGCGCGGAGGGCGTCGAGGTACGCGAGCTTTCCGGTGGCGCAGAGCTCGGAGATCTTGTCGCGGATGGCCTCGCCGACGCCGGGGATGCCCTCGAGGTCGCCCGCGGCGGCGCGCGCGCGAAGGTCGTCGGTCGTCGCCTCGATGGCGGCGGCGGCGTTGCGGTAGGCGCGGATCTTGAAGGGGTTCTCGTCTTTGAGCTCGAGGAGCCGTGCGATTTCCTCGAAGGCGCGGGCGAGGGCGGCGTTGTCCACGCCCGATTTTAGCAGAACGCCTAGAGCTGGTACATGTCCTTGAAGTGGGGGAGGTCGAACGTGATCGAACGTTCGTGCCCGCAGTCCTTGCACTTGAGGTCGAGCCGGTCGAAGGGCTCTCCGGCGGAAGTCTGGCAGAGGACCTGGAGCTTCACCTCGAACTTCTCGGCGCCGCAGGAGCACTTGAGGCGGGTGACGACGGTGTATTCGCGCGCGACGTCGCTGAAGTGGCGGGTGACGGGCTTCTCGCGGGTCAGCAGGTACTTGTCGAGGATGGCGAGCGTGTGGTGGAGGAGGGCGACCTCGAGCTCGGGGCGGTCGAAGCCGTGGCCTTCCTCGACGACGGGCTCGAAGGCCTGCACGGCGGTGACGAGCATGTAATGGATCATGTAGCCGACGGGATACTGGGGAAGCTCCTTGGCGCCGGGGGCGAGCTTCTTCGCCAGCAGCTCCAGCGCGCGGGGGTCGGCCTTCTTGGCGGTGCGGTCGAGGTAGGTCCGCAGGAGGCCGCGGACGTTGCGCAGCATCCGCTCGTCGAGCTGGTCGATGACCTGGATCCCGTCGTACTCCTGCACGCTGAAATGCTCGCCGGTCGCGCCGAAGTAGCGCTGGCGCTGGCTGAGGAGCGCGCAGGCGGCGGTGAGGACGGCGCCGGGGGTGGAGACCTTGCGGCCGGCCTCGTCGGCCGACGTGTCGAGCGCGCGCTCGTGCGCGTCGAGCAGCTTCCGCGCCTGCGGCGGAGGCTCCATGCGTCGCGCGGGCTTGGTGCTCATCGGGGGGACTTCTCCTCGATCAGGCGGCGGACGTCCGGCTTCGCCTCGCCTTCCGCTCCGACCCGGAAGCGCGGTTCGGAGAACGATCCCGTGAGGGAGACGGGCACGAGGGCGCCTTTCACGATGTTCGAGAGCAGGTCGATGGGCGCGCCGATGATCGGTAGTATACTATTCCAGTCTTTCTTGCCAAGCCTGGGGACGAAGCGGATGTCCATCCAGTCCCCCGTCAGGCTCACCGCCCCGTCGCCGAAGAGGCTCACCGGATAGCCGAGGAAGTGCATCTGGTCCACCCGGACGCGGCCTTCCTCGACGGTGAAGGCGAGCTGGGCCTCGTCGATCCGCTTGTCCTCGACGGACGTGAGCGTGAGCGTGTGCAGGATGCCCGAGAACGCCGGGAGCGGCCAGAGGTCGCCGTCGTTGATCTCGCAGCGCCCCGCCATGATGGGCCGCGCGCCGGTCCGCGAGGGGTCCAGGCTCAGCGCGAAGACGGCGTTGAAGCGGCCGCGGATCGGATGCTTCAGCCACGGCGCCCCTTCCGCCATCCGCGACACGTCCGCGTCCCGCACGTCGGCCTTCAGCTGGCGGATGCGGAGCGGCGACGTCCCCGGGATCTCGGCGTCCGCGCGGATCCGGCCTCCGTAGAAATCTCCCGCGCAGCGCCGCACCGTGATCAGGCCGTCGCGCCGCTCCACCGAGGCGCGCACGCCGGTCGTGCGCCAGATGACGTCCTTCCCCGACCCGTCGGCGAACGCCACGTGGATGGTGCCGTCGTGGACGTGGACGCCGTTGCGGGGAAAGCCGTCGCCGCCGCCCCCTTCCTCGGGCTCGCCGGGCGTCGCGGCGGGCCGCAGGGCCCACTCGAGGTTCCACTCGCCGTCGCGTTCGCGCCGCGCGTAGATCTGCGGGCGCACGAGGTCGACGCGCATCACGCGGAGGTCCCGGTCGCGGAGCGGCTGGCCGTCGAACGTGAGCCGCACGAGGTCGGCCTGGATGAGGACGCGATGGCCGCGCCGCTCGGTGGTGACGACGGCGCGGTGCAGGGAGACGTCGCCGAGGGCGTCGACGCTCACGT
Organism: Planctomycetota bacterium; assembly: GCA_036383955.1. GTDB lineage: Bacteria > Planctomycetota > MHYJ01 > MHYJ01 > JACPRB01 > JACQFK01. The sequence continues at coordinate 1,161 of DASVNH010000254.1, read as the reverse complement.
CGCCGATGCTCTGGATGGAGGCGGAGGCGAGGCCGTTGAAGGCGCCCTGGGCGATCTTGTGGAGGAGGCGCTTGTAGATCACGTCGCGGGCGATGCCGTGGAGGAGGAAGAGGAGGGCGAGGACCGAGATGAGGATCGTCCAGCGCGCGCGCCGCCGCGGGCGGGGCGCCTGGGCGTCCGTGAATTCGGCCGGCTCGAACGCCGGGGGGGCCTTCGACATCCGTCCCCATTGTACCGGCGTGGAGGAGCTTCTTGCACCCCCCCTGAAGGGGCGCGCATACTATAGGGCGTCATGGAGCCGGACGAACCGCGGACGCTCGGGAAGTACCAGCTGCTGGAGGTCGTGGGCCGCGGCGGGATGGGGGAGGTGGTCAAGGCCTGGCAGCCCGACCTGAGCCGCTTCGTCGCGATCAAGACGCTGCTGGCGGGCGAGCAGGCGACGGACGGCTTCATCGAGCGCTTCAAGCGCGAGGCGCGCGTCGCGGCCGGGCTGGCGCATCCAAACATCGTCCAGGTCTTCGACTTCGGGACCGAAGGCCGGCTCCACTACATCGTGATGGAGTTCGTGGAGGGCCAGTCGCTCAAGGAGCTGCTCGCGACGGGCCCGCTGAAGCCCGAGCGCGCGATCCGGATCGCGCTGTCCGTGGCCCGCACGCTGCAGTTCGCGCACGAGCGCCAGATCGTCCATCGCGACGTCAAGCCCGCCAACCTGCTGGTCGACGCCCGCGACCAGGCGCGCATCCTGGACTTCGGCCTGGCCAAATCGCTCGCCGAGGGAAAGTCCCTCACGCTCTCGAGCACGATGCTGGGCACGCCGTACTACATGTCCCCGGAGCAGGCCTTCGCCGCGCCGGAGGAGGTCGACGCCCGGACCGACGTCTATTCCCTCGGCGCCGTGCTCTACGAAATGCTGACGGGACGTCCTCCCTTCCAGGGCGGGACCGTGCTGGCGATCCTCCGCAAGATCGAGGACGAGGATCCGGCGCCGCCGGGGATCTCGCCGGCGATCGACGCCGTGGTGCTCAAGGCGCTCGCGAAGGACCGCGAGCGCCGCTATCCGAGCGCGGGAGAGATGGCGGGGGCCCTCGAGGCCTGCCTCGCGGGGGCGGCGCCTCCGGCCGCGCGCCGCCGGGGGCCGTGGGTCCTCGCGGCCGCGGCGGC
>DASVNH010000253.1:0-5352 GCA_036383955.1 Planctomycetota bacterium | reverse complement strand
CCCCAGGGATGATAGGCGCCCGCGACGACCCCCGGCGCCACGGCATGATGGAACGACCCGCCGTAGCCGTACGCGCTCCCGTAGGAGTAGCCGCCGTAACCGCCGTAGCCGTAGCTCGAGAACGAGCCGCCCTGAAAGCGGAGGGAGAGGCGGCTGTTCGACGTCTCCCGCGTGTAGGTGACGGTGATCTGGGCTTCCGCCGCCACGGCCATGCACACCACCAGCGCGGCCGCCAGAGCGATCTTCTTCACGACGACATCCTCCCACCTCAGGCGCAGGATCAGGATCCTGCGCTTGGGCCTACTCGCTGTCCGGCTTGACGCGTTTGCGGTCCAGGCCGTTCGGACCGAGCCACACGTCGAGCTTCTTGCGCCCGCCCACGTAGTGGTAGTAGTACTGCGATTCCTTACGACAATAATACGCCGTTTCCTCGACGCGATACGGCTGATCCGCGAGATCCTTCTTCAGCGAGTAGACTTCCATCTCCTCCTGGCAGGCCACGCAGGTCGGCTTCTTCTCGATCCAGGTGATCGCCGGACAGGCCGCGCGGCCCTCGTCCAGGCGATGGTCCAGCATGCGCCACTTCCGGACGTCGGCCGTCAGCGCCGCCTTCGTCTCGTGCTGCCCCGGCGCGGCGTCCATCTCCTCCTGGGTCATCCCGGTGCGGAGCTCGACGTCGTTGGGCCGGATGTTCCAGCTGCAGGCCGCCGCCGACCCGAAGGCCGCCAGCGCCAGGACTCGGACGATCCTCAAACTCTGACCTCCGCTTTCATGCCGAGCGACTTCCGCCGCGTCGCGAGCCGCGGCGCCACCTCGTCCCGGAGGAACTCGCGCACCTGCGAGGGCGAGCGGCCCACGTAGAGCGCCGGATCCGCCAGCGACGAGATCTTCACCGCCTTGAACGCCCCATCTTTCTTTAGACGGTCCAGGATGTCCTTCCCCCCCCCGTCCATCGTATGTTTCCGGATCCGCTCGTGCAGCTCCTGCCGGTCCCCGCCCGCCTTCACCGCCTTCATCAGGATGTTCTCCGTCGCGATCGCCGGCAGCTCCCGCTCCACGTTCGCGCGGATGATCTCGAGGTTGACGTCCGGCTTCGCGGCGACGTCCAGCCAGAGCTGCAGGATGGCGTCGACGGCCAGGAAGGCCTCGGGCAGGGCGATGCGCTTCCCCGCCGAATCGTCCAGCGTGCGCTCGAACCACTGCGAGGCCGCCGTGAACGCCCCGTTCGTCCAGAGCGTCATCGCGAAGCGGGCCAGGGCCGTCATGCGCTCCGTCTTCATCGGATTGCGCTTGTAGGCCATGGCGCTCGACCCGATCTGGTGCTCGCCGAAGGGCTCCTGGATCTCCCGCAGGTGCTGGAGCAGCCGCAGGTCGTTGGCGAACTTGTGGGCGGACATCGCGACGCCCGCCAGCGCGCCCTGGATCTGGGCGTCGACCTTCCGCGAGTAGGTCTGGCCGCTGACGGCGTACGTGCTCTCGAAGCCCATGGCCCGGGCGACGGCGACGTCCAGCTTCTTCACTTTGGCTTCGTCGCCGTCGAAGAGCTCGAGGAAGCTCGCCTGGGTGCCGGTCGTCCCCTTCACGCCCAGGAAGCGCAGGCGCGTCCTGCGCTCGGAGATCTCGTCGAGGTCGATGAGGAGGTCCTGGATCCAGAGGCAGGCCCGCTTCCCGACCGTCGTGAACTGGGCCGGCTGGAAGTGGGTGTAGGCGACCGTGGGGACGTCGGCGTACTTCTTCGCGAAGGCCGCCAGCGCGGCGACGACGTTCGTCAGCTGCCGCTCGATCAGCTCCAGGCCGTCGCGGAGGAGGAGGAGGTCGGCGTTGTCGACGACGTACATGCTGGTGGCGCCGAGGTGGATGATCTTGCGGGCCTTGGGGGCGAGGTCGCCCCAGGCGTGGATGTGGGCCATGACGTCGTGGCGGAGCTTCTCCTCGTAGCGGCGGACGGCCTTGTAGTCGATCGTGCCGGCCGTCGCCTTCAGCTCCTTGATCTGCGCGGGGGTGATGGGAAGGCCCAGCTCCTTCTCGGCGACGGCAAGCGCGATCCAGAGCTCGCGCCAGGCGCGGTAGCGCTTGTCCGCCGAGAAGTTGTGGAGCATCTCCTTCGACGAGTAGCGCTCGGCGAAGGGGCTCGTGTAGGCGCCGCTCATGTCCCGGTCTCCAGCCAGCGGCCCACGCGCTCCTCGTCCCACGCGCGGTACCGCTTCGTGATCCGAAGCAGGTTGACGAAGTTCAGGACGACGTGCGCCGCCGCCGGCGCCACGAGGGAGTCCGTCCAGATCTGCAGGCCGCCGAAGCCGAGGCCGGCGGCGGCCGCCAGGAACGGCCAGGCGCGGAAATTCGGGTTCACGGGCCAGTGGATCACGGCGAAGACGGCCGTCGCGACCCAGATGCCGAACTTCTCCTGGAGGGCCCCTCGGAACAGGAACTCCTCGGCGCAGCCCGAGAGGAGCGCGATCCACGCGATCTCCCAGACGCGCTGGCCGCCGAGGATCCAGCCGAACTCGGACTCGAGCTTCCGCGCCCAGCCGAAGGCCTTCACCAGGACGACCGAGAGCAGCCCGCCGGCCAGCCCCGCCGCGACGCCGATCGCCAGGTCGACGGGCCAGTCGAGGGTCGCCCAGAGCGCGCGCGTCCGCCCCGGCTTGGCCGCCTCGAGCCAGATCCAGGCGACGGCGGCCGGGAAGGCGTAGAAGAACGACGCGTAGAAGACCGGCAGCCGCCGCTCCAGCTTCACGCCGGGATGCAGCGGGCTCTCGCGCTCGGTCTCCGTCGTCGTGCTCACCTTAGGTTCGGCGTCCCGGTTTGTGGTGCTCGTACGCGTCCACGATCTTCTGGACCAGCGGGTGGCGGACGATGTCGGCCTTCGAGAGGAACGCGAACGAGATCCCGGGGATGCCCTTGAGGAGGTCGCGCGCCTCGATCAGGCCGCTGGGCTTGCCGGGGCCCAGGTCGATCTGGGTGATGTCGCCCGTCACGACGATCTTCGACTTCGAGCCCATGCGGGTGAGGAACATCTTCATCTGCTCGCCCGTGGTGTTCTGGGCCTCGTCGAGGATGATGAAGGCCTCGTCCAGCGTGCGGCCGCGCATGTAGGCGAGCGGGCAGATCTCGACGACGTCCGCGTGGATCAGGCGCTCCAGCTGCCCGAACTCGAGAAACGCGTTCAGGGAGTCGTAGATCGGCCGCAGGTAGGGGCTGACCTTCGCCTGGATGTCGCCGGGCAGGAAGCCCAGCTTCTCGCCCGCCTCGACGGCCGGCCGCACGAGCACGATGCGCCGCACCCGGCCCGCCTTGAGGGCCTCGACGGCCTTCCAGACCGCCAGGAAGGTCTTGCCCGTGCCGGCGGGTCCGATCGAGAAGACGATGTCGTTCTTGTCGATCTCGCTCAGGTAGCCCGACTGGCCGTCGGTCTTGCCGCCGACCGTGAGCCCGCCGCGGAAGATGTTGCCCGGCACCGGCTTCGCGAGGTGCCCCTTCGGCGCGGGCTTCTCGTCGAGCAGGGTGTGGACGTCGTCCGGCGTGGGCGCCGCGACGCCCTTCAGGCGCTGGAAGGCGTCGACGGCCTTCTCCACCGCCCCGCGGGTCCCGCGGACGCGGATCTCGCCGTCGCGGACGATGACCTCGACGCCGGCGGTCTTCTTGATTTCCTTGAGGTTCCGGTCGTAAGGGCCGAAGAGGCGGGACAGCTCGTCGCGGCTTTCGATGGGAATCGCGCGTTCCATCAGGCTCCCTTGAAGAGGGCGAACAGGATCAGGCTGGTCCCGTGGCAGACGGGCACCGCGAGCAGGAAGCTGTCGCACATGTCGAGCATTCCGCCGAACTCGGGGAGGAGGCTGCCGGAGTCCTTGACCCCGGCCCAGCGCTTGAAGGCCGACTTGACGAGGTCTCCCACCTGCCCCGCCATTGTAACGAGGAGAGAGAACAGCATCAACGCCGGGAGGGGCACCTGGCAGTAGCCCCCCGTCAGCTTCGCCCTCAGGATCCACACCCCCAGCGCCGTTCCCACCACGGCCCCGGCGATGGTCCCCTCCCAGGTCTTGTTGGGGCTCACGGCGGCGAACTTGTGGCGGCCGATCGACTTCCCCGCCACGTACGCCGCCATGTCGGAACCCTTGGACGTCGCCACCAGGAACACGAGATACCAGAGGATGTCGATATTCGCCGACGGCGGCGTCAGCACGAGCGCGATCATCCCGACGTAGACCGAGCCCAGCAGGGTCAGCGCGGCCCCTTCCGGCAAGAACGTCCCGAAGCGGAAGACCGTCTTGAGCAAGACATAGAGCGCGAGGACGCCGGCGAGCGCGACGGGCGGCCACGCGAGCGGGCCGTCGGCCGTCCGCAGCCCCACGAGGATCGGCGCGAGCGCGGCGGCGACGGACCCGACAATGTGGGCCGTGGCGATCCCCTTCGCGCGGCAGAAGCCGTGGAACTCCAGGCAGGCGACCAGGCAGACGGCGAAGAGCAGCCCGCGGAGCCCCAGCGTGGAGTGCCGCGAGTCGTCCCACCAGAGGATCGCCCCGAGGGCCGCGAGCAGGAGGGGGGCGCCGACGACGCGGACGAGGATCTTGCGGGGGATGGGCATCAGGCGGGATCGCTGATGTTGCCGAAGCGCCGGTCCCGCCGCGAGAAGTCCCGGATCGCCTCGTGGAGGTGCTCCTTGGCGAATTCGGGCCACTTCACGGGGGTCACCCAGAGCTCCGTGTAGGAGATCTGCCAAAGCAGGAAGTTCGACACCCGCATGTCCCCGCCGGTGCGGATCAGGAGGTCGGGGTCGGGCGACCCCGGATCGTAGAGATAACGGGCGATGGCCGCCTCGTCGATCTTGGCGGGATCGCAGCGGCCGGCCTTGACGTCCTCCGCCAGCCGGCGGACGGCGTCGACGATCTCGACGCGCCCGCCGTAGGCGAGCGCCAGGCAGAGGGTCATGCCGGTGTTCTTCGCGCTCAGCGCGCTCAGGGCGTCGAGCTCCTTGCGCACCGCCTCCGGCAGCTCGTGGAGCCGGCCGATGGCGGTGAAGCGGATGTTGTTGTCCATGATTTCCTGGCGTTCCTTGAGGAGGTACTCCGCCAGGAGGTGCATGAGGAAACCGACTTCCTGTTCCGGCCGCTTCCAGTTCTCGGCGCTGAAGGCGTAAAGCGTGAGGCGTTCGACGCCCAGCCGGGAGCACTCGCGGGTGATTTCGCGGACGGTTTCGGCCCCGGATTCGTGGCCCAGGATACGCTGGAGGCCGTGCTCCCGCGCCCACCGGCCGTTGCCGTCCATGATGATGGCGATGTGCTTGGGGATCTTCAGGCCGGTCAGCGCTACCGTCATCGCCCCTTCATCATACCAACAGGTCAGGGTCAAGGT
>DASVNH010000252.1:0-14394 GCA_036383955.1 Planctomycetota bacterium | reverse complement strand
GGCCGGCCCGAACGGCGCGATCTCCGCCATGCCGCCCGAGTCGAGCGCGATCCGCAGCGAGCCGCCCGCCAGGGTGACGGGCTCGCTGAAGTGCAGGGTGACGCCGATCGACCGGCCGCGGCCGTAGGGGCCGTCGGGGGTGTTCGACGACACGCGGGTCACGCGGGGGCCGGCCGCGTCCGCGCCCACGGTCAGGGTGACCGCGACGGTGCGATACCCGGACCCGCCGGACCCGGTGACCGTGATCGTGGCCGGATACGTGCCGGGCGCCAGGCCCGCGAGGTTCGGCGTCAGGGTGAGCGTCGACGTCCCCGCGATCCCGGTCGTGCCCGAAGCGGAGACCCCCAGCCATCCCACCGAGGACGAAGCGGTCCAGCTCAGGGCGACCTGCCCCGTGTTCGTCAGCGTCACGGTCTGGGGCGTCGCGTTGGTGAACGCGATGGACGTCGGGCTGAGGCTGAACGACGGCCCGGGCAGGATCATCGTCGTCACGACGGGCCCGTAGTACGTCGCGGCGTAGCTGAAGTTGAGCCCCACGGCGGGACGGAAGTAGTAGAGCTTCGGCAGCGTCCAGGACGGAACGGGCCAGCTTTCGGTCCGCGTGCCGGACGTCGCCATGTACGTCGGGCTCCAGGACCAGGAGACCCCGTCGGTCGACCATTGCACGCCGGCGGCGGCGGGCGCTCCGCCGGCGTCGAAGCGCCAGCGAAACAGGATGTCCTCCCCTCTCCGATAGGACGCGGCGAGCGGATCGATCCAGGCGATGTCGACCACGTGGAGCGCGACCCAGACCGTTTTCGGCGAATCCGTCGCGCCGGGCCCGCTCAGCGTCACCGCCCCGTAATGCGTCCCCGCCGCGAGCCCCGCGGGATCCACGCTGAGGCCGATCGACTGCGAGGCGCCGGGGGTCAGGCTTCCGGACGAGGTCGCCAGCGACAGCCAGGGGACCGATTCGCTCGCGTCCCAGAACAGGAGGCCGCCCGCCGCGTTCCGGACCACGATCTCCGGGTTCAGGGAGGCGACCGCCTCCCCCGGACCGGCGGAGAACACGGGCGCGGCCGACGTCACTTCCAGCTTCGGCGGACCGGGTTCCACGGTGACCGCGATCGGGGACAGGGAAAAACTCGTCTGGCCGACGCGGAGGGACACGTAGTAGGTGAAGGTCGTCGAGACCGCCACCATCGGCGCGGTCGTCGCCACCGCGTACGCGCCGGACACGCCGGGTTGAGGGAGGCCGACGGCGTAAGAGGCATCGTTCCGCCGCAGCTCATGCACCTGCGCGACGGCGCTGCCCATCGACAGCGTCCACCCGAAGGTCACGGGCTGGCCGCTCTCGACGCCGGCGGGGGGCGTCGACGTCCAGGTCACCCCCACGACGTGCAACGTCACCGGGAGGCTCAGCGCCACGCCGCCCGCGTCCACGTTGATCGTGTGGGTGTAGGTGCCGGCGGCGAGGCCGGCAACGTCCACCTGCACCGACGTGGAGGCGGATTGGTAGCCGGTGCCGGAAGTCGGACTCAGGCTGAGCCACGCGGCGCTTTCCGTCGCCGTCCAGGAGAAGCTCATGTTGGGGCCGCGATAGATCGACGCCGACTGCGACCAGGGATTCGTCCCGCCCGCGGACGCCACGAAGACGAGGCTCGTCGGACTGATGCCGGGCGGGGACGGCGGGGTGGGCTGCACCACGGTCTCGGCGACCGGCCCGACGATCTTGGTGCCGTCGACGATCGCCTGCGGCTGGTAGAACACCGGCTGCGGCGACGTCGCGGGCGACGTGGCCGTCAGCGTGGTCGTGTAGACGCCCGACGACCCCGGCTGACTTCCCGTGCTCGAGCTCGTCAGCGGCAACATCCAGCCGGAGGCGATCCAGTTGGACGTCGTCGGCCGCGCGCCGATCGCCAGCTCCCAACTGACGGTGAAGGTCTGGCCCGCCGCGAGCGAGGCCGGCGGCGGCGTGATCCACGAGACCGTCCCGACCGTCAGGTGGACCGGCAGCGGCCGGGGCGACGCGACCGCGCCGGGGGCGGTCACCGTGATCGCGCCCGGGTAGGCGCCCGCCGCGAGTCCGGCCGGGTCGGCCCAGACGGTGAGGGTCTGGCTGCCTCCGGGGGCCAGCGAGCCGGACGCGGGGCTGAACGCCAGCCAGGCCGCGGCGTCGGTGGCCGTCCACGACAGGGGCGCCGTGCCGGGATTCGACAGCGTGACCGTCCTGGAAACGGGGGCGGCGCCTCCGGCCTGGGCGGTGAACTGGAGAGACTCCACGGAGAAGGCGACGACGCCGGACGTCGGCGGCAGGATCCGCAGCGTCCGCACGGGGCCGACCACGTGCAGGCCGTCGACGACGGCGTGGGGCATGAAGTTCATGTCCAGGGGCGCCGTCACGATCGGCGCGAAGAGGTCGGCGGCGTAGATCCCCGAGGATCCCGGCTGATTGCCCTGGCCGGCGTCGGAAACGGACGGCGGGTAATAGGTCGCGATGTGGACGTCGTTCTCCGTCGCCACGCGCGCGCCGGCCTTCAGCTCCCAGCTGACGGGGATGGACTGCCCGCTCAGGTAAGGGCCCGCCTGCGGAGGCTGGATCCAGGCGAGCTCGGCCACCAGGAGGGTCACGGCCGCGGTCTTCGGGCTGTTCGAGGCGGCCGGATCGGCCAGCGTGATCGTCGCCGTGTAGCGGCCCGGCGCCAGGCCGGCGGGGTCGACCAGGACGGACGGCGCCGCCTGCGAGCCGGGCGCCAGGCTGCCCGCGGCGGGCGACACGCTGAGCCACGCGGCGTCGTCCGCGGCCGTCCAGTTCAGCGGCACGCCGCCCGTGTTGTAGAAGACCAGCGTTCGATCGGTCGGCGCGGGGCCCGCGGGGGCGCTGACGAACGAGATCGACGTCGAGCTCAGGCTGATCGTCGCCGTCGCCGATTTCACGGTCAGCGTAAACGTCCTCAGCGCCGGGAGGGACGTCGACGCCGGGTCCGCCACCCGGATCGTGCCCGTGTAGGTGCCCGGCGCCAGGCCGGCCGGATCCGCCGTGACGTTCAGGATCGACGTCCCCCCCGACCCGAGCGCGCCGCCGGACGTATCCACGCTCAGCCAGGAGGCGGAGGACGTCGCCGTCCAGTTCAGCGTCGGCGCGCCCGCGTTCCGCACCGTGAGCGCGAAGGGCGCGAGAGCCGGACCGCCGACCGCCGCCTCCAGGCTCGTCCCGTACTCCGGCGTCACCTCGAGGATCGGGGCGGGCGGGAGGACGTGGAACGTCGCCGACACGGTCTGGGGCGTGTTGACCGCGCCGGCCGCGCTGATCGTGATCGACGCGGCGTAGGACGCGGCCGACAGCCCCGCGCCGTCCGACGTCACCGTGAGGTCCTGGGAGGCGCCCGGGCCGAGGCTGCCGGAGGCGGGCGCGACCGACAGCCAGGCGGCGTTGTCGACGGCCGACCAGGCCAGCGTGCCGCCGCCGGTGTTCGTGAGCGTGAGCGTCTTCGCGGCGGGATTCGGGCCCGTCTCCGCCATCGTGAAGGACAGATTCGACGGCGCCGCGGCGATCACGGGTTCGCCGGGCCGCAGGATCAGGCGGACCCGGACGGTCTGGGGCGAGTTGACGGCCGCCGGATCGGCGATCGAGAGGGTCGCCGCGTAATCTCCCGCGGCCAGGGACGCCGTGTTCACCGCGATCGACGCCGGCGCCGACGCGCCGGCCGCGAGGGCGCCCGACGGCGGCGTCCCGGCCAGCCAGGCCGCGTCGTCGCTGAGCGTCCAGGCCAGCGTGCCGATCCCGGCGTTCGACACGTTCAGGATCTGGGCCGGCGGGTTCGCGCCGCCGACGTGGCCTTCGAAGAGCAGCTCCGTCGCGTCCACGCCGATGACGGGCCCGGTGGGCGGAAGGATCTCGACGCCGACGACCGGGCTGTCGACCGCGACGGTCCCGAACATCGCCCGCACGCCGAAATAGCAGGTCGTCGGAGCCGCCACCGTCGGCGTCTGGACGCTGCCGGCGTAGAGCCCGCCGCTGCCCCCCTGGGACGCGCCGCTCGCGTCCGCCCACGGAGGATTCGTGAGGCCGAAGTAGACCTTGTGGGAGGACGTCGGCACGCTCCCCGACGTCAGCCGCCAGACCAGGGGCATGCGGTCGCCGCCGACGTGCCCGGCGGCCGGCGGCGCCACCCAGCCGATCGACGCCACCGTCAACGTGACCGGCACGGTGCCGGTCTCGCCGCCGGGCGTGGTGACCGTGACCTTCCCCGTGTGCGTGCCGCTCGCGAGGCCGGCGGGATTCACCGCGATGGACACCGCCGGGTAGTAGGGAAACGAGGTCACGGTAATCCAGGGGACGTCGCTCGACCCCGTAAACGACCCGTAGATGTAGCCGTAGCTCTGGACCAGCTGAGGCTGCGGCGTCGCGCCGCCCTCGGGCATGAGGAAGCTCAACGAGGACGGAAAGAGGTAGAGGGTGTTCGGGGATGTCGACGCCCCCGACGGATGCACCGTGACCGGCAGCGACGGCCCCAGGTACGACGTGACGCCGTCCGAGGCGGCGGGGTTGAAGTAGTAGACCGTCGGCGACGACACGCTCGGCGCCCACAGCTTTCCGGTATAGGTCCCGCTCGGACCGGGCTGGTCGGTCGAAGAGAGGCCGAAGCCCGGCACCGACGTCCCGGCCAGGACCCGGTTGGCCAGCATCACGTGGGTGCCCGCGGCGAGGGACCAGGAGAACGGAATCGCCTGCCCCGACACCGCGGCGGCGGGCGGCGGCGTCACCCAGTCGAGGCCGATGACGTTGAACGTCACGGGCAGCGCGCGGGGGCTGTTCGACGCCCCGGGCGCCGTCACCGTGATCGTCGCCGGATGCCCGCCGGCCGGGAGGCCGTCGACGTCCACCGTCGCCGTCAGCGTCTGGGACGCGCCGGTGTTGAGCGTGCCGGACGTCGGCGTCACCCCCAGCCAGGCCGCGTCGTCGGCGAGGCTCCAGACCAGCGAGGTCGCCCCGGTGTTGGAGAGCGTGAAGGTCTGGGACGGCGGATCGCTGCCGCCGCGGGCCGCGCGGAACGTGAGCGACGCCGGCAGGCCGATGCCGGGGCTCCCCGCGGGCTGGATGACCGTGCTCCGGACGCTGCTGTAGACCGACACGCCGTACTGGAATTCCGCGCGGAAGTAGTAGGTCGTGGGCACGCTCACGAGCGGCGCGGTCATGGACGAGCTGAACGGGCCCGACGGCCCGCTCTGATAAAGGAGGCCGTAGCTCGGCGGATTGCTGGTGTCGTAGTACACGCGCGAGGTGAAGGTTCCGGCGCCCGCGTTCACGGTCCAGGCGAACGGGATCGTATCGCCGACGACGTAGGACGCCGCGAGCGGCGACGTCCACGCGATCGACATGACGCGGAACTCGACGGGCAGCGTCAGCGGGGAGTTCGTCGCCCCCGGGGCGGTGAACACCAGATTCCCCTGGTGCGTGCCGACCGGCAAGCCGGCCGCGTTCACGGTCAGCGTGACGTACTGGCCCGACGTCCCCGCCGGCGCGGTCCCGGTGGCCGGCGAGACGCCGAGCCAGCCGACGTCCGGCGCCACCGACCAGTTCACCGTCCCGGTGCCGCCGTTGTAGACGCGCACGAGGCGGGAGGTCGGCGCGGGGCCGTTGAGGTCCTTGTAGAACCACTGCTTGGAGGAGTCGAGCTCGATCACGGGGCCGGCGGGGGGAAGCAGCGCGGTCGTCAAGATCGGGCCCTGGACGTACTCGTACTGGTCCTGGATCTTCACCGCCGGGCGCAGGTAGTACGTCGTCGGCACGCTGTAGCGCGGAGCGGGGCGGGTGACGGAGAAGACGCCCGACGGCCCCGGCTGATCCGTCATTTCCGAGGAGGACGTCGGGTTTTCTCCCCAATAGACCCGGTTCTGCTCCAGGGTGAGTCCGGCCGGCTGGACCGACCAGCCGAGCGTGATGGCCTGGCCGGCCGTGTACGTCGCGGCGGGCAGGACCGTCCACGCCACCTCGACCACGGTCATCGTGACGGCCACCGTCGCCGGCGATCCGAGCGCTCCGGGCGCGCTGACCGTCAGCGTCCCGGTGTAGACGCCCGCCGGGCGCGTGCCGGGATCCGCGATCGCGTAGAACGAGTTGGAGGAGCCCGCCGACGTGCTTCCCCCGCCCCATTGGGTCCGGAGCCAGGGTTGATCGGAGCTCACGGACCAGTGGAGCGTGCCGGCTCCGGTGTTCTTGACCGCCGGGTACTTGGTGATCGGCGCCCCTCCCCGCCCCACGTAGAACGCCAGGCTCGACGGCGTGACGGTGAGCGCCGGCGGAGCCTCCACCTCCAGCGCCACCGGCATCGTCTTCGGGGAGTTCGAGGCGCCGGACACGGTCACGAGGCCGTTGTAGGTCCCCTGGGCGAGGGACGCGACGTCCGACGTCAGCGCGATGTACTCCGACGCTCCCGCCGCCAGCGCGCCGGAGGTCGGATTCAGAGTCAGCCAGGGGACGTTGTCCGAGGCGGTCCAGGTCAGGAGGCCCGGCCCTTCGTTCGTGAGGAGCGCGTAGGTGGTCGTGGGCCCCCGCATCGCGACCGACGTCGTGAGCGTCGCCACCGGTCCGGCCGGGGGGTCGATCGTGACCGCGACGACCGAGGTGGTTTGCGTCGTGCCGCCGATCCGGGCCCGGGCCTGGAAGTAGTAGGTCGTCGAAACCGCGACCACGGGCGCCTGAATCGAGGCGGTGAAGGAACCGCCGGCGCCGGGCTGGTCGGGCGTGGAGGCCCCGCCCGTCGGAGGATTGGACGTCGACCACAGCACCTGGTTCTGGCTGATGGGTAGGTCGCCCGCGGCCACGCTCCACCCCGCGGGGATCGGCTGGCCGCCGACGGCGCTCGCGGGAGGAGGCGACGTCCACGCGATCGACGAGAGCTCCATCGTGACGGGCACGGTCCGGACGGTTCCTCCCGACGTGACGGTCACGGTCCCGCGATGGCCTCCCGCGGGAAGGCCGGCGGGGTCGGCGGTGGCGGTGACCGCCTGAGGGGCGGATCCCCCGGCCGGATCGACGGTCAGCCAGGGGACGTCGGAGCTCGCCGTGAAGGCCAGGGCGCCGGCGCCCGTGTTGAGGACGTTGAGGGTTTGCGCGCCGGCGGCGCCGAACGAGAGGGAGTTGGGGGTCACCTTGAGGTTCGCGGGCGGAAGGATGAGGACGGCGACGGCCGGGCCGGTCGCGTCGGGGTTGTAGGCGACGTACGGCGCGAGGAAGTAGGTCGTCGGGGACGTGACCGCCGGGGCCACGAAGAAGCCGTCGTAGACGCCGGAAGAGCCGTACTGCGACGCCCCGGTGCCGTAGGGCGGGTTCTGGGTGGAGCTTCGGAGGCCGATCGAGGAGAACTGGATCGCGCCGCCGGTGACGGACCAGCGCGCGGAGATGACGTCGCCGCTCAGGTAGCTCGCGGCCGGGGGCGTGATCCAGTCGACCCCGACCACCGTCAGCGTCACGGGCACGGACTTCGGGGAGTTCGCGGCGCCGGGCGCCGTGATCAGCACGGAGCCCGTATGCACGCCGGCGGCGAGGCCCGCGACGTCCGCCGACACGACGAACGGCTGATGGGCCGCGGCGGCGAGGCTGCCGGAGGGCGGGCTCACGCGCAGCCAGGGAACGGACGCGGAGCCGCTCCAGGCCAGCGTGCCCGTGCCGGTGTTGTAGAGCTCGAGCGAGGCGGACGTCGGATTCGGCCCGCCGCGGGCCGCCGCGAACGTCAGCGGGGAGAACGAGCCGATGACGGGGGCCGTCGCCGGGTTGATCACCGCGTTGACGACGGGACCGGAGACGTACGCGCCGTCGATCTTCGCGATGGGCGCGTAGGACCAGGTGGACGTCGAGCCCACGGTGGGCGCCTGGAGCGTCGCGCTGTAGATTCCCGAGCCGCCCGGCTGCTGGCCCGAGCCGTTCGAGCCCGTGTTCGGCGTGTTGGGGAACGAGGTGTAGTAGACCTGGTGGTCCGTGGTCGTCGCCGTCCCCGCGTTGAGCGACCAGCTGACGTTGATCGGCTGCCCGCCGGTGTACGGCCCCGCGGGGGGCGTGACCCAGGTGATCGCGACCACGCGCAGGTTCACCGCCAGCGTCCGGGGGCTGTTGATCGCCCCGCCCGAGGTCAGCGTCACCGTCGCCGCGTAGTCCCCCGCCGCGAGCCCCGCCGTGTTGATCACGACGCCCAAACTGCTGGAGCCGGCGGACGGCGACGACCCGTTGCCCGGCGCGAAGGTCAGCCAGGGCTGATTCGACGACGCCGTCCACGACAGCGTGCCCGTGCCCGCGTTCAGGATGCGCACCCCGCGCGTGCTGGACGTCGAGGACGCCTGCGCCGTCGCGATCGCGTCCGAGTCGACATAGATGGAGGGCTGCGAGACGAGGGCGAACTGGCGGGACGCCGCGCTCGTGGAGAAAGTGGAGCTCTTCCTCCACGAGACCCAGGCGCTCATGGAATCCGCGTCGGCGGCGACGAGCGGGCGGCGGTCGTCGAGAGCGTTCGCGTCCACGCGCGCGCTTTCGACGAGCGTGGGCGGGTCGGCGGCGGCGTCGAACACCGAGGCGTAGACGTCGTGGCCGTTAAGCGTCGGCGGCGCCGTCGGGTTCCTCGCGTGGACGACGATGAGGCGCGACGTCCCCGGCCGCGACACCGCCCAGGCGCGGGATTCGGAGCCGGCGCCCACCAGAAACGGCGAGCCCGGGGTCACGCCGCCGGCGCCGAACGTGGCGCGGCAGGCGACGACGTCGTTCCCCTGGGTCCAGGAGGCGTAGGCCATGCCGCCGGACAGCTCCGGGGAAAGGTCGGCCTCGGAGCCGGGGCCGAGCAGGACGGCCGCCGTGGCGGAGGACGTCGGAACGCTCACCGCGCACGCGTAGACGTTGCCGAGGCGGGTCCACGCGACGCCCACGGGTCCGGCGAAGCGGGCGCCGACGCTGGGAAGGGTCTCGGCGTCGGGCGTCGCGGCGATCGCGAAGGGCGACCCGGTGGCGCCGGAGGTCGAGACGGTCGCGCCGTAGATGTCGCCGGCGCGCTGCCAGGCGACGAGCCAGGAGCCGGTGGACGCGCACCATCCGACGTCGGGCCGGGAGTCGTCGCCGCCCGTGGCGATGAGCAGGCGGGGCGACGCGAAGTAGACCTGGGGAGTATAGACGTAGCTGGGATTGGGATCGAGACGGAGGATCCGGCCGGCGACGGCCCAGCCGGCGCCCCACTTGAGCTGCCAGACGGCGAGATAGAGGTTGTTGACGCCGCCGGCGGCGCGGGGAAAGCGGCTTTCTTCCTGCGAAGGGCTGACGTACTGGTGCCCGGAGTAGGGGTCGCCGCCGAAGGTGAACGGCTGCGCGGAGACGTCGCCGTAAAAGCCCTCGGTCAGGTGCAGGCCGAGAGGGGCGCCGGGGATGTGGGCCAGCTCGGCGAGCTCGTGGCCGGCGAGGGATTCCTCGCTGCCGATCACGGGATCGACGGTGAGCGGGAACGCCGCCTGGGAGAGCTCGCGCGCGCCGAGGCGCATCTCGAGGGCGCGGCCGTCGAGCGCGTAGGCCATCGGCCAGGCGCGGCCGGAGGCGTCGATCGCCGTCGCGGGGCCGATCGCGAGGCCGCCGCCGAGGCGGACGACGTCCTCGGCGAGCGCGGGGGGGTCGGTCGCGTCGAGCTCGACCGTCACGACGAGATCCCCTTCCCCCTTGCGCGGCTCCAGGGAGGCGTCCAGGACGAAGATCTGCTCGTGCGCCGCGCCCCGCGGCAGATACTTTTCGACGACGGCCCCGCGGTCGTACACGGCCGCGCCCGCCTCGACGCGCGGCTCGACGCCCCGCAGGCGGTCGGGCGGCAGCAGCGGGCGGTCGCCGATCCGGATGTCCTTCAGGCGGACCCGGACGGCGTCGGAGACGCGGAACCCGTCGGAGCTGAAGGGAGCGGCGACGTCCACGGCGGACGTCGACGTTGTAGGGGCGAAGCTCTTAGGCGGCGGAGCGGGGCGCAGGGCCACGAACGCCGCGGCCAACGCCGCCGCGAGCCCCAATGCGCCGACGCGCTTCCCCAGCTTCATTCTCAATTGAAGGGTAGCTGTTTCCGAGGGGGAAACAAGCCAAGTTCACATTAAATATCAGGGAAAACCGGAGGTTCTTTGAGGGCGAGAATCACGAATGACGAATCACGAATCACGATGGCTCCCCCCCCGCCCCCCCGGGGGGGGGGGCAGGGGGGACGACCGTGATTCGTGATTCTACTTCGCCAGCCCCAGAGCCTTGCGGAGGTGCGGCTCCAAGCCCTTGGCGTTGAACCAGAAGCCCAGGGTGTTGGCGTGGATGCCGTCGACGAGGCCCGCCGCCTGCTCGCGGGAGAGCATCTCCAGGCCGTCGACGAACGTGATCGTCGGGTCCTTGCGGCCGTCGACGAACGCCCGGGCGAACTCGCGCTTGCGCTTCTGGGCCTGGGCCAGGCCGCCGCCCAGCGCCTCGCCCGGAAAATAGAACGGGCTGGTCACCACGATGGGCGTCGCCGGGCGCTTCTTGCGGAGGACGTCGACGAACGGCGGCAGCGCCGCCTCGTAGGCCTCCGGCGACGGGTTGCCCCAGAAGTCGAGCACGTAGCACGCGGCGTCGATCTCGGCGATCGCCGCCGCCAGGGCCGGCTCGCCCATCCCGTTCCCGCTGAAGCCGAGGTTCACGAAGTCGACGTTCAGCCAGCGCGACACGAACGCCTGGCAGCTCGCGCCCGCGTTGCTCGCGCAGCCGCCCTGCGTGATGCTCGACCCGTAGTGCACCACCGGCTTGGGCAACGCGAACGGGCTTGGAGATTCCAGCCTGGCTCCAATCTCCAACGTCACCTCCTGGATCGACGCCGCCTTGTAGAGCGGCAGGTAGAGCGTGATGTCGCGGAGCTTGCGGGCGGACCCGACGTCCCACGTCTTCACGATCTTGCCCTTGGCGTCGGGCCAGGCGCTGTTGACGTACTCGCCGTCGACGTAGCAATCGAAGCCGTTCTGGCCGACGCTCGGCATGTGGTGCATGGCGCTGGGGTCCGACTGCGCGGTGAGGCCGACCTTGAGGGAGTCGGTCCGGAAGCGGATCCGACCGCCCGACGGATGCTGGGCGAGATCCCAGACGGGCTTGCGGAACGACTCCTTGAGCCGCTCGGGCAGCCGCCGGAGCGTGGGCTTGTCTTCGGCGAACCAGGCCAGCCCGAACACGGGCAGCCGCTCGTCCGGGAACGGGATCCGCTGGACTTCCTGGAGCGCGAGCAAGAGCAGCAGCATGTGGATCTCCCCTGCACCACCGAGACACCGAGAACACCGAGGCGCGCTTTGTAGACGTCCCCCCGGGACCCACAGAATACACCTCGGTGTCCTCGGTGTCTCGGTGGTGATCGCGCCTAGTGGCGGGCGCCTTCGTGGCCGGCGGGGCCGCGGAGGATGTCCTGGGTCCGCTTGCGGAGCTCGGCGGCGATCTCGGCCATCTTCGGCTCGGCGGCGAGGAGCAGGCCGGCGCGCTGGCGCAGGGCCCGGACCTCCCAGCGCAGCTCGCCGGCGAGCTGGTCCTGGTTGTCGCCGACTTCCACCAGCACGTCGGTGTAGGCCTTGCACTTCGCGAAGGCGTCCGGGCCTTCGTATCCGCGGAAGTCGGCCGTCAACTTTTCGACGGCCTCCACCGTGCGGATCTGGACTTCCCGGGCCTTGTAGCGCTTGTCGGCCGACTGGGCGATGGCGTCCAGGGCGTCGATCGACTTCTTGAGCCCCGGATTGGCCTTCGCCTGCGCCGCCAGGTACGTCCGGGTTTCGCGGAGGAAGTCGGAGTAGCGCGTGATCCGCCCGCGGATGTTCTTCACGAAGACGAGCACCTGGTCGAGGTTCTTTTCAACCTCCGCGCGCTTGGCCTTCTGCTGTCCGGATTGGTAGACGGGGTGCAGCCAGTCGCGCGTCCAGCAGGTCGCGTGGCCCTTGTTCGACGACTTCTGGTTGTCGAGGTCGAGGATGTACTCGCAGGGGCCGGCGCCGAGGGCGGCGCGCGCGACGTCCAGCACGGTGAAGGCGTCGAGCGGCGTCTCCGGCACGCGGTTCGCCGGATAGATCACCACCGGGCCGCCGAGCTTCAGCTGCTCGTGCCGCAGCGGCTCGAGGTACGCGACGCCCTTCGGATCCGACCAGCACGGGTACAGGAACGAGCCGAGCACCGTCGTCCAGCGCTTGCGGGCCGCGCCGAGCTTCTCCGCGCCTGCCCCCATCCACGAGGGCTTCGTGTACTCGCCGCCCTCCGTCTTCTGGAGGAGCAGGTCCCAGCTGTCCGTCAGCTCGTCGGGCCGCGTGAAGTCGACGCGCCACTGCGCCGGCCACGGCATCGTCCAGTCGAGCTTCTGCGGGCCGGGCTTGACGTCGGACGTCGAATGCCAGATCTTCGGCGCCTCGAGCGACGCCACCCAGATCTTCTTGCCGCCGAACTCGATCTCCGAGCCCTGGAACTGGCCCTTCGACATCCGGCATTTCACGTCCTGGTCGCGGTTCTCGAAGACGACCATGACGATCGACTTCCCGTCGCCCGCCAGGTGCAGCAGGAAGTTCTCGCTGGGCAATTCGACAATTGCTCCCGGGAGTTTTGTCGGATCGAACACGAGGTCATCGGAGAAGAAGTCGGGCAGCACCACGTAGCGCGAGGGGACGTCGACCCTCAGCGTCTTCGAGCCCGGCCCCGGGACGATCTCGGTGAGGGGCTCGCCCCGCTTCTTCTTGATCTCGGCGCCGCCGCCCACGACGGTGATCTTGGCGGGCCCGACCTCGGCGGTCTGAAGCGCGAGCAGCAGCAGCAACATGTCTATCTCCTGAATCCGTTCACCACCGAGACACCGAGAACACCGAGGCGCGCTTTGAGGAGGTCCCCCCCTCCCCCCCGGGGGGATCTACAAAGAGCATCTCGGTGTTCTCGGTGTCTCGGTGGTGCATCACCGGGTTTCCGCGGGGATCTTGTTCTTCTCGAAGGCGACGTCCGGGCCGAAGGGGGGCCAGGCCGCGGCGCCCCACCACGCGGGCTTCGACTTCAGGTAGAGGCTCGGGGGGAGGGGATCGACGGCCTCCGCCTCCGGCACCTTCGCGTCCTTCCAGTTGAAGTTGCCCTTCACGATGGCGGTGGCGCGGGCGTCGGGGTCGCCGAAGGAATAGATCAGGTTGCCCTTCCCCTCGTCGTAGAGCCAGGGGTGGCCGGGCGCGCCCAGCACGTTGCCCACGATCGAGGCGTTCCGCGTGGACTTGCTCAGGTTCACGCAGATCCAGGACTTGGGAGTGTCGAGCGACGTCCCGTGCAGCCGGTTGCGGAAGACCGTGTCGTGCGCGCCGCCGCCGTAATGGCCGTCGGCCTGGAACTTCGGCGCGACGTTGCCCTCGTAAAGGTTGAAGCCGCTCTGGGGCCGCGCGTTGGAGCTGATGGCGGGCCCGAGGACGCCGTAGATCTCGAAGTCCCGGAAGAGGTTGTAGGCGACGACGTTGCCGGAAGAGGCGTGGACCTCGAGCTGCGTGTCCACGATGACGTTGTCCTCGATCCTGCAGAAGGAGGACGTCGCCAGCTGGATCCCGGCGCCCGTGTCGCCGGTCCGCGACCCGACGTAGCACTGGCGGATCTCGCAGAAGAGCGCGTCGCTCATCTGGATGTGGGCGTAGTCGATGTTCCGCACGTGGACGTTCTTCACCCAGCAGCCGTAGGCGCCCGCCATCCAGATCCCGATCCGGCCCGCGCCCTCGATGCCGAGGTCCTCGACGCCCACATACTCGGCCATGCGCCCGCCCGGCCGGAGCGCCGAGCCCTCGGGGAGGTCGAAGAGCGGCGCCGGCGAGACCGTCACGTGCGTCTCGGTCGTCGACACGATCTGCGTGACCTGGCGCTGGAGGTCGCGCGCCAGCTGCACCACCATGCCGGGCTTCAGCTTCGAGCTGTCCGACACCCGCAGCGACTCGACGCCCCGCTTCCCCTGGACGTCGACCCTCAGCCGGTGCGGGTACCACCAGTCGGCGCCGCCGAGCCCGATGGTGAGCGTGCCTTTGATGATCGTCTTCGACGGCCCCTCGCCGCGCAGCGTGATGCGGCTCTTGAGGCGGAGGCCGTCGTACATGCCGGCGGGCAGGAGCAGGATGTCGTCGGGCTGCGCCGCGTCGATGGCTTCCTGCGGGTCGCCGCGCACCTCGACGACCCGGGAGCGCACGGGGACTTCGGGCACGCCGGCCCGGCTCCAGTCGGCGGTCCGGTCGGCGGGGATCGCCTGCAGGAGCAAACAGAGCGTCAGCATGCGAAGCTCCTACGATTCACCACCGAGACACCGAGAACACCGAGGCGCGTATTGTGGAGTTCCCCCCCCTCCCCCCCCCCGGGGGGGCGTGGGGGGGATTCACAAAGTGCATCTCGGTGTTCTCGGTGTCTCGGTGGTG
>DASVNH010000251.1:0-26185 GCA_036383955.1 Planctomycetota bacterium | reverse complement strand
GCGTTGACGAAATGACCGCGTCAGAACGTCAACACGAGCATGGAGCATGACCCCCGCTTCCTGGAAGGCGTCGAGGCGTTCAACCGGGGCGATTTCTACGCCTCCCACGACCACTGGGAATCCCTCTGGCTGGAGCGCTTCGGCGAGGAGAAAAGCTTCCTTCAGGGCCTGATCCTCTCCGCCGTGGCCCTGCACCACTACGGCCGCGGCAATTTCGGCGGCGCCCGCTCCCGCTTCCGGCTCGCCCTGGCCCGCTTCGAAGGCTATCCGGACCGCTACTGGGACGTCGACCTCAAGAACTTCATCCGCCGCATGAACGGCGTCATGCACAAGGTCCTCACGGAGGACGCCCCGCCGCCCCTGGACGTCGCCAAGGTCCCCCGCCTCAAACTCCAGTCGTGATTTCCCCGTAGAACTGACGATATAGTAGGGGTCTCAGCCAGTCTGGGGGTGGCCGTTTGTCCTTCCTCCTCGCGCTTCTTCTATCGGCGCAAGAGCCGGCGACCGCCTATCGCGGCGCCCGGCTCCACACCGGCGAAGGCGCCCCGATCGAGCGCGGCACCCTTCTCGTGCGCGGCCGCCTGATCGAGGCGGTGGGCGTCGACGTCCCTCTCCCCGACGGCACGAAGGTCGTGGACCTCTCCGGCAAGACGGTCATTCCCGGCCTGGTCGACGCGGCCTCCCGGGCCTTCCTCGACGCGGGGGATCGCGTCGCCGGCTCGCCGGAGCACGACGTCGCGGACGCCCTCGACTTTTTCCGGCCGGACGGATCGGAGTTGAGGGCGCGGGGGGTGACCACCGTCTACGTCGCGCCGGCCGGGACGGGCCTCGGGGCGGTCGTGCGTCTCGGCGCGAAGCCGTCGATCTTCAAGCGGCGCGCGGCCCTGCACCTCTCGCTGGCGCGGAGCGGGGAAATCTCGACGGCCGCCGGGCGCTACGAGGCCTACCGCCAGATGACCCAGCTTCTGGAGGGCGCCCGGGCCTACCGCGAGGCCTGGGACAAGTACGAGGCGGAGAAGAAAGCCCACGACGCCAAGAAGGCCGCGGGCGAGAAGGGGCTCAAGGAGCCGACGAAGCCCGCGCGCGATCCGGCGAAGGACGTCCTCGCCCGGGCCCTCGACGGCGCGGACCCCCTGCGGGTGCGGATGGAAGCGCACGCGGCGGACTCGATCGGCTACGCGCTGCGGCTCGCGGAGGAGTTCAAGCTGCGCCTGATCCTCGACGGCGCCGCCGAGGGCTTCGAGCGGGGCGCCGATCTCGCGAAGGCCAAGGTGCCGGTGGTGGTCGGCCCCGTGCTCCGCTACGGCCCGACGACGGCCGAAACCCTGCGGCACACGCCCGCGTGCGCGGCGGCCCTCGCGAAGGCGGGCGTGGCCGTGCTGGCGATCGGATCATTCGGGAACGACGCGGGAGCCTCGCGCTTCCTGGCGGAGGCCGCGGGCGTCGCCGCCTCGCGCGGCCTGGACCGCGAGCGCGCCCTCGAGGCCGTGACGATCGGCGCGGCGCGGGCGCTCGGCCTCGACGCGGAGATCGGTTCGCTCAAGAAAGGCAAGCGCGCGGATTTCGTGATCCTCAGCGGCGATCCCTTCGACGCCCGCACGTCCGTCGAGCGGACCGTCGTGGACGGGGAGGGATCGTGAGCCTCCTCCTGCTCTGCGTCGCCCTCCTCCAGGAGCCGTCCGAAACCCTCGTGCTCCGCGGCCTCGTCCTCCGCGATCCCGCCGTCGAGCCCGAAGAGGCGACCGTCGTCCTCGCGGGCGGCCGGATCCTGAAGATCGCCGCCGAGGCCGAGATCCCCGCCGGCGCCAAGACCCTGGCTCTCCCCAAGGGCGCCTGGATCGTCCCCGGTTTTGTCGACGCCCATTCGCACCTGGGCAGCGCCTGGGAAGCCGAGGAGCCCACCGAGCCCCTCACCCCGCGCGTGAAGGCCGTCGAAGGCTTCGCGACGCGGCATCCCGACGTCCGGGACGCCCTGGCTTCGGGCGTCACCCGCGTGGCCATCGCTCCGGGCGAGGGCAACGTGGTCGGCGGCCGCGTCGGCCTCGTCCACCTCAACGGCGAGCGCTACGACCGCGCCCTCCAGCGCGACGCCGCCGGCCTCAAGGCGTCGCTCGGCGAAGAGACCCTCCGCCGGGACCGCGAGCCCACCTCGCGCGGCGGCGCGCTGCGGCTGCTGCGCGACTTCCTCCGCTCGGCCCCTCTCGAGGGCCCGCTCTTCGTCCACGCGTCCACCGAGGGCGAGATCCGCTCGGCCCTCGCGCTGAAGGCCGACACCGGCGCCCGGATCGTCCTGGTCCACGCGCGCGAGGCGGCGAAGGCCGTCGACGCCCTCCGCGCCGCCGGCGTCGCGGTCGCGTTCGGTCCGCTGACGCCGCACGACCCCCTTGAGATCTTGGCGACGCCCGGGCTCCTGGCGAAGGCGGGCGTGCCCGTGGCTCTCATCAGCGACGCGCCGCGGACCTCGGAGGCGCAGCTGCGCGTGGCCGCGATCCTGGCGGTGAAGGCGGGGATGTCGACGGCCGACGCGCTGCGCGCGTTGACGACGACGCCGGCCTCGCTGTTCGGCCTCTCCTGCGGGGAGCTCAAGGAAGGCGCCGACGCGGACCTGGTGGTCTGGACCGGCGATCCGCTCTCGTCCGCGAGCGCGGCGGAGCTGGCCGTCGTGAAGGGCCGCGTGACGTTCCGGAGGGAGTCGCCGTGATCGCCCTCCATCTGCTGATCCTGACGACGATAAATCTTCCCGGGATGTTTGTCCCTGGGACAAACATCCCGGGAAGATTTGTCGTTGCGCTTCAGGCCGACGAGGCGCCGACGCTGCTCAAGGACGCGCGGGTGGTGACCGGGCTGGGCCCGGAACTGGAGAAGGCGAGCGTGCTCGTGGAGCGCGGCAAGATCACGCGGGTCGCCGCGTCCATCGAGGCCCCGGCGAACGCGCGGGTCGTCGATCTCGCGGGCAAGGTCCTGATGCCCGGCCTCGTCGACGCCGGCAGCCGGCTCGCGGAAGCCCAGAACGAGGAGGGCCGCGAGGTGACGCCGGCGCTGTCGGCCCTCGACGCGTTCGAGCCGGGCGCGCCGGTCCTGCGGCGGGCCGCGCTCGGCGGGCTGACGACGGCCTACCTCGGGCCCGGCAACCGGAACGTCGTCGGCGGCGTGGGCGCCGTCGTGAAGACGGGCGGGCCCGACCGCTTCCGCCCGCTGCGCGAGCGCGCCGACCTCAAGGCCGCGCTCGGCGCGGAGCCGTCCGCGGGCAACTATCCGCCGCGCGGCGGCCCGGCGACGTTCTTCGCCCGACGTCCCACGACCCGCATGGGCGTGGTCTGGGAGTTCCGCAAGGCCTTCGTCGACGCCCGCGAGGGACGCTGCGCGGGCGCCGAGGCCGAGATCCTGGGCGCGGCGCTGGCGGGGAAGCTGACCGTGCGGGTGGCGGCCGCGGCCGCGACCGACCTGGAGACCGCGCTCGCGCTGGCGGCCGACTTCGGGCTGGCGCTCGTCGTGGAAGACGGCCGCGAAGCCTGGAAGCGCGCCGACGTCCTGGCCGCCCGCAAGGTGCCGGTCGTGCTGCGCTCCACCCTCGATCTGGATCCGGCGGGCGTGGACGCCCGGCCGGACGCCCTGGCGCGGCTGCGCGCGGCGGGCGTGGACACGGCGCTCGCCTCGCCCGGTGGAGACGCGGAATCGCTCCTCGCCGCCGCGGCCTTCGCGGTGAAGCACGGGGCGTCGCGGGCCGACGCCTTCCGGGCGATCACCTCGGCTCCCGCGCGGATCCTGGGCGTCGCGGACCGCGTGGGCGCGATCGAGGATGGCCGGGACGCCGACCTCGCGGTGTATTCGGGCGATCCCCTGGACGCGCGCTCGGCCGTCGAGCGCGTCATGGTGGGCGGCCGGTTCCTCTCGGGAGGCAAATAGATGGCGCGCTGGCTCGCGATCCTTCCGCTGCTCCTCGGCGCCGCGCCGGACGGGTCCGCCGAAGCGGTTCCTCCCCGCGCGAAGGCGGAGGACGGCGTCCTCGCGATCAAGAACGCGCGCGTGATCACGATCAGCGGCGCGGAGATCGAAGGCGGCACCGTGCTCGTGCGGGCCGGCCGGATCGAGGCGGTGGGGAAGGACGTCGAGATCCCCTGGGACGCCAAGACGATCGACGCGACGGGCAAGGTGCTGATGCCCGGCCTGATCGAGGCGCACACCTTCCGCGGGATGGACCGCCCCAACGAGCGCATGGCCAGCGTCCCGTTCGTGAGCGCGTTCGACGCCGTCAATCCCGTCGACCCCTACTTCGAGGACGCGCTGCGGCAGGGCATCACGACGCTCCTGGTGGCGCCGGGCAACGACACCCTGATCGGCGGCCAGGCCTGCGTCATGAAGCCCTGGGGCGCGACGACCGAGCGCATGCTCGTCGCGAAGAACGCCTTCCTCAAGATCTCCCTCAAGCCCCGCGCCGGCATGAGCCGGATGGCCCACGTCGCCGCGCTCCGCCGCGAGCTCGACGAGGCCGCCGAAGGCGCGAAGGAGCCGAAGGACGGGCCGCCCTCCGAGGCCGCCGCCAAGCGCGAGCCCCTCGGGCGCCTGCTCAAGGGCGCGCTCCCCGCGTTCGTGTACTGCCCGACGGCCTCCGACGCCTTGAAGGCCATGGAGCTCGCCGAGACCTACAAGTTCCGGCCCGTGCTCGTCCTCGGTCGCGACGGGTGGAAGGCGGCGGAAGAGATCGCCAAGCGCAAGCTGGACGTCGTCCTCGCCTCCGAGCTCGCCTACTGGGAGACGGACGAGGAGAAGCACGAAGAGGTCCGGCGGATCGGCGCGACGCCCTTCGCGAAGGCCGACGTGCGCTTCGCCTTCCAGACGGACGGCTCGCCGTACGGCGGCGCCTATCTCTGGTACCAGGCGGCCACCGCGGTGAAGCACGGGATGTCGCGGGCCGACGCCCTCCGCGCGATCACGCTCGCTCCGGCGGAGATCCTGGGGCTGGGCGCGCGCATGGGGTCGATCGAGAAAGGCAAGGACGCCAACCTCACGCTGCTGACCGGCGATCCGCTCGACGTCCAGACCTGGGTGGACCGCGTGCTGATCGACGGGCAGACGGCCTACGAGCGCTCGAAGGACGAGCGCCTCAAGCGGGTCCTGCCGGAGACGAAAAAGTGATCGCGCTGCTTCTCGCGCTGGTCCAGGACGTCACGGTGATCCGCGCGGGGAAGGTCTACACCGGGACGGGCGCGCCGGTCGAGAAGGCCTGGATCGTGATCAAGGCGGGGAAGATCGTCGAGGTCCGCGCGGGCGGCGACGCGCCGGCCGGCGCGAAGATCCTCGACGCGTCCTCGAAGGTCGTCATTCCCGGGCTCGTCGACGCCCACACGAGCCTGGCCGACGGCGGCCGCGACGGCGACGAGTCGGTCGCGCCGGACGTCCGGGCGATCGACGGCTTCGATTTCTTCGACGGCCTCCGCTCCCACCTCTCCGGCGGGGTGACGACGGCCTACGTGTCGCCCGGGAGCCGGCGGCTGGTGTCGGGGCAGGGCGCGGTCGTGAAGACGGCGGGGAAGGACCCGGCGCGGCGGACGCTGGCGGCCTCGTGGGGCCTCCACGTGACGCTGGGGGAGCCGTCGAAGAATCCTCCGGAGATCTTCAAGCCGCCGGTGCCGCCGACGGCCGAGAATCCCATCCTGCCGGCGCGGCGGCAGTATCCCGCGTCCCGGATGGGGCAGTTCGCGGCGCTGCGGGAGGCGGCGGCGAAGACGGACAAGGCGCGGCCCTGGATCTTCGAGGCCGGCGAGGCGGACGACCTGATGAAGGCCGTGCTGCTCGCGGAGGAGCTGGGACGGAAGGCGATCCTCGTCGACGCCGAGGGCGCGCCCGAGATCGCGGATTTCCTGGCGGCGAAGAAGGTCCCGGTCATCTACAACCCGACGTACGCGCCGGGGCGGCGGGGCGGGCCCGAAGAGACGCCGCCCGGCCGTTTCGAGGGCGCGGCCGCGCTGCTGAAGGCGGGCGTGACGACGGCGCTGCACGCGCCGCGGGACGGGGACCTCCGGGAGCTGCTGTTCATCGCGGCGGCGGCGGTGCGGGGCGGGCTCACGGCCGAGCAGGCGCTCGGCGCCGTGACGCGCGTGCCCGCGGAGATCCTCGGGGTGTCGAACCGGGTGGGCACGCTCGCGCCGGGCCGGGACGCGGACCTGGTCATCCTCTCGGGCGATCCGTTCGGGGGCACGGCGGCCGTCGAACGTGTCCTCATCGAAGGCGAGACCGTTTTCGAGCGGAAGGAAGGCGACGTCCAGACCTACCGCGCGCTGCGGGACACGGGCAAGCCGGGCGAGACGCTGGTGATCCGGGCGGGCCGGATCCTCACGGGCGGGCCCGGCGTCGTGACCGACGGGCTGGTCATCGTCGAAGGCGGGAAGATCGCGTTCGTGGGCCGGGGACGTCCGATCCCCGAAGGCGCCCGCGTCCTGGAGGCGCCCGCGGGCACGGTCGCGCCGGGCTTCATCGACTTCGGCGCCTGGATCGGGCTCGACGGCGACAAGACCGAGCGCGGCGCGCGCGGGGAAGGGCGGACGTCCGGGGGCGGGCCGCTCACGCCGTCGCCCTCCGTCCTCGCGCGGCTCTCGGCGCCCGAGTTCGCGGCGGCGTCGGCCTCCGGGGTGACGGCGGTCCTGCTGGCGCCGGAAGGGGCGGGGCCCTGCGGCCTGGTGCGTCTCTCGGCGGGGCAGGCCACGGTGCTGCGGGAGACGGCGGCGCTCAAGGTGCCGGTCCAGGGAGGCACGGCCGGGCTGGCCGCGCTGAAGGAGGCGGTCGTCCGCGCCCGGAAGTACCACGACGAATGGGAGGCCTTCGAGCGGGCCAAGAAGGAGCGCGAGGCGAAGGCCGGGGATCCGATCACAGGCAAGTGGACGGGCACGCTCGACGGGAAGACGGACTTCACGCTGGAGCTGAAGCTGGACGGGACGAAGGCGACGGGGACGTTCCAGTCCGCCGTGACGGCCGGCGTCGCCGAGCCCCTGGAAGGGACGTTCGAGAAGGACGAGCTGAAGCTGTCCCGCAAGCGGGAGGGCTTCGAGGCGGAGCTGACGGCGAAGCCCGCCGGCCCCCACGTTCTCAAGGGCACCTGGCGGACCCTGGCGTCCGGCAAGGAGACCAAAGGCGCGTTCGAGGCGAAGCGGGCCGTCGAGGAGGCCAAGGCGCCGAAGAAAGACGAGCCCCTGGATCCCTGGCGCCGCGTCTTCCGCCGCGAGATCCCCGTGATCGCGGTCGCGCGCGACCTCCCCGCGATCGAGAACGCCGTGAAGGTCTTCCGGACGGAGCAGGAGCTCGACCTGGTGCTGGCCGGCTCCGAGGAGGCCGCCTGGGCCGGCGAGACGGTCCGCGGCGCGGGCGTCGTGCTCTCGCCGGAGCTCATCCTGCGCGACCGCCGCGGCGGCGACCTCAACGCGGCCGAGGCGCTCGCCGCGCAGGGCGTGCCGGTGGCCTTCGCCTCCGGCGGCGCCGCGCGCGACCTCCCGCTGGGCGCGGCCTGGGCCGTCCGCCACGGGCTGGATCCGGCCGACGCCCTCCGCGCGATGACGGCGACGCCGGCGCGGATGCTGCGGATGGAGACGCGCATCGGGGCGATCGAGCGGGGCCGCGACGCGGACCTCGTGGTCTTCGACGGGGACCCGTTCGCTCCGGCCAGCCGCGTGAAGTGGGTGATCGTCGAAGGCAAGATCGTGGCGGGAGGCAAGTGATGCGGGCCCTGCTTTGTCTGCCGCTGCTGCTGGCCGTCCAGGCGGCGCCGGCGCGCGAGGTGATCGCGATCCGCGCGGGCAAGATCTTCACGGCGGCCGGGAAGCCGATCGACGGCGGGGTCATCCTGATCGAGAACGGGAAGATCACGTCCGTGGGGACCGGGGAGGTCCCGGCGGGCGCGCGGACGCTCGACTTCCCGGACGCCTGGGCGACGCCCGGGCTCATCGACCTCCACTGCCACGTCGGCGGCACGCTGCGCGACATCAACGACATGGTCCATCCGACGAACCCCGAGCTGTCGACCAAGGCGACGATCGACCCGGAGAGCGAGCTCCTCAAGGACGCCGTCGCCGGGGGCGTCACCACGGTGCTCTACATCCCGGGCAGCGGCACGAACGTCGGGGGCTTCGGGACGCTGATGCACACGGCGGGCGGGAAGACGATCGAGGAGCTGATCGTGCGGCACCCGGGCGCGATGAAGGTCGCGCAGGCCTGGAATCCGGAGCGGCACGGCGGCGACCTGGGGACGTCGCGCATGGGCATGTGGTGGGGCCTGCGGACGCTGCTCGAGGAAGCCCGCGCGTACAACGCGGCCTGGGAGGTCCACGAAAAGGATCCGAAGACGGCCCGCCCGGAGCGGCGCGAGCGCCTGGAGATGATGCGGGGCCTCTTCCAGCGCAAGTGGCCCGTGATCATCCACACGGCGGACGCCCGGGACGTCATGGGCACCGTGCGCATCTTTCACGACGAGTTCAAGGTGCCGTGCATCGTCTCGCACGGCGAGTTCGGCGGCTTCAAGGCGGCGGCGGAGATCGCCTCGCGCGGCCTGCCGGCGAACATCGGGCCGCGGCAGTACGACTGGACGATCATGGTGCACGACGGCCGCTGCTACGGGATCGCCGCCGAGTACCGGAAGGCGGGCGTGGAGCGGCTGTCGATCAACACGGACTCGCCGGTGGTGCCGGAGGAGGAGCTGATCTTCCAGGCGGCGATGGCGGTGCGGCTGGGGCTGCCGGAAGAGGTGGCCCTGCGGGCGGTGACGATCGAGCCGGCGAAGGCCGTCATGATCGACCACCGGCTGGGCTCGCTGGAGCCCGGCAAGGACGCCGACGTCGTGATCTGGACCGGGAATCCGCTCGACCCCCGGAACCGCCCGCTCCTGACGATGATCGGCGGCAAGGTCGTCTACGACGAGCGCGTGGCCAAGCGCGTCACGTTCGGAGGCGGATGGTGAAGAAGGCGTTTCCCTGGGAGCGGGCCGGGATCGCCCTGGCGGTCGTCACGCTCGGCGGCAGCCAGATCTTCTTCAACATCGTCCGCGGCAACCGGGACCACTTTCCCTCGGCCCTGTCCTTCCACGCCTGGGTCGTCGTCTGGGTCCAGCTCCTGCCCGCGCTCGTCCTGTTCGGGCTCGACACCCTTCTCACGCGCGACGAGCGGGGGACGCGCCTCTGGCGGAGCTTTCTGTACGCGCTGACGGCCGTCCTCGTGCTCCGGCAGGCGCAGATCTACTATGCCGCGGGCTTCTACGCGCTGCTCCCGTCGTGGGCGGCGCTGCCCGCCTACGCGGCGGCCGCCGCCGGCGTGTTCCTGCTGGCCTATCGCTTCCCGGCGGGCGCGGGCCGCTACGTGGCCGTCCTCGGCCTCCTCGGACCTCTCCTGGCCGGGCAGTACCTGCTCGGCGCCTGGAGCCGGCCGGCGGCCGCCGCGGAGACGGCCGACGCGGGGCCCCCGCATCCCGGACCGCCCGTGGTGCTGCTCGTCTTCGACGAATGGGGGCTCGACACCCTGGTCAAGGACGGGGCGATCGACCGCGCGCGCTTTCCGCGGGTCGCCGCGATCGCCGACGAAGGCGCCTGGTTCCCCGAGGCGATCAGCAACCATTCGCGAACGGAAGCGTCGGTCCTGACGATGTTCACCGGCCGGGTGAAGCCGGAAGTCGACGTCCCGACGGTCTTCGATCGCCTGCGCGACTCCCATCGCGTGACCCTGCAGATGGCCTGGCCGACGTTCCGGCTTCAACTGCGGGAGCGGGCGGCGAAACCGGGGGACCGGTATCTCTGCCGGACCGACGCCGAGGCCTTCCGGCTGGGGCCCCTCGACGTCCTGACGTTCATGCGGACGCTCCTGATCGAATCCGACTTCTACGCGGAAGGGTGGACGTCGCCGAACCCCGCGCGGCTGCCGCCTCCCGACCTCTGGGACATCGCGTCGGACGTCGACGTCCTCGGCTCCGAGACGGCGTCGTTCCTGGATCTGGTGGACCGCGAAGCGGGGCCCGGCCGCGTGCTCTACTGGCACTGCTCGCTGCCGCACGCGCCGTTCCGGGTGGACGCCGAAGGGCGGCGCCACGGCCGGCCGCACGACCACTTCGAGGGGCCCGCCGGAAACACGCGCGCGGTGTACGCGAACTACCTGGAGGCGGCCCGGGGCGTCGACCGCCTCGTGGGCCTCGTGGCGGACCGCCTGAAGGCGCGGGGACTCTACGACCGGACGCTCCTGATCGTCACGAGCGACCACGGCGCGCGGTCGCAGGGGGCGATGCCGGCGGAGGGGGAGATCCGGATCCCGTTCCTGGCGCGGGGGCCGTCGATCCGCCCCGGGATCCGCGACGCGGACTACCAGCACATCGACTTCGCGCCGACGCTGCTGGACCTGCTGGGCGCGCCGGCCGAGCCCGGGGCCTTCGAAGGGCGGTCGGCCTTCGGGGCGGCGCGGGACGAGCGGGAGGCGCGCTTCGACGTGGGGCTGCGCGAGCAGCGGCGGGCGCGGCCGGGCGCGCCGTGGACGCGGGTGACCCGCGAATGAGGGACGTCGCATGATCCTGCTGCTCCTGCTCCTGGGAGGCGACGCGGACCGGCCCACGGCGGTCACGCGCGTTCGCATTCTCGTGGGGAACGGGACGGAGATCGCCGAGGGCGCGATCCTGATCCAGGACGGGAAGATCGCGGAGATCGGGAAGGACGTGAAGGTCCCCGAGGGGGCGAAGGTCGTCGACGCCCGCGGCTGGACGGCGATGCCGGGGATGGTGCACGCCGCGTCCCGGCTCGGCCTGGCGCGCGGGGGGGACGCGGGGGGCGTCGGCTCGACGCCGCACCACCGCGCGGCCGACGAGATCAATCCGTCGCTGGACGTGTACGACCGCTTCGCCCGGGCGGGCTTCACGGCGGCGGCCGTCCATCCGGGCGGCGTCACGGTGTCGGGCGTCGGCGCCCTCCTGAAGCCGGTGGGCGGCGACCGGGCCGCGATGCTGGTGGACGCGGACGCGTTCCTGCGCGTCCGGATGCGGACGGGCACGCCGGCGAAGGACGCGCTGCGGCAGGCGCTGGACGGCGCCCGCAAGGCGATCGAGGCGCAGAAGAAGGACGCGGCCAAGAAGCCCGACGAGAAGACGGCCCCGGTCGCGCGCTTTCTCAACGGCGAGCTGCCGGGGCTCGTCGAGGTCTCCTCGCCGGCCGAGATCCTGCATTTCTGGCAGGTGCTCGACGGCTTCGCGGAGTTCAAGCCCCGGGTGGTGCTGCTGGCGTCCTCGGACGCCTGGAAGGCCGCCGAGGAGCTGGGCCGCCGGAAGGCCGCGGTGATCCTGCGGCCCGAGCTGGTCTTCGCGCCGTTCACGCGCGACCGCGTCAACCCGGCGGCCGAGCTGGCGCGGGCGGGCGTGACGATCGCCTTCGCTCCCCCGGACGACCGGGACGAATCGCTCGAAGGGCACCTGTTCCGCGTCATGGAGCTCGTGAAGCACGGGCTCCCCCGCGAGACGGCCCTGCGGGCCCTCGCGACGGCGCCCGCGGAGCTCCTCGGGGCGGACAAGCGGCTCGGCTCGCTGGAGAAGGGGAAGGACGCCGACCTCCTCCTCTTCGACGGCGACCCGCTCTCGGCGAAGGCCAGGCTCCGCCGCGTGTTCCTGGGAGGTCGGGAGATCTACGCGGAGGACGTCCGATGATCCTGCTCCTGGTCCTGCTCGCGCAGGCGAAGCCCGTGGCGCTCACGGGGGGCGACGTCCACACGGTCACGCAGGGCGTCCACAAGGGCGGCACGGTCCTGGTCAAGGACGGGAAGATCGCGCGGGTGGGGACGGGCTTCGAGCTGCCGGAGGGGACGGTCCGGATCGACGTCACGGGCAAGCGGGTGCTGCCGGGCTTCATCGCGGCGCGGGCGACGGGCCTGGGCGCGGGCGGCGGGCAGGGCAAGATCGCGGACGCGCTCGATCCCTTCCACGAATCGATCAAGGTGGCGCTGGCGGGCGGCCTGACGAGCGCGTTCGTGGAAGGCGGATCCTCCGACGGCTTCTTCGGGGGCGGCGGGGGGAACGCGCCGCCGTCGGACGCGGTCGTGAAGATGACCTACGGCACGCTGGACGGCATGGTGCTGCTGGAGCCGGCGTCGGTGTCGCTGGCGGCCTGGGTGCGGGGCAGCCCGTCCGAGCGCCACGAGCTGCGGGAAGGGCTGCGGCGGGCGCGGGCCCATCTCGAGGACGAGCGGGCCTTCGAGCGGAGGCGTTCGGAGGGCAAGCTCGCGGCGGGCGAAGCGCCGCCGAAGCCGTCGCCGGCGGCCGAGCGCTGGCTCAAGCTGCTGCGCGGCGAGGTGGTGGCGCGGATCCCGGCGGGCGACGCGGAGAAGATCCAGAAGGCGCTGGAGCTGCTGGAGGAGTTCCGGATCCGGGCGGTCCTGACGGGCGTTTACGAAGGCTGGACGCTGCCGGACGCCATCGGGCGCTCGCGCGCGAGCTGCGTCTTTTCGGTCCGCGGGGTGAAGGTCCACCCGGAGCGCGGGGCGACGCGGCCGTCGGGCTCCTCGATCGAGCAGGCCGCGATCCTGCGCAAGGCGGGGGTCCGCTTCGCGATCGTGCCGCCGGGGCTGGACGCGGGGACGGGCGGGATCCCGGGTCGCGACCTGGGCTACCTGCCGATGGAAGCGGCGTTCGCGATCCGGGGGGGGCTGGACGAGGCGACCGCCCTCGAGGCGATCACGATCCGGGCCGCCGAGGCGTGCGGCGTGGAGACGCGGATCGGCTCCATCGAGGAGGGGAAGGACGCGGACCTGGTGGTGACGGACGGGGATCCCTTCGACTACCGGACCCTGGTCGAGCTGACGATGGTCAACGGCCGCGTGTACTACGAGCGCTCGAAATCCCCCGCGTTTTCCCACCTCAAAGAACCTTCGCCCAAGTAGCCTCCGCTAAGTTTGTTGTCCCGGGCGGGGAGCGGTCTATAATCGCGCGCCGAAGAGGTATACTGCGGATGGAGCGACGCGCGTGAACATCCTGAAGAAGGTGTACCTGACGATCGAAGGGTACGACCTGATCCGACAGGGGGAGACCCTTCTCTGCGCGGTGAGCGGCGGAGCGGACTCGGTCGCGATGCTGCACATCCTGCGCGAGCTCAACGAAGTCCAGCAGCTCAACTGGAAGATCCACGTCGGCCACGTCAACCACGGGCTGCGGGGGAAGTCGTCCGACGAGGACGAGGAATTCGTGCGCAACCTGGCGGCGAAGCTCCAGCTTCCGTTCCACACCGCGAAAGTGGACGTCAAGAGCCACCAGGCCAAGGAGAAGCGGACGGAGGAGGAGGCGGGGCGCGAGCTGCGCCACGACTGGCTGGAGCAGAAGGGCCTCGAGCTGAAGGCCCAGAAGATCGCGATGGCGCACACCCTGGACGACCAGGCCGAGACGATCCTGCACCGCATCCTGCGCGGCACGGGCCTGCGCGGGCTGAAGGGGATGGCGCCGATCCGGGTGATCTCCCGCAAGCACGAGCTCTTCGTGGTGCGGCCGCTCATCGAGCTGGAGCGCTTCGAGATCGAGACGTATCTGCGGGAGCGCGGGACGGCCTACAAGACCGACCTGACGAACTTCGACACGTCGCACACGCGGAACAAGATCCGGCACAAGCTGCTGCCGATGATCGAGAGCGAGTTCAATCCGCGGGTGAAGATGGCGCTGGTGAAGCTGGGCCAGACGGCCGGCTCGTTCTACCTGCTCCTGCGGGAGATCGCCAACGAGGTCTACGAGAACACGCGGATGATCTCGGGGGAAGGCGAAGTCTGCCTGTCCGTCGAGGAGTTTTCCCGCCTGCCTCCGGCCATCCAGACCCTCATCATCGACCGCGCGGTGAAGACGGTGCTCGGGCGGGTGCCGCAGCTGAACTTCGAGCACTACCTGGAGATCATCTCGCTGTGCGGCGAGCACGGGTTCCAGAAGGCGATCCGGCTGCCCCGCGGCCTCGAGGCCCGCCGCGAGGGCTACGTGCTCAAGATCGCCCACCCGCGGCCGCCGCAGCCGGCGATCAAGTTCGCGCACCGCAAGCTCAAGGTACCGGGGCGCACGATCATCAAGAAGCTCAGCCTGGAGATCGACACCGAGGTCCAGGAAGGCAAGATCGTCGCCTTCAAGGACTTCATCCGCAACAAGGACTACACCGAGGAGGTCATCGACTTCGAGAAGCTCGACGGCCCCCTGACCCTTCGCCTCCGCAAGGGCGGCGACCATTTCGTGCCGCTCGGCTCGCGCGGGTCGACCAAGCTCAAGAAGTTCTTCATCGACAACAAGGTGCCAAAGGCGGTGCGCGACCGCGTGCCGATCCTGACCGACGGCAAGCGGATCGTGTGGGTCGTGGGCTACCGCATCGGGGACGAAGTGAAGATCACGGACGGCACGCGGAAGGTGCTGAAAATGAAGGTCCGCCGGGTCGAGCCCGTCGAGCCGGCGACGTAAGGAGGCGTGACGGACTTCGACGCGGCGCGGCGCCGGATGGTCGAGGAGCAAATCGCCCGGCGGGGCGTCCGGGATCCCCGGGTCCTCGCCGCCGTCGGGAAGGTCCCGAGGCACCTGTTCGTGCCGGCGGGCCTCGAGGCGCGCGCGTACGACGACAAGCCGCTGGGCATCGGCCGCGAGCAGACCATCTCCCAGCCGTACATGGTCGCGCTCATGTCCGAGGCCCTGGAGCTCCGCGGCGGGGAGCGCGTCCTGGAGGTGGGCACCGGCTCGGGCTACCAGACGGCCGTGCTGCTGGAGCTGGGGGCCGACGTCCTGAGCGTGGAGCGCGTGCCGGAGCTCTCGGCGAAGGCGCGGGCGGCCCTCGACGCCGCGGGCTACGGGAGGCGGGGCCGGCTGACGGTGGGCGACGGATCGTCGGGAGTCGGAACAGAAGCGCCTTTCGATCGTATCATCGTGACGGCGGGAGCGCCCGCCGTGCCGCCGAGCCTGGTGGAGCAGCTGGGGGATGGGGGCGTGATGGTCATCCCGGTGGGGGGCGAGGACGAGCAGGACCTCCTTCGCCTCCGCCGGGAGGATGGACGCGTGACGCGGGAGAAGATGTGCGGGTGCGTTTTCGTGAAGCTGCTGGGCGCCGAGGGCTGGTAGCGGTCCTTCTGGCGGGGATCCTGCTGCCGGCCTGCGGGACGACCGAGGAGCGCCCCATCCGCTCCGTCGCGACGGCGGCGACGGCGGAGGAGATCGGCGGCATCCTCGAGGAGATCTCCGACCGCGCGGACGCGGCCGCCTGCCTCGAGCGGGGCCGGGCCTACGAGCGCCTGCGGGCGCTGAAGGTCGGGGAGCCCGGGGCGTTGCTCCGCCGCGGGGACGAGGCCGACCTGGCGGTGCTCGCGCTGCCCGCCTCCCGCGAGGCGAAGGCCGAGGCGGCGGGGCGGCTGGCGCGCCACTTCCGCGAGCGCGCGCGGACCCCCGCGCTCTCCCGCTCGACGTTCTCGGGGCCCGCGGCCGACCTGCTCCGGACCTTCGTCTTCGACACGATCTCCGCGTACTTCGGGGAGGTCGCGTCGGCGGTCGAGCACGCCGCCGCGCTCGAGAGGATGGCGGCGACGGCCCAGGAGCTGGCCGACCACGCCTCGCTGCGGCCGGAAGGGCGGGACCGCTGGCACGCGCGCGCGCGGCTGTACGCGCTGCGCGCCGTGGAGCGGGTCTCAGGGGACGCCCCGCCGGACCCGGCTCCCGAGGCGCTGAAGTTCTGCGAGGTGGATCTCGCGCGGCGGCTGGAGGAGGCGACCCGCTGCGCCGACTACGGCACCCGCGAAAAGGCCTCGCGCGGGGATCCCGAGCGGGCCCTGGAGTGGTACCTGCTGTCGCTATGTCATTTCGGGGTCGCCCGCGAGGTGCTGGAGCGCCCCAGCCCGGCCCAGGATCATGCCATGGCCGCCCGGGATGTCGTCGTCCGCTGCCTCTCGGAACTCCTCTGCCGGGAGTGAGGGGCCGGGATCAGTCCAGCTTGCTGAAGGTCAGCTTCAGGACGGTGTCGGTGGGCCACTCCAGGACGGGGGCGGTGCCGATGACGTAAGAGGCGACGAGCGCGGTCCCGGGGGGGATCAAGCCGCCCGGGGGGCGGATGGTCCCGTTGGTGCCGCGACGGAAGACCGTGTTGGCTTCATTGACGACGAAAACCGACCGTCCGCTGGAGAAGTTATCGGGGTAGGCCATGAAGGCGAACTTGGTCCGGTGGAACCAGAGCTGGTCGGTGAACGGAGCCAGGCCGTAGGTCGCCGTGGCGTAGGGGGTGCCCTCGTCATCCAGCTCGAAGCCGAGGCACCAATAGCCCGCCTTGGGAGATTGGACGGTGAAAAAGAGGTTGGTGACCTGGTCGCTCGCGATCGGGGCGGGCGCGGTGCCCAGCGGGTTCGAGTCGGCCCCCGCGAGGGATAGGTCGATGAGCCGGAGCGGCTGGTCGGCGCCGATGGGACACAGGGTGTAGAGGCCCGAAAGATCCCGAGTCCAGAAGTCCTGGATCTTGTTGCCGTCGCGATCGTTCGAGCGGAAGTCGATCTCGGCCGCGGTCACCGTCTTGAGTGAGGCGGAGGCGTTCCGCTCGTTCGCGGCCCGCTGGCTGGACATGAGCCCCGGGATGGCGATGGCCGCGATGACGGCGATGATCGCGATCACGATCATCAACTCGATGAGCGTGAAACCGCGACAGGCGTTCCGATGGTTCATCAGGCTTATCTTACCACAGCAATTATCGAGCCAGGGAGGGGCTTCTCCGCGGGGTTTTTGGAGAGGCCTCCCGGAGCGACAAGAAATGTCGACAAGTTCCGTTACGCATGCCAAAGAGTGCAAAAAAAGAAGAAGCCCCGGGGCCTCGCGGCCCCGGGGCTTCGAAAGTGCCTCGAACCTAGTCGAGCTTGCTGTACTGAACCTTCAGAATGCTGTCGACCGGCCAGACCTCGGCGGTCTGCGCGCCGATCAGGCCGCTCGCGCCCACGGTCAGCGTGATCGACGTGGGGGGGATGTCGCTCGCCTGCTTCACCGGGCCGTTCATCGTGCGCTTGAAGATCGTGTTGCCTTCGTTGATGAAGAAGGCGTTACGGCCCGCGGAGAACGAGTCCGGGAAGGTGAGGAAGCCGAACTTCGAGTGGTTGTACCAGACGCTCGTGTTCACGCCGCCGGACGTGTCCACGACGCCGTTGGTCGACGTGGCGTAAGCGTCAACGCCCGACTCGTCGGTCAGCATGGCCTCGTACCAGTAGCCGGCCTTCGGGGACCGGACCGCGTAGTTGCTGTTTTCGACAACGTTCAGGCCGGTGTCGCCCAGCGCACCGACGCCCGTGAGGGGCACGAAGTCGGAGCCCGCCACCGAGATCTCGATCAGCTTGACCATCTCGGTCGAGCCGACGGGCAGCACGCCGTACAGGCCGGACACGTCGCCCGTCCAGAAGTCCTGAATCTTGTTGCCGTCGCGGTCGTTGCCGCGGAAGTCGGCCTCGGCCGACGCGATGGTCTTGAGCGACGCCGACGCGTTGCGCTCGTTCGACGCCCGCTGGCTCGACAGCAGGCCCGGGATGGCGATCGCCGCGATGATCGCGATGATCGCGATCACGATCATCAGCTCGATCAGCGTAAAACCCTTGGTCTTCTGCATGCGAATCTCCTCAGTAAAATTCAATCTAGCCAATCTTTCTATTCGTCGTTCGTGCCGCTGTCATCCCCCTTGCTCGCCCACCTCCTTTCGGACCAGATGCCGTCGAGGAGTTGTACAGCAAGGAACGTGCCATGGCAAGGCATAAAATAGATGTCAACGTGCTGGTCGGGAAGGGGTTACGAGGGGATCCGGAGCCCCTGGGTCGCGATACGGGCAAGTGACACTTTTTGTCGACAGCGCATAATATATTACAAGAATTGTCAGTACGCCGGTTGACCCTCGGGGATCCCCGCTGATACACTCCCGCCCGAACACATTCGAGGATGCGCATGGATTACACCAAGCTCCAGGAAGAGGTCGGCAAGCTCGACGGCTCCGTCGCCGGCCTCCGCGAAGGCCAGGCCCCGGCCTGCCGCGCGTTCGCGGTCGGGTTGCGCGACATCCTCATGTCCCTTCTCAAGGATCGGAAAGAACACATCCGGCCTGGACAGATCTTCAAGGACGCCGCCGCGAAAAACCTCGTGCCGGGGGACGTCGCCGCCCGGGGCGACGCCCTGCTGCTCCGCTGGGCCGGCAACGTCACGCCCAAGGACCCCCAGACGATCAAGGACGACGCGGCTCGCTTCGTGGCCGTCGCCGAGAAGACCCTCCCGGTCCTCAAGTCCTACCAGAAAGACAAGTAGCGTCAAACGCGCTCGCCGACCGCCAGGATCGACAGCGCGAAACGCGATTCCAGCCGCATCCGGTCCTGCAGGCGGATGAAAGGCATGAGCAGGTTCATGCCGCCGACGTCCGACGGGCTGATGGCTTTCTTGCCCATCACCTTGCCCTGGAACCACCACCCGAGCGCCCCGATCATGTTGTGCGACCGCACGTGCGACACCCGGAACCCGGCCTCCCGCAACTTGTTCTGGAGCTCATCCCGGAGGTAGCGCCGGTGGTGCCCCACGCCCCGGTCGATCTCGCAGTACAGGCGGGGAGTGGCAGGCACGTAGAGCACCACGCGGCCTCCGGGCTTCAGGAGCGACCGCATGTGCCGGAGGGCGTCGATGTCCTGCTCGATGTGCTCCAGCACGTTGAGGCAGACGACGGTGTCGTAGATCTCGGTCCGGGGATAGGAATTGCGCGAGATGTCCAGCTCGTCCACCCGCACCTGGGGATACTCCGCGAAGGTCCGCCGGAGCTCCCGGAGGCAGAACGGGGAGACGTCGGTCGCGGTGATCGAGCCGTGCGACAGGTAATGGCGGGTCATGTTGCCGATGCCGGCGCCGACCTCCAGGATGTCGCGCCCCAGATAGGGCCGGATGAGCTCGTAGACCCAGCGATTGTACTTGTGCGCCTTCCGGAGGAGCCGCAGGGTCAGCTCGCCGGTGCCGATGCCGACGTCCTCGGTCAGCCAGTACTTCAGGATGGTCCAGATCGCCTGGAAGCCGTCCTTCCAGCCGATCTTCTTGCCTTCGGCGTAGGTGCGGCCGCGGTAGGAGATCGGGACCTCGAAGACCCGACAGCCGAGCTTCGCGATCTTCGCGGTGATCTCGGGCTCGAAGCCGAAGCGGTTCGAGCGCAGGGGGATGGACTGGAGGATGTCGGTCTTGAAGACCTTGTAACAGGTCTCCATGTCGCTCAGGGTGAGATTGGTGGTCATGTTCGACAGCGTGGTCAGGAACTGGTTGCCCAGGCAGTGCCAGTAGTACAGCACGCGGCGGGGATAGCCGCCGAAGCGCGAGCCGTAGACGACGTCGGCGTCGCCGTCGAGGATGGGCTGGAGGAGCTTCGGGTATTCGCGCGGGTCGTACTCGAGGTCGGCGTCCTGGACGATCGTGTAAGGGCTGGTGGCCCGCGCGAATCCGGCGCGCAGCGCGGCGCCTTTCCCGGCGTTGCGGGGCTGGAACAGCGCCACGAGCGGCGGCGCGCCGGCCGGCCACGCGGCGGCGGTTTCGCGGAGGATGTCGCGCGTCCCGTCGGTGGACGCGTCGTCGACGACGATGATCTCGCGCACGACGGGGACGGCGGCGACGCGGCTCAGCAGGGTGCGGAGGGTGGCGGCCTCGTTGTAACAGGGCACGACCACGCTGAGCACCTGGGGGCGCGCGGCCTGAATCATGCGGTCCTAAGTATAGCCGGAAATTCAGCGACGGGCGCGGTAGATGCCCAGCTCGGTGATCCGGTGGAGCCACCCTTGGCGCACGGCCTCCGCGAGGATCCCCCCCTCGGGGGACTTCGGGTGGACGCTGAAGGCGTAGAGGGTGTCCAGTCCGTGCCGGTCCAGCTCCCGCCGCAAGTCCGCGGCGGAGTCGGCGCGGATGGACACGACCTCCACGTGGAAGTCGGGCCGGTAGAGCAGGTAGCTCCGCGGTCCAAAGACGCCGTACGTGCCGACCCGGGAATCCGGGAAGATCTCCAGGAGCCAGGCGGCGCCTTCCGTCCATCGATCCCGCCGGCAATGGAAATTGAGGAACGACGCGCTGTAGTGCGAGTAGAACGTCGTCGCCAGGAGCGTGAACGCCAGCGCGACCGCGGCCGGAATCGCCAGCCGCCGGTGCCGCTCGACCGCCCAGCCGATGCCGAGGGCGGGGAGCGCGGGAAACCAGAGGATGAAGCGCAAGTTGAAGCGGTCGGTGACGACCTGAGCCAGCACGCTGGCCAGCGACACCGCGAAAGCGACCGCGATCGTCCGCATCCGGGCCGACGCGCGGAGGGCCCAGACCAGGGTGGGCAGGCCGCAGGCGACGATCGCCGGTCCCCAACCGGCGGAAAACTCGAGGATCGGGTGATAGGGGCGGCGGCCGTCGTAGAGCCGAAAATCCACGAGAACCTTCAGGTTTTCGATCAGAGTGGCCGGGCTGGGGCCCAGGCGCTGCATCGGCCTCCCCAGGTGGTCGTAGACGAACTTCGTGAAGGCGGGATACAGGGGGTTGCCGGTGTAGACCCAGTTGCGCGCGAACCAGAATCCCCCCAGCGCCAGGGCCAGCCCCGCCGCGATCCAGGCGGTCGAGCCCGGATTCGGACTCGGGGGGGTCTTGCGGACGAGGAACATGAGCAGGAGCAGCCCGGGGAGGGCGTAGACGGCGGTGGGCTTGACGCCCGCCGCGAGCCCGCCGAGAAAAATCAGGAGCGCCGGCGGAGCCCGGTGGACCACGAGGGCGGCGCCGGCGAGGACGAGACCGGCGGCCGCGCCGTCATTGAGGCCGGAGATCGCCTGGCCCGAGAGGCCGGGCGCCGTCGCGACCGCGAGCGAGGCGACCATGGAGCCGAAGGGGCCCAGT
Organism: Planctomycetota bacterium; assembly: GCA_036383955.1. Lineage (GTDB taxonomy): Bacteria > Planctomycetota > MHYJ01 > MHYJ01 > JACPRB01 > JACQFK01. The sequence continues at coordinate 5,343 of DASVNH010000251.1, read as the reverse complement.
CCCAGCCAGCCCGCCAGCGCCCAGGTCGCGGCCCCCGCGAGCAGCAGGAACTCCAGCCCCGCGAGCTCGATGAGGACGTCGTGATGCAGGAAGATCACCCACCAGGCTTCGACCAGCTCCAGGCCCGAGGGAAACCAGGCCCGCGGGTCGTTGCCCAGGTCGACCAGCAGATGGCCGGCCCGCGCCCACTCCGCGACCTTGGGCAGGTGGTAGGACGTCGCGTCCCCGTCGATCGGCACGTAGATCAGCGTCTGAAAAACGGCGCGAGCGGCGAAGATCGCGAGGAACACGAGGGCCAGCCGCGGGATGCCGGGAGTCAGGTCGAGGTTCCAGGGGAAGTCGAGCCTCTCCCCGCGGGCGAGCAGGGCGGCCAGCAGGGCGGCGCTGACCAGGCCCAGTCCGAGCGGGGTCAGCAGGCCGGCCAGCCCGGTCGCGATGACCAGGGCCATGATGAAGGCGAAGCGGAACAGCAGGAAGAGGACCAGGTCGGCCGCCGGCCGGCCCGTGCCGCAGCGCCGGACCGCCGTCCTCGCCGCCAGCAGGACCGCCGCGTTCGCGACGATCATCCACGCCAGGCCGGCCATCATTCGGGCGGCAGCAGGTTGGCCACGAAGAGCAAGTCCTGCATCACGCTCTTGAGGTAGATGCCGAGGCAGACGAGCGTGAGCGCGAGGGTCACCCCTTCCCGCGCGCGCGTGTTCCGGCAGAGGACCAGGAAGATCCAGTAAAGGCCGAGGAGGAAAAGGATGTCCCGCCAGAACGGATGCCAGGTCGGCGCGACGCAGCGCCAGGCGATCAACAGCCCCGCGAGAGCCAGCTCCACGAGGGTCACGACGGCCCGGCGCGGTTCCGCGGGGGTGTTCACCCCCAGGTTATATCACACGCCCGCGACGTCTCCGCTAACTCTTGCCCCCGCGCGCGGCCGAGAGGTATCATCGCCCCCTCGCATGGCCATTCACACCGTCGGCGTCGTCGGCTGCGGCCTCATGGGCTCCGGCATCGCCCAGGTCTGCGCCCAGAAAGGCTACCGGGTCGTCGTCCGCGAGGCCTCCGACGACCTCCTCCGCAAGGGCCTCGACCGCGTCCGCGGCTTCCTCGCCGAGGGCGTCAAGCGCGGCAAGCTCGCCCAGGCGGACATGGACCAGGTCCTCGCGGGGATCGCGGGCACGACGTCCCTCGCCGACTTCAAGGACTGCGACCTCGTCATCGAGGCGATCGTCGAGAACCTCGAGAAAAAGCGCGAGGTCTTCGCCGAGCTCGACCGCGTGTGCCCCCCGCGCGCCATCCTCGCCTCGAACACCTCGAGCATCTCGATCACCTCGATGGCGGCGGCCACGAAGCGGCCCGACAAGTGCCTGGGCCTGCACTTCATGAACCCCGTCCCGATCATGAAGCTCGTCGAGATCGTGCGCCCCGAGATCACCAGCGAAGAGACCTACCGCGAGGCGCGCGCCTTCGCCGAGTCCCTCGGCAAGACGACCGTCACCGCCAAGGACACCCCCGGCTTCCTCGTGAACCTCCTGCTCGTCCCCTATCTCTGCGAGGCCGTCCGCGCCGTCGACCAGGGCCTGGCGACGAAGGAGGACGTCGACGCTTCCATGAAGCTCGGCTGCGGCATGCCGATGGGGCCGATCGAGCTGCTCGACTTCGTGGGCCTGGACACGACCCTGTACATCATCGACGTCCTGTTCGACGCCTATCGCGAGCCCAAGTACGCGGCCCCGCCGCTTCTGCGCCGCATGGTGGCGGCGGGCCGGCTGGGCAAGAAAGCCGGCCGCGGCTTCTACGAGTACGCGAAGTGACCGCTCTGCTGCTGGTCCTGGCTCTTCAGGAGAAGGGCGTCCGGCTGCTGCTGGAATCGCCCGAGGCGATCCTGCGTCCGGAGCGGAAGATGCTCCTGCGCTTCACGATCGAGAACGCCGGCGACGCGGAAGCCAAGGTCGACGAGCCCGAAAGCTGGGTCGAAGGGCTCGAGGCCTGGGACGCCCAGGGCAAGATCGTCAAGGGGCCGGGCAAGACCAAGGGCATCAGCCGGCGCTCCCGCGCGCTGGAGCCCGGCGGCTTTCTCGGCCGGGTCGTCGACGTCGCCTCCGCCGTCCCCGTCGCCGAAGACGGGGAAGGCTACTACCGCTTCCGCTGGTCCTTCGGCGACCTCGTCTCCAACGAGGTCCGCGTCCTCGTCCTCCGCGACTGGATCGCGACCCTCGACACCAACCACGGCGCCCTCCGGCTCGAGTTCAACCCGGAGGCCGCCCCGCGCCACGTGCTGCGCTTCCTCGACCTCTCCCGCCGCGGCTTCTACGACGGGACGGTCTTCCACCGGATCATCCCCGGCTTCATGATGCAGGGCGGGGCGCCCGCCGATCCCGCCAAGGATCCGACGCCCCTGGAGCCCGAGTTCAACGCCGCCAAGCACGTCTTCGGCACGCTCTCCATGGCCCGCAAGGCGGATCCCGCCAGCGCCACCTGCCAGTTCTTCATCTGCTTCGGCCCCGCGCCCAACCTCGACCGCCAGTACACCGTCTTCGGCCGCCTCCTCGAGGGACAGGACGTGGTCCAGGCCATCGAGAAGGTCAAGTCCGACCACAGCCCCTGCAAGGGCTGCGGGCAGGTCCCCGCCCGGCCCGGCGGGAACGCCTGCTGCGGCAAGCACCACGCCGACAAGCCCGAGACCGACGTCGTCCTGAAGAAAGTCACGCTGGCCGTCCGGAAAACTTAGACCCTCGAAAGGAGCTTCCATGCGCGTCATCCTCTCCCTCGTGGCCCTGCTCGCCGCCGCCTCCGCGGTCCGGGCGCAGGACCTGACCGTGTCCGTCGCCCTCGACCGCGCCGAAGCGGCCGTCGGAGACGAGGTCCAGGCCGAAGTGACGGTCAGCAATCCCGGCGACAAGGACGTCGAGGTCGCCGAGCTCCAGTTCGAGGAGCGCTCGCTGAGCTTCGACGTCGGCTTCGACGCGGGCGGGAAGACCCAGCAGTTCCTCTACGCGGTCCTGCGGCCGGATCCGCATGTCGCCGAGCGCGTCGCGCCGGCCCGGGTCACGCTCAAGGCCAAGAAGTCCATGACCGGCCTGTTCCGGATCCCGACGCTGCGCGCGGGCGCGATGACGGTGGCCGCCGTCTACAAGGGCTCCGGCAAGGAAGCCAAGTCCCCGGCGGCCTCCGTGAAGGTGGCGCCCAAGGGCGAGGCCGGCCGGCTCGCGGCGGCCGTCGAGACCTCGATGGGCTCCTTCCAGATCGACCTCCATCCGGCGGACGCGCCGAACAGCGTGGCGGCCTTCGTCGCGCTGGCGAATCGCGGCTTCTACGACAACATGTACTTCCATCGCGTGGTGAAGAACGGCTGGATCCAGACCGGATGCCCGTACGACAACGGCACGGGCGGCCCCGGCTTCGCCCTCCGCTCGGAGGCGGAGGCCCAGAAGACGGCCAAGCACGAGCTGGGCACCGTCTCCCTCGCGGGCAACCTCAAGAGCGGGTTCGCCGGCTCGCAGTTCTTCATCACCGTCGGGCCCCAGGCCTCGTTCAACGCCAAGTTCACCGTCCTCGGCACCGTGTCCGGCGCCGGCCTCGATGTCGTCAAGAAGATCGCCGCCGTCGAGGTGGACAAGACCAGCGACCGGCCGCTCAAGGAGGTCAAGATCTCCTCGATCAAGATCGTCGCGGTGAAGTGATGGCGGAGGTCGTCCGCGTCGAGACGTCCGACGGCGTCGCCACGATCACGGTCTCCCGGCCGGAGAAGCTCAACGCGCTGAACGCGGAGGTGCTCGACGGCCTCCGCGCCGCGTTCGAGCGGGCGCGGGACGACGCCGCGACCGGCGCCGTGATCCTGACCGGCGCGGGCGACAAGGCCTTCATCGCCGGCGCGGACATCGCGGCCCTGGCGTCCATCGACTCGCCGGCGACGGCCCGGGCGCTCGCGAAGCGCGGGCAGTCGCTGACCCGGCTCATGGAGTCGCTGGGCAAGCCGGTGATCGCGGCGATCAACGGCTACGCGCTGGGCGGCGGCTGCGAGCTCGCCCTGGCCTGCACGCTGCGCCTGGCGGCCGAAGGCGCCAAGATCGGGCAGCCGGAGGTCAAGCTCGGCCTCATCGCCGGCTACGGCGGCACCCAGCGCCTGCCGCGGCTGGTGGGCGAGGGCCGCGCCCTGGAGCTTCTGCTCACCGGCGAGCCCGTCGACGCCGCCGAGGCGTTCCGCATCGGCCTGGTCAATCGCGTGGTGCCCCGCGAGCGCCTGCTCGAGGAGTGCCGCGCTCTCGCGAAGAAGATCATGGCCGCCGGCCCGGTCGCCACCCGGCTGACGCTCGAGGCCGTGCGCCGCGGCGTCCAGCTCTCCCTCGGTGAGGCCCTCGGCCTCGAGGCCGATCTCTTCTCGGTCGTGGCGGCGACGTCCGACATGAAGGAAGGCACGGCCGCGTTCCTGGAGAAGCGCCCCCCCAAGTTCCAGGGGAAGTAGTGCTGACCGACCTCCATCGCCACCTGGAGGGAAGCGTCCGCTTCGAAACGTTCGTCGAGCTCGCCCGGGACGTCGGACTCGACCTCCCGCGCCGCGAGCTGCGGCGGCGGACGTCGATGAAAGGCGAAAAGCCCGGCTTCGCCCGCTTCCTGTCCAAGTTCGAGCTCTACCGCGGGCTGTATCCCTCGAGAGACTGGATCGAGCGGGTGGCCTTCGAGGCGGCGGAGGACGCGCGGCGGGAGGGCGTGGATCGCCTGGAGCTGCGGTTCAGCCCGACGCATTTCGGCCGCCGCCTGAAGGCGAAAGGGGAGGACGTCGCCGCCTGGGTGGCCCGCGGGGCTCGCCGGGCGCACCGGGGGACGTCGTTCGTGGCCACGTTCGGCCGCGACTTCGGGGTGGCGGGCAACGCGCCGACGACGCGGGCGGTGGAGGGGACGGACGTCTTCTCGGGATTGGACCTGGCGGGGAACGAGGCGGCTCCGGCCGCGCCCTTCGCCGCGCTCTTCAAGCGCCTGAAGCTGCCGTCGACGATCCACGCGGGGGAGGCCGGCGGCCCGGAGAACGTGAGGGAGGCGATCGAACGGTTCGGGGCGCGCCGGATCGGCCACGGCGTCCGCGTCGTCGAGGACGCGGGGGTCGTGGAGCTGGCGCGACGGGCGGGCGTCGTGTTCGAGGTCTGCCTGACGAGCGAGATCCAGACGGGGGCGGCCCGGTCGTGGCGCCGGCACCCGGCGGCCGCGCTGGTCCGCGCGGGCCTCGCGGTGACGCTCAACACGGACGATCCGTCGATCTGCGGGACGTCGCTCCCGGAGGAGCTGCGGCGGGCGCGCCGGGCGGGCCTGACGCGGGGGGAGATCGCGGCGTGCGTGAAGCGGGCGGGGAAGGCGGCC
>DASVNH010000250.1:0-14998 GCA_036383955.1 Planctomycetota bacterium | reverse complement strand
CGCGCGCGCGCGCGGCCCTGCTCCTCGCCCGCGCCGACCAGGTGTCCCGCGAGGAGCGCGAACGGGACCGGAAAGAGCTCGACGTCCTCCGCGCCGCCGCGCCCGAGATCGGCGCCTACCCCCTCGATCCGCCCGAGCTGGACCGGATCGATCTGGGGGCGTGCCCGCGCGCCGCGGATCCCGAGATGGAATTCGAGCGCGTCGAGAAACGCCTTCTCGCCCTGTGGACACCGGACCTGACCCGCGAAGCGCGGCGGACCCTGCTGAGCCTGCTGATCGCGGCCGGGGCGCAGCGGCGGCTTCTCGCGGGGCGCTCGGAGGCGGAGGCCGTCGCCGACCTCGCCGCGCACGGCGCCCCGCTGCGCGAGGCGGGCGGCCCGGTCGCGCCGGACGCCTACGGCCCTCGGGTCGCGCGGATCTTCGACGGCGTGCTAGCGCGCTAGCTCGCGCAGGCCGAGCCCGCCGGCTTCCATGTCGCCGGACAGGACGTACGTCCCGCCGTCCTTGACGTCCGCCGTCCGGAAGCGGAACGGACGCGCCCCCCAGCGCGGATGCGTCAGCTCGATCTCGTAAGCCCCCGCCTCCAGCGAGAGCGCGAGCGGCGTGTGGCGGACGTCGAGCTCGACGTCCTTCCCGTCCCGCGTCACCCGCGAGAGCTCGGCGAAGGGGGTGACCACGATCTGCAGCCGGAACCGCGACCGCCGCGCGAGCAGGAGGTCCGCCTTCTCCCGGACGGCCTTCGCCGCGTCGCCGACGGCGTCGCACCACGCGAGCGCGCGACGAGCCGCGGCGTGCTTCTCCTCCGGCGCGCCGCTCAGGGCGTCGAGGGCCTCGACGGCGCGCTTCGCCTCGTCGTCGGCCCAGGCGGGCTTCAGGCGGCGCGCGAGCGCGACGGCCTCGGGAGTCCAGCGGTCGACGCCCAGGTCGGGCCGGACGTCGTCCCAGAGCGCGGCCCGGACCTTTTCCAGGTAGGGCCCGCTGGACGCCGCCTTGCGCGCGACGGAGGCTTCGAGATCGCGTTCGGCGGCGAGGAGGGACGCGCGTCCGCCGATCGCGAGGCGCGCGCGGCCGCGGAGCTGATAGGGGAGGAAGTCGACGGGGTCGCTGAACACGTTGGCCATGCGCTCGACGCGGATCCGGCACTCGACGGGGCCGTCGCGGACGTCGGCGATCAGGGCGTCGAGGCTCTCGACCGCCCGCTTGGGGTCGTCCAGGCGGATCTCGGCATAGCGGCGCAGGAAGGCTTCGTAGAGGGGCTTGCGGTCGTCGTTCCTGGCGATGTGGACGGTTTCCTGGAGGAGCAGGAGAGCGAGGACCATGCGGGGATCGTAGCGATTTCCCGAAAGGACGTCGAGCCGCCCGCGATAGGTGGAGCGGATTTGAACTTTGAAAGGAGGAACGGATGCCACCCCTCGCGAAGCCCCCCTTCCGTCCCGAGCCGTCGCCGTCGACGGATTTCCCGGAGATCGGCCGGGCGTATTTCGGCCGCCTGATCAAGATGATCCCGGCGGAGATCCTGGCGCTCTACGTGGCGATCGCGCCGCTGGCCGCGGACCAGCACATCGGGCTGCAGATCGCGATTCCGGCCGTCTGCCTCGGCCTGGTGGTCCTGTCGCGCACGCTCGGCACGCGCCGGGCGCCGGACAACGTGAAGATCGATCCCTGGACGGTCGTGATCTCCTCGGTCGCGTTCGCGATCTGGGTCTACGCGCTCGGCGGCCCCTTCGTGACCCTGAAGATCTACAACGCGGTCGTCTCCTGCATCCTGGTCACCGTGTACACGACGGCCGTTCCCATGATCTACCGCGGCGACACCGCGGCGGCCTAAGGAGGAACGGACATGAAGCTTCGATTCGCGATCCTGTGGCCCGCCCTCGCGGCGGTCTCCGGCTGCGCCGCGCTGGGCGACGCCGCCAAGGCTCTGGGTCCCATGAAAGTCGAGTACACCACCAAGAGCGGCGAGAAGATCGAAGGGACCCTGCTCCACAAGGACGACGGGCAGTCCCTCGTCCAGATCAAGTACGGCGCCGTCACCCTCACGGCGGGGGACGTCGCCAGCGCCCACGAGCTCGGCCCCGATCCCATGCCGGCGGCGGGCGACGTCCGCCTGGCCACGCTGGCCCGCGCGCTGCGCTGGATGGCCGCGCAGCCCTGGGGCGAGCAGCTCCTGCAGGTGCCGGCGACGGTCGTCGGCACGGGCACGCTGAAGAACGTGCCCTACGTCTCGCTGCGCTCGGGGAACTTCGAGTTCAACGTCTACGGCGATCCCGACGCGCCGGCGGGCCTGGAGATCGGCGTGTACGGGAACGTCCACAGCTCGACGTCCCGGCGGATCTGCCAGGCGGCGCTGAAGGCGGTGCTGAACGACCCGAAGGATCGGGCGATGATCGACACCCTGCCGGCGCAGGGCGGTCAGGCGGAGCGCGCGGGGCTGATCTTCGAAGTCACGCCCCCGACGGCGCCCGACGCGTTCGGCGGCTGGTGGCTCTCGGTCTTCGACAAGAAGGCCGTCGACGCGCAGCGGGCGAACGATCGCGAGCTGGTGCTGATCACGATCCCCCGGAGCCAGATCAAGGCGTCCGACATCCCGAGCGTCACGGCCTGGAAGCCGCACGAGCTGCGGCTCGCGCGTCCGGAGGAGAGCGGCGCCCAGGGCCGCGTCTATCTCCGCGGCGTGCACCGCAAGGACGGCGGCTACGTGATTCCCAGACCCATCTAGACCAACTCCCCAAAGTCCGGCCGGAGGAGCCCCCAGCTCCTCCGGCCGGCGGCATTTCTACGAGAATCTAGAATCTCGAATCTGGAATCTCGGGGACCGGGACTAGACCACGACAGGGCGGGAATCATGAGCGGCGGCCAGCACCGGCAACACGGCGGGCCGGCCTGGCGACGGGGTAGACTCTCCAAGGCGGGATAGCCAACAGGCCGCGACGTCTTAGGGGAGCTAGGCGCTTGAGCAGTGAAGCGGAGTTTAGAATCCTTGGAGCGCTTGCGGCATATCCGAGCTACATGGCTCCGGTAGAAGCCCTGGCGCGGCGCCTCATCGACCGCGGATGCAGCGCCAATGATTCGTCCCTGATGCTAGGTCATCGGCCTTGGGTGGCGCCTCTAAACTACGCCTTGATCCTCTTCCCCCCAGCCCCGCGGACGTGGATAGAAGCCTTTGGCAAGCGCACTAAGATAGCGATTCCCACTTTCTACCGGGCCTTTCTCACCGAATCCACCAACGGTCTAACGGCTTTCGACTTTTCTCTCTACGGTCTTTCCCCGTCCATGCAGGCCGATTTTCCGATGCTGGATAGAAGCTCCCGCCAGTGCCTCGATCTCAGCCTCGCCAATCAAGACTGGGCCATGGAATTCGGGCGCGACAATGGATTCCACATCGGCAGTAGGAATACCGGAGATGACGGTCAGCTGGGCTACTTCACGCACCAAGACGGTGAGATCATCGCCGTCGACCGGAAACTGGGACGCGCAGTAAAGTCCTGGACAGGTTTCCCAGCCTTTCTCGCCGAGGAACTAGCGGCGGCAGAAACCCAGGACGGTGAATCCTGGGGGCCCCGGCATTAGAATTCTACTCGCGAGTCACATGCTGGCCCACCACACCAGTGCACTGGCTACTTCTTCCCGTCGTGGCAGCACAGGTCGATCACGACGGCGGAGGCCAGGATCACGATGTCGTCCACGTCGGGCGTCGTCTCCACGCCGTAGGTGTCGGTCCAGTGGAAGAAGCGCTTGGAGACCGTCGCGACGGGGCGGCCGTTCCGGGTGAACGCGTATTCGTGCTCCCAGAAGTCTCCGTCGGCCACGAGATCGTCGGGGCCGGGGAGGTCGACCGTGAACTCGCAGTGGAAGAGCGTGAACACCGACTTCTTCACCAGGGCGACAGTCCGGCCGTCGCGCGAGATCTCGTAGGTCGGTCCCCACGAGAGCAGCCGCTGGGAGATGAAGGCGAGCTCGCGGCCCTGGAGGTCCTGGAACGACAGCTTGTCGCCGAGGCTCAGCGCGCGGCCGTCGACGACGTACGCGTCGCGGCCCGCGGCGTCCCGGATGGTGTAGTCGGTGCCGAAGCTGAGCCAGTCCTGCTTGAGGATGTATCGGGCCATGGGAGTCGGACGACGGCCGCCGCCGCGCGTTTCAGGACGTCGGCGGTTCCGGCCGGGGCACGACCGCGGTCTCGCCGGTCCGGGTCACGCTCTTCACGGTCGGTTCCCCGCTGACGCGGAAGAGGCGGCGGACGTGCTCGTCGAGCCAGCGGGTGACCTGCTCGGCGCCGTAGCCGGAGAGCATGCCGATGGCGAAGAGCATCATTTCAGACCGGCCGCCGCCGCTGGCGGCGCCCACGTCGGCGCCCAGCACGGCCGTGCCCGCGCGGACCAGGGCCTGGACCAGGAGGGAGAGGGCCGCGCCGGAGAGCGGGGCGGTCAGGTATCTCCAGAGAAAGCGGGGCTCGAAGGCCCGGTGGGAGCAGTGCCAGAAGATCAGGGAGCGGATGCTGCTGAGGGCGCTGCCGAGGGCGCCGCCGACCACCAGGTAGGCGAGCTGCTTGAAGGTCGTCGAGGCCGCGCAGATCTTCGGGTCGAAGCCGAGCCACGCCATCACGAGGAAGCGGCCGCTCCAGATGTCGACGAGCTCCCAGAGCAGGAAGACGACGACGCCGATGGAGTAGAGGAAGGCGGTGACGGCGCAGGCGGCGCCCAGGGGGCCTTCGCGGACGACCGCGAAGGTGGTCTGGCTCATGGGATCCTGGAGGGTGAGGACCTCCCGGGGCCGGACCAGGAAGTCTTTGACCCGCCGGACCAGGCCCTTCTTCTCGTCGTCCTTGGTCAGCATGGGGAGCTGCCGTCGGCCATGTAGGGGGCCCGCTCCAGCGGATTGCCGACTTCCTTGTCGTGGCGGGCGGCGCTGAAGGAGCAAAGGACGTCGATGTCCGGCACCGAAGGCGCCGCCTTGGTCGCGTTGGCGATGGCCGCGCTGATCATGCCCCAGAGGCCGCCGAGGAGCCAGAAGGGGATGAGCCAGTCGTGGAGGTAGCAGTACTGGCGGGTGTGGTAGAGCTCGTGCTTGACGACATCCTCCGCCTTGCCGCTCCAGACCATGAAGGTCGCGCCCAGGGTCGTCGCGCGGGCGTTGCCGGCCTTCGGATCCCACTCGATGTAGGGCACGCCGCCGATGTGGCCGATGCCGACGCGGTCCTTCGTGCTCGGGTCGTTCTTGTCCTCCTGGGCCTTGCGGACGATGTACCAGACCAGGCCGGCGAGGAAGATCAGGGAGCCGGCGGCCGTCGTGAACAGCGAGAACGGCAGCTTCAGGAAGGCGATCAGGATCGAGAGCAGCCCGTTGCCCCAGTGCGGCTTCGTGTCGATCGCCAGGGACGCGCGGTCCAGCGCCCCGGAGACGAGGACGGCGCCGCCGAGGGCGCCCGCGCTGACGGCGAAGAGGACGTCGCGGTCCCGGAGGGCCTCGACGTCCAGGGCGTGGAGCAGGCCGAACAGGCCCTGCGAGAAGACGAGGAAGAAGTGCCCGGCGAACTCGGCCTTGGGATCCGTCCCCACGTAGAACAGGACCCCGACGACCACGCCGGCCAGGTAGTCGAGGATCAGCTCGCTCCAGCTGAACGACCACTGGCAGAGCATGTTGATCAGGGCGCAGCCGAGGATTACCCCGGGCCAGGCCAGGAACGTGAGAAAGAGAACATTATTCAGAATTCCGTCCATGGGGGCCCTCCTCGTTTGTCCTATCGCGGTGGACGGCGAGCGCTTTCATGAAAACGCTATACTGGCCCCCCGATAGATGATCATCCGCGTCGACGGCGTGACGAAGAGATACGACGGCCGCAAGGCGCTGGACGATCTCCGCTTCTCCGTCCCCGCCGGCGTCATCGGCCTCCTCGGCCCCAACGGCGCGGGCAAGAGCACCCTGATCAAGGGCCTGCTCGGCCTGGTCCGCCTCGACGCGGGCGACGCGCGGGTCCTCGACCTCGACCCGCGCACCCAGTCCCGCGCCATCCGCGAGCGCGCCGGCTACATGCCCGAGGACGACTGCTACATCCCCGGCATGCCCGGCGTCCAGACCGTCGCCTACGCGGGCGAGCTGGCCGGGCTTCCCCCGCGGGTCGCGCTGCGCCGGGCCCACGAGGTCCTCGACTACGTCTCGCTCGCCGACGAGCGCTACCGCGAGATCCAGACCTACTCCACCGGCATGAAGCAGCGCGTCCGTCTCGCCCAGGCTCTCATCCACGCGCCCCAGCTCGTCTTCCTCGACGAGCCGACGAGCGGGCTCGACCCCCTGGGCCGCGAGCGCATGCTCGAGCTCATCCGCAACCTGCACCGCAAGAAGAACATCTCCGTCGTTATCTCCACGCACATCCTGCAGGACGTCGAGGCCTGCTGCGACACGGTCGTGATCCTCGCCAACGGGACCTGCAAGGTCTCCGACTCCCTTCAAGCGCTCCGGGCGTCGGTCGACACCGGCGCGGTGGTCCGCTTCGGCGGCGAGCGGGAGGCGTTCCGGACGTCGCTCCAGGCGCGAGGCTTCCAGGTGTCCGACCTGGGCCCCGAGGAGCTGAAGCTGTCGACCGGCGCGCCCGAGGCGGTCTTCCAGGCGGCGGTCGCCGCGGGCGTGGTGGTGCGGCAGCTGGCGCCGAGCCGGACGTCGCTCGAGGAGATCTTCCTGCGCTCGATCAAGGGAGGCGCCTGATGCCGGTCTTCGAGCTCGGCTACCGGCATTGGGAGGGCGAGCGGACGTCGCCGTGGCTCCGCTGGACGGCCATCAGCCGGACGGGCATCTCGCTGGCGTTCCGCAGCAAGATCCTGCGCCGCCTGGTCTTCATCGCCTGGGCGCCCCTGCTCTACTTCGGCCCGTTCTTCTTCGGCGTCGGTTACGTGACCGACTCGAAGCTGACGATCCGGGAGCGCGCCGAATGGACGCCCATGCTGCGGGGCGTCCTCGGCAAGGACATGGCCCAGCGCGTCCAGAACGACCCCGAGTCGCTGCGCCCGCTCATCTGGAGCGTCGCGTTCCACCGCTTCATCGCGGTCCCCCAGGGCCTGATCATGATCCTGCTCGTCGCGATCGCGGGCGCGCCGCTCATCGCGCAGGACGTCGGCAGCAAAGCCTTCCTCGTCTACTTCTCCAAGCCGATCACGAAATGGGAGTACCTGCTCGGCAAGGCCGGCACGGTGATGTTCTTCATCCTCCTCGTCACCCTCTTCCCCGCCCTCGTGCTCTACGCCGTCAGCATCGCGGTCTCGCCGAGCATGCGCGCCGTCGGCGACACCTGGACCACCGTCCCCCGCCTCTTCGCGTCCGCCGCGGCCGTCTCGATCCCCGCCACCGCGCTGATCCTCTTCCTCTCCTCGCTCGCCCGCGAGGCCCGCTACGTCGCCTTCGGCTGGATCGCGATCTGGGCGCTCGGCGAGACCTCCTACCTCATCCTCCGCACCCTGCCCGCCCTCCAGGGCTCGACGTGGATCCTCCTCGTGTCGCCCTGGGAATGCGTCAACGCGGTGACGGGGGCGATCTTCGACGTCCCCAGCCAGATCAAGGAGCTCGGCATCAATCTCAGACGCGGCCCGCGCTCGCTGCTCCTGTCGTCGTCGCCCGCCGGGCCGGCCGCCGCCTGGCTCGCCGCCGTGTCCCTCGTGTGCTTCGCCGGGCTCGCGCGCCGGGTATCGGCGCCGATGAGGATCTGAATGGAGCCGATCCTCAGCGCCCGGTCCCTGACCAAGCTCTACGGGCTGGTCATCGGCGTGAACGACGTCACGCTCGACCTCCCCCGCGGCGTGCGCGGGCTGCTCGGGCCCAACGGCGCGGGGAAGTCGACGTTCCTCAAGCTCGTCACCGGCCAGCTGCGCCCGACGGAGGGCGAGGTGCTCGTCTTCGGCGAGCGGCCGTGGAGCCACCCGGAGCTGTTCCGGAGGATCGGGTTCTGCCCGGAGCAGGACGCGTTCTGGGACTTCCTCACGGCCCGCGAGTTCGTCGCCGCGCTCGCGCGGATGAGCGGCCTCGACGCGGCGACCGCGGAACGCAAGGCGGAGGAGGCGCTGGACCGCTGCGGCGCGACGTCCTTCATGGACCGCAAGATCGGCGGCTACTCGAAGGGCATGCGGCAGCGCGCCAAGGTCGCTCAGGCGCTCGTGCACGACCCCGAGCTCGTCATCCTCGACGAGCCGCTCTCGGGCACCGATCCGGTCGGACGCCACGAGCTCATCGAGCTGGTCAAGAAGCTCGGCCGCGAGGGCAAGAGCGTCCTGATCTCGAGCCACGTCCTGCACGAGGTCGAGGCGATGACCGAGGACTTCCTGCTCATCCACTCGGGCCGCGTGCTCGCCTCCGGCAACGTGCACGAGATCCGCGGCCTGATGAACGACTATCCGCACCGCATCACGATCAAGGCCAAGGACGTCCGGGGCCTGGCCCGGGCCGTCGTGCGCGACCTCCCCGTCGCCGGGGTGAACGTCGACGAGGCCGCCGGCTCGCTGCTCGTGCTGACGCGGGAACCGAAGCTGTTCTACGAAGGCCTCACCCGCCTGGCCGCCGAGGGCGGGGTGCGCGAGGTGGTCTCGCAGGACGACAACCTGGACGCCGTCTTCAACTACCTGGTGACGAGGAGCTGATGGGAACGGTGGCCTGGCTCCAGCTCCGCGAGATCCTCAGCGGGAAGAAGCTCTGGCTGGCGGCGCTGCTGGCGGCCTTCCCCGTCGCGCTGGCCTTCGTCGTCCGGCAGGCGGGCGGCTGGGACGAGCTCGATCCGGCGTTCGAGCCCTACGCGAAGCCCCTCTTCCTGTTCGTAACCCACCCGATGCTGACCTGCGCGCTCCTGTCCCTGCTCTACGGCACCGCCATCGTGAACGCGGACGTCGAGCGCAAGACCGTCACCTACCTGTTCACGCGGCCGGTGGCCAAGTGGCGGATCGTCCTCGGGAAGTACCTGGCGGTCGTCGGCTTCCTCGCCGTTCCCACCACGCTCTCGCTCGGGATCTCGTGGCTGCTCCTCGGCGCGCCCGGCGGCGCCCGCTTCATCGGGGGGATGGAGCTCGCGGGGCTCGGCGCGGTGACCGCCTACACGGCCGTCTTCGCCCTGATCGGCACCCTCTTCCGGAACCGCCCGCTGGTCGTCGGCATCCTCTACGCGTTCGTCGTCGAGGGCGTGCTCTCGTTCATTCCCGCCCTCATCAACACGATCACCGTCACCTACTACCTGCGGTCGGTCGTCGTCCGCGCCCTGGGCCTGGAGCTCCCGGCCGATCTCGCCCGGCTGGTCGGCGGCGCGTCCCTGCTCGAATCCTCGGCCGTCCTGCTCGGCATCGCCGCCGCCGCGCTCACGCTGGCCTCGGCCGTCGTCACCCGCCGCGAGTATTCCGTCGCCGACGCGGTCTGACCGGCGGGGGCTATACTCTGTACATGAATTCAGACGACGACGTCCTCGGCGCGCTGCTGGAGCATCTCCCCGACGCCGTGTACCTCAAGGACGCCCAGCATCGCTTCGTCCGGGTCAGCCGGACGATGGCCTCCTGGTACGGGCTCAAGTCCCCCGCCCAGGCGATCGGGAAGACCGACGCCGACTTCCTGGGCCGCGACTTCGCGAGGACGAGCGACGAGTCGGACGCCGAGATCATGCGCGGGGGCATTCCCCGCGTCGGCCAGGAGGAGAAGCGGGTCTGGCCGGACGGCCGGGTGACGTGGACGTCGACGTCCCGCGTCCCGCTGCGCGACGGAACGGGCGCGGTGGTGGGCCTGCTGGCGATCTTCACGGAGATCAGCCCCCTGCTCCAGGCCAAGAAGGAGACCCGCCGGGCGGAGGCGCTCTTCCGGACCCTGGTCGACAGCATGCCGCAGTGCTTCTTCCAGAAGGACCTGCAGGGGCGCGTGGCCTTCGCGAACCGGCGCTACTGCCTGACGCTGGGGAAGACGCTGAAGGAGCTGGTCGGCAAGACGGACTTCGACCTCTTCCCGGAAAAGCAGGCGCGGAAGTACCGTGAGGACGACGCCCACGTCGTCCAGACCGGCCGGGTCCTGGACACGGTCGAAGCCCACACGCCGCCCGGCAAGCGGACCCTCTTCGTCCGGGTCATCAAGACGCCGATGTACGACACCGAGCAGCGGGCGGTGGGCGTCCAGGGGATCTTCTGGGAGGTCCCGCCCGAGAAGCCGCCGGAGCCCAAGCCCGCGAAGAAGCCGAAGCCGCGCAAGCGCAAAGCGAAGGCCTAAAGGACCAAAGACCAAAGACCAAGGACCAAAGACCAAGGACCAATGGGCAGCCCCCCTGCCCCCCTCGGGGGGGAACGGGGGGGATGGTTTGGTCTTTGGTCCTTGGTCCTTGGTCTTTGGCCCTTACCGCCGCGCGGTGACGTCCTTGTCCAGGCAGGCCTTGGAGATGTCGCGGAGCATCCGGTCCGGGAGGTCGTTCGACTTCCCGAAGCGCAGCTCGATCATCGTGAGCTGGGCCGTGTGGGCGGCCTTCGGATCCCCTTTCGACGCGCGGCAGCGGCGGAGCTGCCCGCGGAAGATGTGGTTGACCGATTCGTAGCCCGAGATGAGGAGGTCGTCGACGCTTTCCCCGGTGATCCGGGAGCGGACGCGGGCGGTGGCGTCCACGCAGGCATTGAAGAGCTCCACCGTGGTGGGGGCCTCGTCGGGGACGCGGGCGAGGGCCGCGGCCTTGAGGAGCGTGTTGCGGCACGCCGCGACCCACATCTCGCGCTCGGTCTTGAAGTCCTTGGAGTTGAACGAGCGCTCGGCTTCGTAGAGCCGGGTCAGGTACTCGTTGAAGTACTCCCAGACCAGCTTGGGCGACTTGATGGCGGCGCGGTCGAGCTCCTTGTCGAACTGCTGCTGCGCGGCCTTCTGGAGGGCGACGCGGTCGACGTTGGGCCGCATGGCCTTGCGGAGGTCGGAGGCGAACGAGCCGAGGATGTCCATGGGCTCGCGCCCGGCGACCCCCTGGGCGAGGACCAGGGCCAGCGTGACGTCCAGCAGCATGTTCGGATTCCGCTCCAACGCTTAGACATTATTTATGTACAGGCAAAAGCGTCGCTCCTTTCATGAAAACGAGAATCTTTTTTCAGCGAAGCCCCCCCTGAACGGCCCCGGTCCCGCTTATTAGGAGCAGGATGAACCGGCGCGACTTCCTGCTGACCGCCGCCGCGGCCGCCGCCCTCAGGCCGCGGGCGGCGGAGGAGGTCGACGTCCTCGTCTACGGCTCCACCCCCGGGGGCGTCGCGGCGGCCGTCGAAGCCGCCCGGCGGGGCTGCTCGACGGTCCTCGCCTGCCCGAAGACGCGGCCGGGAGGGATGTCGGCCAGCGGCCTTTGCACGACCGACGCGGTGCGCCGGAAGATGTTCGGCGGCTTCGTCCTCGAGTTCGTCCGGCGGGTCCGCGCGGACTACGCCGCCCGGCTCGGCGAGGCCTCGCCCGAGTGGCCCCAGATCCGGGACGGCTGGTTCTACGCGCCTTCGGTCGCCGAGCGCGTCTTCGCGGAGCTGCTCGACGACGCGAAGGTCGACTTCCGGAAGGGCCGGCACCTGGTGAAGGCCCGCGCCGAGGGCGCGCGGCTGGTGGACGTCGAGTTCGACGACGGCACGTCGATCCGCGCGAAAACGTTCATCGACGGCACCTATGAGGGCGACCTGGCGGCGGCCGCCAAGGTGCCCTATCGGGTGGGCCGCGAAGGGCGCGACGAATTCGGCGAGCCCCTGGCGGGCATCCACTACATGAACTGGCGGACGGGAAAGCAGATCCTCACGCCCGACACCGGCGAGCCCTCCCCCGCCATCCAGGCCTACTGCGCGCGCTCCATCTTCACCGACGACGAGAAGCGCCGCGTGCCGATCGAGAAGCCCGCGACCTACGACGCGCATCTCCCCGACTTCCTGCCGCTCGTCGACGACTTCAACGCCGGCCGGATCAAGGCCTGGCGGGGCGGCGCGACGCTGCCCGGCCGCCGCTTCGAGTTCAACGGCGCCATCGAGTGGGCCACGAGCTTCAACTGCCCCGGCGTCAGCTGGAGCTGGCCGGAGGCGGATCGACAGCACCGCGCGCGCCTCGAGCGCTTCCATGTGGACCACGCGGCCGGCATGATGTGGTTCCTCCAGAACGATCCGCGGGTGCCCGACGCCCTCCGCGCCCAGGTGAAGACCTGGGGCCTGCACGCGGAGGAGTTCCCCGACACCGGCCACTGGCCCTGGCAGATCTACGTGCGCCAGGGACGTCGGATCGAAGGCCGCGCCAAGGTCACCCAGCACAACTTCACGATTGATCCCAAGCGGGGGCGCACGCCCCAGGTGGAGCAGGCCGTCGCCGTCGGCGAGCATTCCTTCGACGTCCATCCCTGCCACGACCGGCGCTTCGCCGTCGACGGCTACCTGGAGGGCGTGCTCTGGTATCCGAAGAAGGACGCGGGCCCGGCGCAGCCCGGCCAGATTCCCTGGGGCGCGATGCTGCCGAAGTCGCTCGACAACCTCCTCGTGCCGGTGGCGCTGTCGTCGACGCACGTCGCGATGAGCGTGCTGCGGATGGAGCCGGTGTGGATGACCACGGGGCAGCTCGCGGGACTGGCGGCGGCCGTCGCGAAGGAGAAGCGCCTCGACGTCGCCGCGCTCGATCCCGAGCCGCTGCCGAAGACGCTGGGGCTGCTCACGGATCCCTGGTAAGTGTTAACGTTCCAATCTGATTCGGACATTAACACTTGGTGAAGTGTTAATGTCCGAATCAGATTGGATCGTTATCACTTGAAGACGACGAGCGCGAGGTTCGCCGCGGCGGCCCACTCGCGTTCGAAGGCGGGCCAGCTCCGCTCGACCGTTCCCGCGGCCGGATCGACGAGCCGCGCGTGGCTGGGGCTCACCCCCGTGACCAGGACGTAGTGCGTGCGATCGGAGCGCACGAGCCCGACGAGCACCGGACGTCCGAAGCACAGCTCGTACTCCAGGTCCTCGCGCGTCGCCCGGATCAGGTAGGCCTCGAGGCCCTTCGCGCGGACGACCTCGCGCAGCTTTCCCGCCGCGATGCCCTCGACGTCCATCGCGCAGGCCTCGCGGAGCTCGGCGAGGGACGTCGAGATCCCCCAGTGCGCGAGCAGGGAGGCGAGCGCCGCGGCGCCGCAGTCGACGTCCTGTTCCTGGCGCACGGGCGGGACGTCGGAGGCGGCGAGCCAGGGCCCCGCGGAGCAGCCCGCGAGGCAGGACGTCAGCAGCGCGATCGCCCTCACCCGGCCGCGACCTTCTTTTTCACGTAAGGCGGGCAGATCCAGTCGTGGAGGGCCTCGCCGCCCTTGTAGATGCCGTAGAACGGCAGGATCACGAGGGCCAGGGGAAGCAGCAGGAGGACCTCCCAGCCGTCCATGCCCGGGCAGCCCCCCTTGAACTCGGCGAGGCGGGGCGTATCCGCCTCGCGCTGGCCGTAGCGCTGGGCGTCCTGAGCCTGAACGGGCAGGGTGTGCAGCAGGACGGCGCAGGCGAGCCCGATCAGCGGCGCCTTCACTTCTCCCCTCCCGTCGCCGGCTTGGCCTCCTCCTTCTTCACGTAGGGCGGGCAGATCCAGTCGTGGAGGGCCTCCCCGCCCTTGTAGAGGCCGTAGAAGGGCAGCGCGACGATGATCAGAGGAAGCAGCAGGATGACCACCCAGCCGTCCGGGCCGTGGCCCCCCTTGAACTCGGCGAGGCCGGGCGAAGCCGCCTCGCGCTCGGCGTAGCGCTGGGCGTCCTGGGCCTGGACGGGCGTGGGCAGGGTGTACAGCAGGACGGTGGAGGCGAGGCCGATCAGCAACGGCTTCATACCGATTGCGCAAGGACTTGCGCACCTCCCGGGGTTCTTCAGTCTTGGTACCACCTTTCGGACTGGAAGCAAGTCCCAGGCCACCCTTGGGTGTGATATACCTCTTGGCGATGGGAGCGAGCTACAAGTTCCAGTGCCCGGGGTGCAAGCGCTCGTTCAAGGCGAACAAGGACCTCTCGGGCCGGCTCAAGCGCTGCTCGGACTGCCGGGGCACGTTCACCATCACCCGGCTGTCCGCCGCGAAGGGCGCCGAGCCCGTCGTCGCGCACGATCCTGAGCTGCCCATCGACCAGGTCTTCAACGCCCTGGCCGAATGGAGGAAGGCCGTCCCTTCGCTGCCCGGCGCCTTCGCCCGCGAAGTCACCTTCGGGCGCTTCGACCCCGTCTACCACGTCGTCCTCGAGGCGTCCATCGAGGCCGGCGGACGTCGAAGCAAGGAACGCGCCCAGCGGACCACGGCGGAGATGCCCGGCCCCGTGGGAGACCGCCGCGCGTCGAAAAAAGTCGTCGACCTCGGTTTCGAGCACACCTCCCAGCTCGCGAAGCTGCTCGAGGGCAAGCCGGCGGTGGTCGTCGAGACGGCCGAGCGGCTGGCGAAAGAGCTGCGGCCTCCGGCGGGCGGCAAGTTCGCGGGCCGCCATCTGACCGTCGAGCACCTCCGGATCTGGCAGGCGCACTGGGTCTTCCACGGCGCCGAAGGCACGGCCTGGTTCTTCGGCCATCCGCTCCAGGCCTGGCTGCCCCGGCCGCCGAAGCGCTCCGCCGCGCCCGCCGTCCTGGCGACGCTCGCGCTCCTGGCGGCCCTCGGCGCCGGCGGCTACGGCCTCTGGACGTTCCAGCCGGAGCGGACCGCCGCGCCCCCGCCGACGGCCGCCGCCGTCAAGCCCGCCCCGCTGACGTTCGCGAAGGACGGCCTGGTCCAGCTCGACGACGGATCCTTCCTGCGCGGCCCGCTGGAGCGCCGCGACGAGGCCGTCGTCGTGCGCGCCACGTCGCTGCCGCCCTGGCGCATCGATTCCATGCACATCGACGCCCCCGTCTTTCTCCGCGGGGAGGCGAAGAGGCTCGACGACCTGGAAGGCCGCGTCAAGGCGGCGGACGGCGCCTCCCGCGAGACGCTCGTGGGGCTCTTCCTCGAGATCCACCGCCAGCGCGACCGCTGGACGCCGCTCGCCGCGCTCTGCTCGACGTCCGAGCTGCCCGGCGATCCCCAGAAGCGCATC
>DASVNH010000249.1:0-10347 GCA_036383955.1 Planctomycetota bacterium | reverse complement strand
GGTGGCGGTGCCCTGGGGCGAGGTGAAGCGGCTGCGGCGCGGGAACGCGGAGTGGGGGCTGTCGGGCGACGGCCTGGAGCGCCTGGGGCTCGACACGCTGCGGGCGACGGCGGGGGCCGCGCTGGAGGGCGGAAAGGTGCTGAGCCGGGCGGGGCAGGGCGCCATCGCGATCGTGTTCCTCGGCGAGGCGCCGGTGATCCACGCGGTGACGGCCTACGGCCAGAGCCACGACCCGGAAAGTCCGCACTTCGCCGACCAGGCGCCGCTTTACGCGCGCCACGAGCTCCGGCACGCGCCCTGGACGGCCGGCGAAATCGTGTCGCGCACGACGGTCGAGCGGACGGTCTCAGGCCCCCGATAAGCCTTTCCGCGAAACCATAAATCGTACTGTCCAATTTATGGTGTCTTCGCGACACCATAAACTGGACAGTACGATTCATGCCGCCTCAAAGGACATCCAAGGGGGTTATGACTTCGGCAAGTTCGGGGCGCCGGCTTAGGAGCTTGCGCGTGCGGTAGAGCACCTGGCTAACGCGAAGGCCGTTTTCCTCTCCGAGGGCGTATCCAATCGCGCGGGGAGGGATTCCGGCGTTGGCGGCCGCCAGCATGGCCGCCCGAACCGCTTCCAAGCGATCATCGGGCATTCTTGACTCGGCCAACTCCAGTATCCAAAGGAATTGCTCCTGCCAAAGCTCCAAAGCTGTCTGAGTGGTCGGCCGAGAGCGTCGAGGCATATTGAGGCCAGCCCGCACGCACGCGACATAGCCCGCGAGCCGATCAGCCCCCTCTCCAGGGAATGTCGCCAGAAGCTTGGACTGGCCGGTCGCGTAGGTGTCGGGCAGGTTCCGGATCAACCGCGAATAATCGGACCAGCGGTAGTCTTCGGGACGAGCCGAGATCCCCGCGCGCACCGGATTGAGATGGATGTAGCGGGCGACCCGCTGCAGGATGTAGTCGTTCCGAATCGGCTTCGCGAAGTAGGCTTGGTCGAACGTATGCCCTCCCAAGCCATACTTCTTGTTGTGGTAGCCGGAATAGCCTCGATCCAAGTGACGCATGCAATCCGTCAGCTCGAGGCTGTTTCCAATCAAGCTGAGATGGCCGTGATTGGAGAGCAGGGCATAGACCAGGCACTCCGTGGCGGCGTCCGCGCAGGAGGAGCGAAGCATGGCGAGGAAGACCTGATAGTCTTCCGTGTCATGGAACAGTTGTAGTCGACGGGCGCCGCGAACGATGACATGCCAAGGGGTCCGTTCTGACATGGCAATCCGCCTCATGGCTCCTCCACGAACGAGGCGTCTATCGCGCCTCCGCCCCTAGTGGCGGAATCCCCCGAAAAGTCGTCGCGAAAAATGAGCCCTTTCGGGAAAAACCATAAATCGTACTGTCCAATTTATGGTGACACCCCCCTCGAATCCCCGTGTTTATGCTGCATGAATCGAACGGGTCTCGATCGCTATAGTAGTAGTGTGCTGAAAGCGCTCGCCATCCTGCTGTTGACCGCCGCCGCCCCCGTGTGCAGCATCCCGGTGTTCCGCTACGCCCTCGAACGCTGGCGCACCGCCCCGTATCCCGGCGTCCTCTTCCATCAAGGCCCCCTGAGCGCCGACGCCCGCGCCCTGCTCAAGGAGATCGACGCGTCCGGCCTCAACGTCGCCATCGAGGCCGTGGACGTCGCCGGCTCCCTGAGCGACGAACACCGCAAGCTCCGCGGGGACGCCCCGCTCCCGCAGCTCGTCCTCGCCTATCCCGATCAGCCGGAGGCCGTCGCGTGGCGCGGCGCGTTCTCCGCGGAGAGCGTGAAGGCGTTGATCGACTCCCCCCGGCGACGTGAAACGATCCGGCTCCTGACGTCGGGCACCTCGGTCGTCTGGTGGCTCTTCGAATCGGGCGACGCCGCGAAGGACGTCGCGGCCGCCGAGCTCCTGACGAAGGAGCTCGCGCGGCTCGAGAAGGAGATCAAGATTCCGGTGCCGGGGCCGGACGATCCGCCGCTGCGCTCGGCCGTGCCGCTCAAGGTCGCCTTTACGCTGCTGCGCGTGCCGAAGGACCCCGGGGGCGAGGCGGCCTTCCGTGAGACGCTGTCCCGCGCGCGGCGCGACTGGTCGCTGCCGGCGGCGGTCCCCGTGTTCGGCCGCGGCCGCGCCCTCGGCAGCCTCTGCGGGAGCGAGATCAACGCCGACTACGTGACCCGCATGGCCGAGTACGTCACCGACGCCTGCTCTTGCGAGGTGAAGGAACTGAACCCGGGCGTCGACCTCCTCTTCGCCGCCGATTGGGAGGAGCTGCTCGACGCCGGGCCGGCTCCGCCCGAGCCGGAGGTCAAGGCGCCCCCCGTGGCGCTGCAGATTCCCAAGGCCGCCGCGCCCGCGGCCCCCGCCGTTCCCCCGGCATCCCCCGCGCCCTCCCGCTATCTCCTCTGGGCGGGCCTGGGCGCGGCCCTGCTCGTCGCCGTCGCGGCGGGCGCCGCCGCCTTCCGAAAGGCTTCATGATCACGATCCTGGCGCTACTCCTGACGGCTCCGGACGACTGGCCGACGTGGCGGCACGACGTCCAGCGCAGCGGCGTTTCGCCGGCGCCTCTGCCGGCCGAGTTGAAGCTCCACTGGGTCCGCGAGCTTCCCCCGCTCCAGCCCGCCTGGGGCGACCAGCCCCGCGCGCTCTTCGACGCCGTCCACGAGCCGATCGTCGCGGGCCGGCGCCTCTTCCTCGCCTCCCCGGTCCACGATCGCCTGACCGCCTACGACACCCGCACGGGCGCGGAGCTCTGGCGCTTCCACGCCGACGGCCCGATCCGCTTCGCGCCGGCCGTCAAGCACGGCGCCGTCTACGTCGTGTCCGACGACGGCCATCTCTCCTGCGTCGACGCCGAGACGGGCGCGCCGCGCTGGCGGTTCCGCGCCGGCCCCTCCGACCGCCGCGTCCTCGGGCACGAGCGGCTGATCTCCACCTGGCCCGCCCGCGGCGCGCCGGTCCTGGTCGGCGACACCGTCTACTTCGCCGCCGGGATCTGGCCGTTCATGGGGATCTTCCTCTACGCGCTCGACGCCCACACCGGGAAGGTCCAGTGGGTCAACGACGGCGACGGCCCCATGTACGTCCTCCAGCCCCACAACACCGAGGCCTTCGCCGGCGTCGCCCCGCAGGGCTACCTCGCGGCGGCGGGCGACGTCCTTCTCGTCCCCGGCGGCCGCTCCGTCGCCGCGGGCTACGACCGGCACACGGGGAAGCTCCTGCACTACCGGCTGGCCGAGAATGCGCGCCGCGGCGGCTTCGACCTCCGCGTCTCGGGCAACTTCTATTTCAACGGGGGCTTCTGCTTCGACGTCGGCACCGGCGTCTACCTCGGCGAGTTCGGCCGGCACGGCGCGGACGTGGCGGACGGCTGGCTCTACTCCGGCAAGAAGTCCGGCCTCATGCGCTGCTCGATCCCCAACGTCCGGATGGGGCAGTACAAGGACAAGCAGAACAAGGTCTACATGCGGTCCTACTTCGAGCCGGTCCCGAAGGAGGACGTCGCGATCGACGGGGTCGTCGAGGATCTGATCACCGCCGGGTCGCGCGCGTACGTCGCGTTCAAAGGCCGGGTCGCCGTCCTGGAGGCGTACCGCGAAGTGGCCGCGCTGGAGGTCGAAGGCACCCCCGGCCGCCTCATCGCGGCCGACGACCGCCTCTACGTCTCCACCCTGGAGGGCCGGCTCTACTGCTTCGGCCCCGGCGCCGCGGAGCCGGCGACGCACGAGCTCAAGCCGCCCGCCGCCCGCGCCCCCGATTCGTGGACCGAGCGCGCGAAGGCCGTCCTCGACGCGACGGGCGTCCGCGAAGGCTACGCGATCGCGTACGGCGCGGGCCCCCTGGCCCGGGAAATCGCGCGGCAGAGCGAGCTGCGGGTCGTCGTCCTCGAGGCCGACCCGGCCCGGGCGGAGACGATGCGGGACCTCGAGCGCGTCCAGGTCCGCCCTCCCGGCCCGCTGCCGCCCTACTTCGCGTCGCTGATCGTCGCGGAAGAGGCCGTCAAGCCCGACTTCGCCGCGTTGCGGCCGTTCGGCGGCGTTGCCGTCCTGCCCGGAAAGGTGGACGTCGACCTCCCCGGCGCCGAGATCCAGGAGCGCGACGGCCTGTTTTTCGTCCGCCGCGCCGGCGCGCCGCCCGGAGCGGGAAACTGGACGCACGAGCACGCGGACGCGGCCAACACGCGCGTCTCCCCGGACACCCTCGTGCGCGCCCCGCTCGGCCTGCTCTGGTTCGGCGGCTCCACGCATGAGGGCATCCTGCCGCGCCACGGCCACGGGCCGCAGCCGCAGGTCGTCGACGGCCGCCTGCTCATCGAAGGCGTGAACCTGCTGCGGGCGCTCGACATCTACACGGGCCGCGTGCTCTGGGAGTCGACGCTCCCCGGCCTCGGCGCGTTTTACAACAACACGGCGCACCAGCCGGGCGCGAACGCGTCGGGATCGAACCTCGTCAGCCTGCCGGACGGGATCTACCTCGCCTACGACCGGAAGGGGCTGCGGCTGGATCCGGCCACCGGCAAGGTCCTCGCCGAGTTCAAGCTGCCCGGCGACGCCCCGTGGGGCTGGCTGACGGTGGTGGGGGACACGCTCCTCGTGGCCGCGGAGCCGCTCGGCTATGAGCGCGCCCTGCCGAAGGCGGACCCGCTGGTGGGCAACGACGACCCGCTCGCCTCGCCGGAAGCGCTGCTCGCGAAGATCGTGAAGGTGAAGATCGAGAGCGACACGCGCTCGTCGAGCCGCAAGCTGGTGGCGCTCGACCGGATCTCGGGCAAGGTCCTCTGGACGGCCGAGGCGACGCACGGATGGCGGCACAACGCGATCTGCGCGGGCGGGGGGCGGCTGTACGCGATCGACCGTCTCTCCGGAAACCAGGTGGCGCAGCTGAAAAAAGACAAGAAGGAGCCCGGCGCGCCGCCGCGGCTCGTGGCCTTCGACCTCGCGACCGGGAAGGAGCTCTGGAGCGACGACGAGGACGTCTTCGGCACCTGGCTGAGCTGGTCGGCGGAGCACGACGTCCTGGTCGAGGCGGGCCGGGTGGCGCGCGACTCGATGTCGGACGAGCCCAAGGGGATGCGGGCGCGGAAGGGCGCGGACGGAATCGAGCTCTGGTTCGTGAAGAACCACGCCGGCCCCGCGATGATCCGCGGCCGCGAGATCCACATGGCGGGAAACGCCTGCGACCTCCTGACGGGCCAGGTGAAGACGCGCGCGCATCCGATCACCGGCGAGACGACGCCCTGGACCTGGGTCCGCAACTACGGCTGCAACACGCCCATGATGTCGATGAACCTGCTGACCTTCCGCTCGGGGGCGGCGGGCTTCTTCGACCTGGCGGGCGACGGCGGCACGGGCAACTTCGGCGGCTTCCGGTCGAGCTGCACGAACAACCTGGTGGTCGGCGGGGGCATCCTCACGGTGCCCGACTACACGCGGACCTGCACCTGCGGCTACCAGAACCAGACCTCGCTCGCCCTCGTGCCGATGCCCGAGGCTGAGATGTGGACGTTCTTCGGGACGAGCGAGCTCAAGGGCCCGATCCGCCGCGTCGGCGTGAACTTCGGCGCCCCCGGCGACCGCAAGTCGGACACGGGCACGCTCTGGATCGAGCATCCGAACGCGGGCGGCAAGTCGCCGTCCGCGCCGGTCGCTTTGGAGGGCAAGCCCGACTACTTCCGCCGCCACAGCGGCTTCGTCCAGGGCCCGCTCCCCTGGGTCGCCGCGTCGGGCGTCACCGGCGTCCGCGAAATCACGCTCACGCTGGACAAGGAGGCGAAGGCGTCGACCTCCTACACGGTCCGCCTCGTCTTCCTCGAGCCCGAGGAGCGGCCGGCGCGGGTCTTCAGCGTCTCGCTGCAGTGGCGCGAGGTGTTGAAGGACTTCGACGTCCTCCGCGAAGCCGGGGGGCCGATGCGCTCGGTCGTGAAGGAGTTCCGCGGCATCCAGGCGGCGAAGGATCTCAAGATCGCGTTCACGGGGGACGCGATCCTCTCGGGCGTCGAGGTGGAGCGCGAATGAGCCGGACGGCCGCGAAGCTCCTTTTCGGCGCCGCGCTGGGCGCGGCGGGTCTCTTCGGCTGGGCGCTGCTGCGGCCGTCGAACGCCCCGCGGCCGGTCCTCGTCTACTGCGGCGCGGCGATGCGGATGCCGGTCGACGCGGCGGCCAAGGCCTACGAGGCGGAGACGGGCGTCCGGATCGAGCTTCAGTACGGGGGCTCCCAGACGCTGCTGGCGAACGCCGAGGTGTCGAAGACCGGCGATCTGTTCCTGCCCGGCGACGACAGCTATCTCCGCAAGGCGGAGGAGAAGGGGCTGCTCGAGGAGTCGATCCCGCTGGGAAGGATGTCGGCCGTCCTCGCGGTCCGCAAGGAGAACCCGAAGAAGATCGCGGCGCTCGCCGATCTGTTCCGCCCGGACGTGCGGGTCGTGCAGTCCAATCCGGACGCGGCGGCGATCGGCAAGCTCACGCGCCAGGCGCTGACGAAGGCCGGGCGCTGGGAGGCGCTGAAGGAGAAGACGGCGGTCTTCAAGCCCACCGTGCACGACGTCGGCAACGATCTCAAGCTGGACGCGGCCGACGCCGGATTCCTCTGGGACGCGGTGCTGGGGCAGTATCCCGAGCTCGCGCGCGTCGAGATCCCCGAGCTGGCCGGCGCGGAGGCGACGATCTCGGTCGGCGTGCTGCGGTCGTCGAAGGATCCGGCCGGCGCGCTCCGCTTCGCCCGCTGGCTGGCGTCGAAGGACCGCGGCCTGAAGGAGTTCGAGAAGGCCGGCTTCCGGACGGCGCGGGGGGACGCGTGGGAGGACCGCCCGAAGCTTCTGCTGCACGCCGGGGCCATGCTGCGGCCCGCGATCGAGCCGACGATCGTCGAGTTCGAGGCGCGGGAGGGCGTCGAGGTCACCCGGGTCTACAACGGCTGCGGCATCCTGGTGGCGGGCATGAAGTCCGGCGCGCGGCCGGACCTGTACTTCGCCTGCGACGAGCAGTTCATGAAGGACGTGCAGGGCCTCTTCGACCCCGCGGCGGCGGTCTCCCTCAACCAGCTCGTGATCCTGGTGAAGAAAGGCAACCCGCACGGCGTGAAGCGCCTGCGCGACCTCGCGAAGCCGGGCCTGCGCGTCGGCGTCGGCCACGAGAAGCAGTGCGCCCTCGGCGCGCTCACCCAGGAGACGCTGAAATTCGACGGCACGCTCGGCGCCGTGATGAAGAACGTCGTCGTGCAGGTGCCGGCCGGCGACATGCTGGTCAACCAGCTGAAGGCGGGCGGCCTGGACGCGGCGGTGGCCTACGTGAGCAACGCGGCGTCGTCGGGCGACGTCCTGGAAGCGTATCCCGTCGACCTCCCCTGCGCCCTCGCCACGCAGCCGGTCGCGACGGCCAAGGATTCGCCCCGCCAGGAGCTCGCCCGGAGGCTCGTGGCCGCCTTCACGTCCGCGCGCTCCAAGGAGCGCTTCCTCTCCGAAGGCTTCCGCTGGAAGACCACCCCCTAACGATCAGGTTCAGGTTCAGAAAATCCCCCCTACCCCCCAGGGGGGAACGGCATGGGGCGCCCCCGCGTCACCCCCCCCCGGGGGGGCGGGGGGGGATTT
Organism: Planctomycetota bacterium; assembly: GCA_036383955.1. GTDB lineage: Bacteria > Planctomycetota > MHYJ01 > MHYJ01 > JACPRB01 > JACQFK01. The sequence continues at coordinate 2,748 of DASVNH010000249.1, read as the reverse complement.
TCTGAACCTGAACCGGAACCGGTCGTCAGGGTTCGTAGAGCAGCAGGTCGTCGACGGACACGTCGCCGGTGAAGCGGATGTCCTTCAGGGATCCCGGGGCCTGGAACGGGAAGTCGTAGCTCTTCCAGTCGTCGCCCGTCAGGCGGGTGGTGGTCGAACCGACCGTGACGAAGCCCTGGCCGCGGGCGAGGAAGCGGACGCGGCCGGACGTGGCGGGGCGCGCGCCGCGGAGGTCGACCCGCAGCACGCCGTTCTTCGCGCGGGCGTGCTTCCAGGTCCGCGGCTTCTCGTGCGCCACGATGTCGAAGTCGCCGGGCCATTCCTTTCCCTGCGCGCCGGTGTCGAACCAGCCCGTGAAGATCACCCGGCGGGGGAAAGGCACGAACTCGCCCGGCGGGGCCGCGTCGAACAGCACGATGTCGTCGATCCAGAGCTCGGCCGCCGGATCGACGTAGAACTGGATGTCGTCGATCCGCTCGTCGGCGGAGAGCGGGCCGCCCGAGCCGTCGGGCCGTCGCAGGAGCGTCATGTCCACGCAGGCGGCGCGCCACTCGCCCTGGGGGAGGCCGGTCATCAGATAGCGGCGGTGGTAGTTGTTCGAGAGGCTGAAGATCTGCACGCGGAGGGTGTCGGTCCCCTTCAGGCGATACCGGAACGACAGCCGCGGGTTCGGCCCCATGGGGGGCCCGGGGACGGGATTGAACACCACCGCCGTCCACTTGCTGCCGGGGACGCCCATCTTGTCGTCGAAGTCCTTCGACGACGTCCCCCGGCACACCCGCTGGCCGGCGTCCTCCTCGAGGCGGCCGGCCAGCCACCAGCGCCGTTCGATGTCGGTCTCGAAGTCCTCGGCGACGTGGACGCGCGCGGGCATCGCGCCGCGCTCGACGAAGGGCGGGGCCATCGACGTCGCGCAGCCCGCGAGGGCCAGGAGAGCGAGAGAACGCCTCACGCTTATATAGTACGCGGAAGCCCGGTCCGGTAAAGTGGCGCCATGTCGCGGCGGCCCGACACGGCGTTCTGGACGGTGCTGGGGCTCGTGGGAGGGCTGTACGTCCTCCTCATCGTCCTGATGCTGTCGGCCGACGTCCTTTACACCACGCCCGGACATCTCCTTGAGGCCCTCCGCAGCCGCGAGATCCGCTTCGCGATCTGGATGAGCCTCTTCAGCTCGCTCGGCAGCGCGGCGCTGTCGATCCTGGTGGCGGTGCCGCTCGGCTACGCGCTGTCGCGGGCGGACTTCCCGGGGCGCCGCCTGATCGACGCGCTCGTGGAGATCCCGATCATCCTGCCGCCGCTGGTGGTGGGGATCAGCCTGCTCATCCTCTTCCAGCGGCCCCTGCTGAAGGACCTGGGCGTGACGTACGAGGTGCCCAGCGTGATCATCGCGCAGTTCGCCGTCGCCGCCGCCTTCGCGGTGCGCACGATGAAGATCACCTTCGACCAGATGAGCCCGCGGACGGAGTGGGTCGCCCAGACGCTGGGCTGCACGCGGGCGGAGGCGTTCGTCCGCGTGACGCTGCCGGAGGCGCGGCGCGGGATCCTCACGGCGACGACGCTGGCCTGGGCGCGCTCGATCGGCGAGTTCGGCCCCGTGCTCGTCTTCTCGGGCGCGACCCGCCTGAAGACCGAGGTCCTCGCGACCACCGTGTTCCTCGAGCTCAGCGTCGGGCGCCTGGAAGCCGCCGTCGCCGTCTCGCTGCTCATGGTCGTGATGGCCGTCGCCGTCCTCCTCGTCGTCCGCCGCTACGGGGTGCGGCCGTGATCCGCGTCGACGGCCTCTCGCTGCGGGCGGGGCGCTTCGCGCTGGAGGGGATCACGTTCGAGATCCCCGACGGCGGCTACGTCGCCCTCATGGGCAAGACCGGGTCGGGGAAGACATCGATCCTCGAGGCCATCTGCGGCCTGCGCCCGATCACGGCGGGCCGGATCACGCTGGGCGCGCGGGACGTCACGGACCTGCCGCCGGGACGGCGCGGCGTGGGCTACGTCCCGCAGGACCGCGCGCTCTTCCGCACGATGAACGTGGGGGAGAACATCGCGTTCGGCCCGACGACCCAGGGCTGGCCGCGGGAGCGGATCTTCGAGCGCGTCGGCGAGCTCGCCGAGCTGCTCGGCCTCGACCACCTGCTCGACCGGAAGCCCGACGGCCTCAGCGGCGGCGAGGCGCAGCGCGTCGCGCTCGGGCGCGCGCTCGCCGCGCGGCCGGAAATCCTCTGCCTCGACGAGCCCCTGACGGCCCTCGACGACGAAACGCGCGACGGCCTGATCGAGCTTTTAGCGCGCGTTCGGAAGGAGACGAAGGTCACGGTGCTCCACGTGACCCACAGCCGGGAAGAAGCCAAACGCCTGGCCGACCGGGTGTTTCTTATCCAGGACGGAAAACTGGCATGAGCGTGACCGTGATGTACGCCGGGCAGGCGCGCGACGCGGCGGGGACGGCGTCCGAGACCGCGGCGTCGACGTCCGTCGCGGCGCTGCTGCGCGAGCTCGCCGGACGTCGCGCCTCCCTGAAGCCGTTCCTCCTGCGCGCCGACGGGACGCCGCATCCCTCGCTGCTCGTCGTCGTGGGCGACGAGCAGGTCCGCGTCGACGACCCCCGCCCGCTGCGGGACGGGGACGTCGTCACCGTGATGACGCCCATCGCGGGAGGCTAGATTGAAAATCCCAACTCCCAAATCCCAAATCCCAAGGCGCCGCCCCCCTTGCCCCCCCCGGGGGGGGAGCCGATTGGGATTTGGGATTTGG
>DASVNH010000248.1:0-28086 GCA_036383955.1 Planctomycetota bacterium | reverse complement strand
CCCGGCCCGCGAGGGCCGGGACGCCCCCCCGGCACCGCCCATGTTCACCGAGCGCACGCTGTTCGAACGCCTGTCCCGGCCGCGCACGCGGGGCGCCCGCACCCTGGCGGACAACACCCCGGACCTCGTGCGATCGGTCCTGCACAACCTTCAGAACATCCTCAACGCCCGCCTCGGCAACGCCGCCGCCCAGCCGGACCTGGGCATGCCCGCCCCCTCCGAGATCACCCGCGGCGGCGAAGGCGGCGTCGAGCGCCTCATCCGCGGCCTCCGCGCCTGCGTCGAAAAGTACGAGCCGCGGCTGGCGGGCGTCGACGTCGTCCAGATCGAGGCGGAAACCGACCACCTGACGCTCCGCTTCCAGGTCACCGCGCGCATCGCCAACTCCGCGGAGGAGACCTACATCAGCTTCGACACCCTGGTCGATCCGTCCGGACGGATCCAGGTCAAGGACTGACGCTCCCGTGTTCAACAAGTACTATCAGGAAGAGCTGGCCTACCTGCGCGAGATGGGCGGAGAGTTCTCCAAGGCCCATCCCGACGCGGCCCATTTCCTCGGCGAGTCCGGCGCCGACCCGGACGTCGAGCGCCTCCTCGAAGGCTTCGCCTTCCTCACCGCGCGGCTCCGGCAGAAGCTCGACGACGACTTCCCCGAGATCCTCCACGACCTGGTCGAGATCTTCTGGCCGCATTACCTGCGCCCGATCCCGTCCATGGCGGTCGTCCAGTTCGAGGCCCTGACCTCGGCCGCCAAGGAGCAGCGCGTCGTCCCCCCCGGCGCCGAGGTCCAGTCCGTGCCCGTCGACGGCACCCCCTGCCGCTTCCGGACGATCTACGACGTCCCCCTCGTCCCCTGGTCCATCGAGTCGGTCACCCTCCGCGGCGGCGCCGCGCCGCGGCTCGCCCTCCGGATGCGCATGAACGAAGGGGCCTCCTCGCGCAAGCTGGCCTCCCCGCTCCTGCGCCTCCACCTGACCGGCGACCTCGCCGCCTCCCGCGGCCTCTACATGATGCTGCGGCGCTACCTCAAGGGCGTCTCCATCCAGCCCGCCGGCGCCGCCCAGGCCGTCGCCCAGCCCCGCGCCTCGGTCCGCCCGCTGGGCTTCGCGCCGGGCGACGCCCTGCTGCCCTGGCCCGCCGCCTCCTTCCCCGGCTTCCGGCTCCTGCACGAATACTTCGCCTTCCCCGCCAAGTTCATGTTCGTGGAGGTCGCCGGCCTCGAGGGCCTCGCCGCGCTGCCCGAGGCGCCGGCGTTCGACCTCCTCTTCGACTTCACGCGGATGCCGTCGGACATGCCGCCGGTGTCGGCGGCCAATCTCCTGCTCCACTGCTCCCCGGCGGTGAACCTCTTCGCGCACGACGCCGATCCGATCCGGCTGGACCACGAGCGGACCGAGTACAAGGTGATCCCGTCGGGCGAGAATCCGACCCACTACGAGGTCTACTCGCTGGACAAGGCGACGGGCCTGCTGAAGGGGAGCGGAAAGCCGCAGGAGTACCGGCCGCTGCACCGCTTCGCGGCGCGCGGGGCCGGGGACGAGTCGCGCTACTACCGGCACCGGATCGACCGCGGCCTCGTGGCCGACCGCCTCGAGATGTTCCTGACGCCGCTGCCGCCGGACGCGCCGGGCGCGGCGCCGGAGGTCGAGACCCTCTCCATGGAGCTCACCTGCTCCAACGGCCCGCTGCCGTCGAAGCTGAAGATCGGCGACTTGAAGACGCCGGGGCCGACGGCCCCCGCCTTCGCGAAGTTCCGCAACGTGACCGCGCCGACGCGGGCGGTGCCGCCGCCGCTGGGGAGCGGCCTGTACTGGAAGCTGCTCTCGCACCTCTCGATCAACTACCTGTCGCTGATCGACCTGGAGACGCTCCGGGGGACGCTGGCGCTCTACCATTTCCGGGCCCGCCAGGACCGCCAGGCGGAGACCACGCTGCGGATGATGCTGGAGGGGATCAAGCGGATCGCCGCGGCCCCGACCACGCGGCTGCTCGACGGCTCGCCGGTGCGCGGGCTGAAGGTGGAGCTCGACGTCGACGAAGAGGGCTTCGGCGGCGAGGGGGAGGCCTACCTGTTCGGCGCTCTGCTGGACGAGTTCCTGTCCCAGTACGTCACCGTGAACGCGTTCTGCCGTCTGACCGTCCGCGCGCTCAAAGCGGGGGAGATCCATTCGTGGCCGATGAGAACCGGGACGCGCGCGGCGCTCTGACCCGGCGTCTGGTCGAGGAGGGCCATCGGTTCTCCTTCTTCCAGGCGGTCCGGCTCATCGAGCGCCTGCGCCCGGACGCCGCCCGCGTCGGCCACCAGGGGCCGGTCGCGCGGGAGGCCGTCCGCTTCCGCCCCGCCCTCGACTTCTCCTTCGCGGCGGCGGACATCGCGTCCATCGAGGAGACGCCCGCCGGCGGCTTCGAGATGACCACCACGTTTCTCGGGCTCTACGGAGCCGTCTCCCCCCTGCCCAGCTACTTCACCGAGCAGCTCCTCGAGCAGGACGACGAGAGCCTCCTCCGGGAGTTCGTCGACCTCTTCCATCACCGCCTGATCTCGCTCTTCTACCGGACCTGGGAAAAGTACCGCTTCGCCGCCGGCTTCGAGCCGGGCGGCCTCGACGGCGGCTCGCGCCGCCTCCTGGGGCTGCTGGCCGTCGACCCCGAGCGCCTCCCCGCCGGCCACCGCGTGCCGGCCGTGCGCCTCCTCGGCCTGGCGGGCCCCCTCACGCAGGTCCCGCGCTCCGCCGGCTCCATCCGCGCCGCCCTCGCCGAGCACCTCGAGGGCGTGCCGGTGGACGTCGAATCGTTCGTCGGCCGCTGGATCGGGGTGCCCGACGACCAGCGCGCCCGCCTCGGCCGGGCCAACGCCCGGCTCGGGCGGGACCTGACGGTGGGCGACCGCGTCTTCGACCGCGGCTGCACGTTCCGCGTCGCCCTCGGGCCGCTCGGGATCGACGACTTCCTCTCGTTCCTGCCCGGCGGCGGCCGGGTCCAGGAGCTGCGGGAGATCGTCGACCTCGTCAACGGCGACGGCCTGGACTACGAAGTCGAGCTGTCCCTCCGCGCGGAGGAAACCCCTCCGGTGCGCCTCGGCGTGGAGCCGGCCCGCCTGGGCTGGTGCTCCTGGCTCGGGAAGCCGGAGCGTTCGGATAATCGGGTCCGCTTTCTCGTGAAAGGATGGTTCCATGGCGGAAGTCAATCTTAAGGCCCTGATCGCGCGCCTGAACCGCTTCTGCACGCGGTCGCTCGAGGCGGCCGCGGGCCTCTGCGTGTCCCGCGGCGGCTACGAGGTGGCGCCGGAACACCTGATGATCGCGATGGGCGAGGACCCCTCGGCGGACCTCCAGCAGATCTTCAAGCACTTCGGGGTCGACGCCGGCCGGGTCCAGAAGAGCCTGACGCAGGTCGTCGACGCCCTCAAGACCGGCAACGCGGGGCGCCCGACGTTCTCGCCCACCCTGGTCGAATGGCTCCAGCAGGCCTGGCTGCTCGCCTCGCTCGACTTCGGGCTCGCGGAGATCCGCTCCGGCATCCTGCTGCAGGCGCTGCTGGCCAACCCGCTCCGGCTCGGCGCCGACGAGTGGATGCCGCTCTTCGAGGGCATCAACCGCCTCGACCTGAAGGCCAAGTACGCGACGATCATCTCGAACTCCCGCGAGGACTCGAAGCGGCTGGGCTCGGACGGTGGGACGTCGACGTCCCCCGCCTCCCCGGGCGCCCCGACGGGCGACACGGCCCTGGCGAAGTACGCGAACAACTTCACGGCGCAGGCGCGGGCGGGGAAGATCGATCCCGTCTTCGGCCGCGACCGCGAGATCCGGCAGATGGTCGACATCCTGGCGCGCCGCCGCAAGAACAACCCGATCTGCGTCGGCGACCCGGGCGTCGGCAAGACGGCGGTGGTGGAAGGCCTGGCCCTCCGGATCGTGGAGGGGGACGTGCCCGACGCGCTCAAGGGCGTGGAGCTGATGGGCCTCGACATGGGGCTGCTCCAGGCCGGCGCGAGCGTGAAGGGCGAGTTCGAGAACCGGCTGAAGAACGTGATCGAGGAGGTGAAGTCGTCGCCGAAGCCGATCATCCTCTTCATCGACGAGGCGCACACGCTGATCGGGGCCGGCGGCGCGGCCGGCGGCGGGGACGCCGCCAACCTGCTCAAGCCCGCGCTGGCGCGCGGCGAGCTGCGCACCGTGGCGGCCACCACCTGGAGCGAGTACAAGAAGTACTTCGAGAAGGACGCGGCCCTCGCCCGCCGCTTCCAGCTGGTCAAGCTGGACGAGCCGAACGACGAGCTGGCCACGACGATGCTGCGCGGCCTGCGCGACGGCTACGAGAAGTCGCACGGCGTGCCCTACCAGGACGCCGCCCTGGTCGCCGCCGCCAAGCTGGGCAGCCGCTACATCGCCGGCCGCCAGCACCCGGACAAGGGCGTCGACCTGATGGACACGGCGGCCGCGCGCGTGAAGATCGCCCTCACCACCAAGCCGCCCGAGCTGCAGGACCTCGAGCGCCAGGTCCAGACGATCGACCGCGAGCTCGTCGCCCTCAAGCGCGACAAGGCCGGCGGCGGCCAGGGCGGGGACGAGCGGATCGCCGAGATCGACGCGGAGACGAAGAGCCTCAAGGACAAGATCGCCGCGCTGACCGTCCGCTGGCAGACCGAGAAGGCGGCCGTCGAGAAGGTCATCGCCGCGCGGAAGAAGCTCACCGACAAGGACGCGAAGAAGGAGAACGAGGGGGCGGACCGCAAGGCGCTGGACCAGGCCCTGGCCGAGCTCCAGAAGCTCCAGGGCAAGGACCCGCTGGTCTTCGCCGAGGTCACGCCGGACGTCGTCGCCCGCGTCGTCTCCGACTGGACGGGCATCCCCATCGGCAAGATGGTGCAGGACCAGGCCGCCTCGCTGCTGACGTTCGAGAAGACCATCGGCGAGCGCATCAAGGGCCAGGACCACGCCCTCCAGGTGGTGGGCACGGGCATCCGCTCCGCCAAGGCCGGCCTCAAGAATCCGCAGACGCCCATGGGCGTCTTCCTCTTCGTCGGGCCCAGCGGCGTCGGCAAGACGGAGACCGCCCTGGGGGTGGCCGACCTCCTCTTCGGCGGCGAGCGCTTCCTCACCGTCATCAACATGTCCGAGTTCATGGAGAAGCACTCGGTGGCCAAGCTGGTCGGCTCGCCGCCCGGCTACGTCGGCTACGGCGAAGGCGGCGTGCTCACCGAGGCGGTGCGGCAGAAGCCCTACTCGGTGGTCCTGCTCGACGAGTGCGAGAAGGCCGATCCGGAAGTCATGAACCTGTTCTATCAGGTCTTCGACAAGGGCACGCTCGCCGACGGCGAGGGCCGGGTCGTCGACTTCAAGGACACGGTCATCTTCATGACCAGCAACCTGGCCACGGACCTCATCATGCAGAGCGTGGCCGACGGGAGCAAGCCGGGCGTCGAGGACCTCGTCGCCCTCATCCGGCCCGCGCTGTCGAAGCACTTCAAGCCGGCGCTGCTCGCCCGCATGACCATCGTCCCCTTCTATCCGATCGGGCAGGACGCGCTCAAGGAGATCACCCGCCTCAAGCTCGGGAGCCTCGAGAAGCGCCTCCGCCAGAACCACAAGATGGGCCTGACGGTGGACGCGAAGGTCGTCGACGCCATCGCCGAGCGCTGCACCGAGGTGGAGACCGGGGCGCGCAACGTGGACCACATCATCACCGGCACGCTGCTGCCGAAGATCTCGACGGAGATCCTGCAGCGCATGGGGGCGGGCGGTCTGCCCGGCCGCCTGACGATCAGCCTGGACGCGAAGGGCGAGTTCGCGTTCGGATTCGCCTAGAACGAGGGAACGGACGATGAAGGCCGACCAGATCGTCGATTTCGAGTCCAAGGGCGTCCCCGCCGACACCTTCCAGGTCAGCAAGGTGGAGGGCGCGGAGGCGGTCTCGGGCCTCTACCGCTACGAGCTGGACCTCTACTCCAAGAAGACGGACGTGGACTTCGAGGCCCTCGTCTCGAACCCCGCCAAGATCATCCTGAAGCAGGAGATCCCCACCGCCGGCGGCAAGCGCGCGACCCGCAACTTCCCCATCCACGGCGTGGTCACCCGCTTCGAGCAGCGCGAGAAGCTCTTCGAGATGGCGCGCTACCGCGCCGTCCTCATGCCCACCCTGTCCAAGCTGTCGCTGTCGTACCGCAGCCGGACGTTCCAGAACGTCGACATCAAGGACCTCGTCAAGGCCGTCCTGGGCGACCCCTCCTACGGCCCCGGGATCCCCCACGAGATCGCCGCCTCCGGCAGCTTCGCCAAGCGCGAGTACGTCGTGCAGTACCAGGAGTCGGACCTCGACTTCCTCCAGCGCTGGCTGGAGCACGAAGGCCTCTTCTTCCTCTTCGAGCAGGGCGACGCCGGCGACAAGGTGATCGTCGCGAACGCGACGTCCTCCTACGCCGCGCTGCCCGGCAAGCCGAAGGTCCCCTACCGGCCCGCGCGCGAGGGGCCGAAGGCGGCGGCCACCAAGGAGGGCGGGGAGAACCCCGAGTCGATCTCGTCCTGGACCGCCCATCAGGACGGGGTGACGAAGAAGGTGATCCTGCAGGACTGGAACTACCGGACGCCCGCGACGGACCTCAAGGCCGACAATCCCGTGCACGACAAGGGCGCGGGGGAGGTCTACGCCTACGGCGAGCACTACAAGACGCCCGCCGAGGGCAAGGCGATCGCCAAGGCGCGGGCCGAGGCCATCCTCTGCCGCCAGAAGATGTTCGTGGGCGAGGGCGACTGCCGGCTGCTGCGGTCGGGGGCGACGTTCACGCTCGACGAGCACTACCGCAAGGACTTCAACGGCGAGTACGTGCTCACCGACGTGCGGCACGTCGTGGAACAGGCGATCGAAGCGCCCGGCGCGCCGAAGACGCGGTCGAGCTACAAGAACACGTTCACCTGCATCCCCGCGAAGACGCTGTTCCGGCCCGAGCGCCGCACGCCCTGGCCGCGGATCCACGGCTTCATGAACGCCCACGTGGACGCCTCGGGCGACGGGAAGACGGCGGAGCTCGACGGCGAGGGCCGCTACGTGGTGAAGCTGCCCTTCGACCTGAAGGGCAAGGACGCCGGGAAGGGCTCGCGCCGGATCCGGATGGCCCAGCCCTACGCGGGCGGCAAGTACGGCATCCACTTCCCGCTCCACAAGAACACCGAGGTGATCCTCGCGCACAAGGACGGCAACCCGGACCGGCCGGTGATCGTGGGCGCGCTGTACCACCCGGAGGCCAAGTCCCCGGTCCTCGACGCCAACCAGACTCAGGGCATCCTGCGCAGCGCCGCGGAGAACATGATCCGCTTCGAGGACAAGCAGGACGAGGAGCACGTCTTCACCTACGCCAAGAAGGACCATCATCTCCGCGTGGAAAACGAGACCTTCTCCTGGATCGGCAAGAACAGCCATCTCATCGTGAAGGAGGACCGGAGCGAGGAGATCGGCAAGAACCACTCCGAGAAGGTGAAGGAGAACGCCAGCATCGACGTCGGCAAGGAGCTCAGCCTCAACATCGGCAAGGACCACCTCATCCAGGTGGGCGGCAAGCTGGGGCTGACGGTCAAGGGCGACGCCGTCCACGTGTTCAAGGCGAACGGCGGCTTCGACGTCACGGGCGACCTCGTGATCAAGGCCCAGTCGATCGTCCTGGACGCCACCGGAGGGATCACGCTCAAGTCGGGCGGGAGCTCGGTGGTCGTCGACGCCGTGGGCGTCTCGCTCAAGGGCGCCATCGTGACGATCCAGGGCGACATGACCAAGATCAACTCCGGGCCGGGCTCCTCGCCGAAGTCGGGATCTCCGGGCAGCGCGGGCGCGCCGAAGACCCCGGAGGCGCCCAAGGAAGCGCTGACCAAGGAAGGCGCCGCTCCGAACGCGGCGCCCGGGCGAACCACCGCCCCCGAATCGCCGCCGAGCGCGCCGCCGTCGTCCGCCTCGTCTTCGTCGCCGGCGCCGACCGCGGCGGAGCAGGCCAAGGAGGAAGCGAAGGACGGCGACTGGCTGGGGATCGAGCTCAAGGACGCGGAGGGCAAGCCGATCGCGGGGCAGCGCTACACCGCCAAGCTGCCCGACGGCACGACGCTCGCCGGATTCACGGGCGCCGACGGCAAGGCGAAGGTGGAAGGCGTGAAGAAAGGCCAGGCGCAGGTCTCCTTCCCCGACCTCGACAAGGACGACTGGAAAGCCTCGTAGGAGAGCGGACGCATGCCGGACCATGTGGCGAAGAAGAACGACCATCTCTTCTTCCTGGCGAAAGAGAACAACATCCCGCTGAAGAAGCTGAAGGACGCGAATCCGGAGCTCAAGCGGAACCCGAATCTGCTCTTCAAGGGCGACGACGGGGCGCCGGGCGACACCGTCAAGATCCCCGCTCCCGAAGCGAAAGAGGCGGGAGCCGGTACCGGCAAGACCACCGCGTTCGAGGTCGACGCGACGAAGCTCTTCCTGCGCCTCCGCGTCCTCAACGAGGACTTCACCGCCCTCAAGGACGCGGACTACGAGCTGACGGTCGAGGACTCGCCGACGCCCTTCACGAAGAAGGGCAAGACGGACGCGAACGGCCAGCTCGAGGCGGAGGTTCCCGGCAAGGCCCAGAAAGGCGTCCTCTCCGTGGCGGTGCCTCCCCCGGCGGGCCAGAAGGGCGCGGGCAAGACCGGCATGGTCTGGGAGCTCGAGATCGGCGCGCTCAATCCCATCCTCGAGAAGGCCCCGGACGACGCCTGCGTCTCCGGCGTCCAGGCCCGCCTCAACAACCTCGGCTTTCCCTGCGGCGCCGTCAACGGCGTCGCGAACGAAACCTTCGAAAACCAGATCAAGGCCTTCCGCAAGACCTTCGGGCTGGCCGAAGGCAAGACCTCGGACGCGACGCTCCAGAACAAGCTCAAGGAAGTCCACGACGCTCTTGATAAGATCGTGAAGCCGACATGACCGCCAAAGCCCACGTCGCGCCCGATTTCGATCCGCGCGCCGGCTTCAACACGCTCCGCGTGCGCCCGGAGTACCGGATCACCCTGAGCCTGGGCAGCGTCGAGGACCTGTTCCCCAAGAAGCCCGACACGAAAGAGGGGCGCATGGAGCGCCTCCAGGTCCTCGGGCTCTTCTACTTTCCGCTCAAGCACGCGAAGGCCGCCGACCGCTTCGACGCCGCCTGGGACTGGTTCAAGACCAAGATCCTCGGCGGGAAGACCGACGCGGAAGCCGACAAGGCCCTCCAGGCCGCGCTCAAGAGCCGGATCGTGAGCGGCGCCGCCATCCCCGGCTGGGACGCCGCCGCCTCCACGCTCCCCCCGGACGCGGCCGATCCCGCCGCTCCCGCGGCCGAGAACTTCGCCAAGATCCGACTTCCCGGCGGCTACGCCTTCCAGTCCAGCGACACCGGACGCAACGACAACAAGGACACCGCCATCCCCGCGCAGTTCACCGTCAACACGCTCTACTCCTTCGAAACCTTCTTCTACGACCAGAACATCGCGCTGGGACGGATCCCCCTCGTCGCCAAGGTCGAGAAGCGCCCCGGCCCCAACGACGCCTGGGCCCCCGCCAAGGACGCCGACGTGTACTTTCAGCTGGTCCCCGCCTACGCCGCCGACAAGCCGGCCTACGACGCGACCGCCGCCGTCACCTCGCAGTTCGCGCGGCCGCCGCTGCGCGACACCCTGGGCGACGTCCCCGACTCCGGCGCGTCCATCGGCACGAAGAAGAGCGTCGAGGCCTTCGAGGCGAAGGATCCCACGACCGACGACCCCCAGGGCCGCAACTGCCACAAGAACTCCGGCGGCAAGCGCGGCAACGGCGCCCTCACGGACGGGACGGACGTCGCCGGCGTCCTCTTCGACACGACCTCCCGACCCGGCTTCAATACGAAGCACGCGGACCGGGAACTCTCGCACAAGGACTATCCGCTGGCCGCGAAGGCGACGGTCGACGGCAAGAAGCACCTGCACGCCGTCCAGGCGAAGACGAACGAGGACGGCGAGGCGGGCGCGCTGTTCATGCCCTCGCGCATGGGCGGAGACCGCTTCCGGCTGCGCGCCTATGTCGGCCCGCCCACGAAGACGAGCGACGGCACGGATCCCGCGGCGGCGGTCGCGACGACCGGCACCTTCGTGGTCTGGCGGAACGTGCGCGTGAGCCGCTACCTCCGCCAGAACGTCAAGGACACGCCGGACAGCCGCCTGGTGGAAGACGCCTTCGGCGGACCGGTCAGCGACGCCGAGAACGAGTCCTACCTCGACGCGCTCAAGATGATCGGCAAGAAGGACCCCAGCGACGCCGACGTCAGCGTCCTCCCGCTCGACAAGGCGGACCTGACGGACCCGGCGCCGGCGATGAATCCCTACGAGTCCATCCCCCGCCAGTTCGCCGCCGCCTTCTGCGAGCTGGAGCTCGATTCCGGCTCGCGCGATCCCGAGGACCTGTCGGCCACCGACTGGAAGGCCGCGCGGGAGCAGGCGGTCAAGGACATCCAGGAGGCCTCCAAGACCGGCGGCCCGGCGCTCAACTATCCCCTGCTCTTCTGCATGGACTCCGCCTACGACAGCCTCAAGGTCGACGAAGCCGGCGTCCAGCTGCCCATGCGCAAGCCCGCCGCCTACAACGCGGCGGAAGCGGCCTCTACGCCCCCCAAGCTTCTGACGATCAGCGCCGGGACGCTCAACGCCGGCCAGCGGAGCAAGCTCTCCGATCTCGTCTGGAACTACGGCCTCGTCGGCTTCCTGCGGAGCCTGTGCAAGGACGGCGCCCTTCCCGGCCTCGTGATCATTCAGGGCGGCCTGGGCAGCAGCTGGCAGATCCTCGGGCTCGACGACGGCAACAGCGGCATCGGACTCGCCTACCGGGGCTGCTTCGTCTGGTACGGCCCCATGTTCTACGGCCCCCGCGACGCGACCTTCTACAACTTCACCGGCAACTGGTGCCACGAAGTGGGCCACGTCATGTTCCGGCAGCACGCCAAGGGCCGGGCCGGCGCGCCCGTGGCCGGCGGTTTCTCGACCACCACCCACGACGCCGTCACCGACTGCCTCTGCGTCATGAACTACGACAACGGCACCGGCCAGTACTGCGGGAAGTGCCTGATGATGCTGCGCGGCTGGAAGATCTGAAGGGGGACCCATGGCGCTTGACGTGAAACTGGCGTTCCAGAGGACCGACCTCCTCTACCAGGAAGACAGCGCCTTCACCCTGACGCTCACCAACGCCGGCGCCGACCCCCTCAAGGTCACCGACCCGACCCGCGTCGACACCACCCTCGCGATCAAGGTCATCCACGTGAAGTCGGGCGTCGAGCGCCTCTACTCGCATCCCCGCGAAGGCAAGCAGCCCGCTCCCCGCGAGCTCCCCCTCGCGTCCAAGAAATCCCTCACCGCCACCCTCTCGCTCCAATGGATCGCCTATCTCTCGCCCGGCGAGTACGACGTCTCCGCCGTCTACCCCTACAACGGCGGCGCCCTCACCGCGGAGTCCGCCCCCGTCCGGATCAAGATCGCTCCCACCACCCCCCGCAACTTCGTCCTCGACAGCGTCCAGCTCGACGCCCCCGTCGGCTTCTGGGTCGACCTCGGCCAGGATCCGCCCCAAATCGTGCGAACCCGCTTCGACATCCAGCTCGGCGGGCAGGTCCGCCAGCTGCTTCGCGTCGCCAAGGGCGGCCTCCGGACCCTTCCGGTCCCCTCCCGCTCCCCCAACGGCGTCTGGGTCGACGGCCACTGGGCCGGCTGGCTCGAGGGCGGCGAGCTTCACGTCGCCCACGTCGATCCCGAGCTGGGCACGAGCGCGTCCCAGAAACTGGCGCTCCCCGCCGGCGACGCGACCATCGTCCATCCGCTCTACACCGATCCGCCCGCCAAGCCCGGGGTCCGCCCCGGCGGCGCCCTGCTGCTGAAGCTGTCGACTCCCGGCCGCGACGGCTTCCGCCTCGTCCCCGTCACGCTCGCCTCCGACCGCGTCACCGCCGGGACGGCCCTCGACCTCCCGGGGCCGGCGCCGTCCTGGATCGCCTCCTTCGCCGCGTCCGACAAGCGCCGCGTCGTCCTCTACGCGCAGGAGAAGGGCGGCCAGGTCGCCTTGTCGACCGTCCCCTGGACGGGCGGGCCGCCGCGCGAGTTGGGAACCTTCAAGGGCGAGCTCGCGGGAGCCGCCGTCACGGCGGCCATCGACGCCGACCTCCTCCGCGGCACCCTCATCACCCGGCTGGGCCTCGCCGAACACGGCGCGCTGGAGCGTTCGGACTTCGAGCTCGGTCCCAAGGGTGAATTCACGCCCAAGCCCATGGGCCGGATCCCGGCGCCCGGCGACGACCACTTCACGGAGGCGCTGCCGCGGGTGTCGCGCTCGGGCGCGGTGGCCGCGCTGCTCAGGGACCAGAAGGGCCAGCGGCACCTGTACGACGGGACGGCGGCGACGCTTCTGCCGGATCCGTACAAGACCAGCCCCTATCCTCTGGACGTCGCGTTCAAGGGCGAGGACCAGCCTGTCCTCCTGGCCGCGTTCAAAGACGCCGGCTTCCGCATCGTCCTGCCCAACGGCCAGCCCGTGCCGTCCGCGCACCACTAGAGCCCGGACTTTTGCTTGCCCTCGCGTTCGCGTGCCATCTAGAATCGACGCGCATTCGAAAGGCACGCGTATGAAGTCGGCCGTCCTCGGCCTTCTGCTGGGCCTTCCGCTCCTGGCCGCTCCCCGGGCCGGGGTCTTTGAAGCCTACGACGGAAACAGCCCCTTCATCGACCAGGACTTCGTCGTCGCGGGCCAGTTCATCGAAGCCAGCTGGAGCAATTACGGGGCGGAAGAGTACCGCTGGGCCATCGGCACCACGCCCGGCGGCGAGGAGATCCAGCCGCTGACCAGCGTCGCCACCGCCACCGTCGCCGTCTCCAGCGCCGCGGCCGTCGCCGGCACCCTCTACTTCGTCACCGTCAAGGGCTACAACTCCGGCCTGGAGTTCATCTCCGACGTCAGCGACGGCATCACCGGCATCGACAGCCCGGCGGCCTCCGCCGTCCCCGTCTCCGGCACCGCCCCGCTCACGGTCAACTTCCTCTGCCAGCTGCAGGGCGTCGCGCTCTACGAGTGGGACTTCGACGTCCCCTTCCTCGGCGCGGGCAAGCGCTCGGCGCGCTCCGTGACGCCGCCTTCCGGCGCGGCGAGCGTCGATTATTCGAGCCCCAGCAGCGGCAACGCGTCGTTCACCTACACCTTCGCCGGATCGTTCGAGGCGAGGCTCAAGCTGCACCACCAGGGGGGCGACATCCACACGGCGAGCCTCTTCATCGACGTCTCTCCGGCCCCGGACGCGCCCTCGGTCGGCGTCTCGGCGGACACGACGGCCGGCCCCGCCCCGCTCACCGTCACGTTCAGCTCCGCGGTGAGCGCCCAGGTCGGCGCCTACTTCTGGGACTTCAACCAGGACGGCGTGTTCGACGCCTCCACCGACGTCCCCACGCTGACCCACACGTTCACCAGCCCCGGCTTCTACGACGTCAGCTCCACCGTCTTCAACGCCGACGGCGTCGGCTCCTCGTCGTCCACGCTGCAAATCGACGTCCAGCCGCCCCTCGCGGGCGACGTCCCGACGGTCACGGCTGCGTCGGCCGTCGGCGGCCCCTTCCGGGTCGGCGACCTCGTCCCCTTCACTGCGGGCGGCGCCGCGGGGACCGGGACGATCACGGGCTTCCACTGGGACTTCGACGGCAACGGCGAGGTGGACCTGATCACGCCGACGGGGAGCGCGACCTGGCAGTTCTCCGCGCCGGGGAACTACAACGGCACCGTCTCGGTCAGCGACAGCGAGAACCTCTCCTCCTCGCCGTCCGGGATTCCGGTCACGATCGACCTGGCGCTCGGGCAGGACCGCGTCTGGCTGGTCGAGCCCGTGAGCGGCCTCAAGATCTTCGGCAACTTCGTCACGCTGACGGCGAACGCGATTCCGGCCGACCAGGTGACGGGCGTCGACTTCTTCTACCGGACGGCGGGCACGACCGGCCCGTGGCTCCCGATCAACGCGACGCCGGTGCTGCCGCCGCCCGCGACCGAGTTCGGCACGCACTGGGACGTCACGGGCCTGCCGCAGGGCGCCCCCGGCTTCGATCTCCTGGCCCGGGCGAGCTTCGCCGGGCGGGGCTCGGTGGACTCGACGCTGATCCAGACCGTCACGGTCCAGGTGGACGCGGCCGCGCCCGACCTCCTGGAAAACAGCGGCAGCCCGTTCACGAAGCTGAAAGTGCAGGGCGTGAACCCGAACGCCTCCGCCAACGTCGGGATCAGCCGCGACACCACCCTGGCGCTGCAGACGGGCTCCACGTTCGGCTACGACCAGATGCGCGTCGAGCGGCGGAGCGAGAACCCGCATCCGGTCGAGTCGACCCTCCAGGGCCTGCGCTTCGTCCCGGGGCATTTCCGCAAGAAGTCGTTCGCCTCCGGCCAGAAGCTCAAGAAGCCCTCCAAGGTCACCATGTACCTGAACACGGGCGGGAGCGACATCCTGGCCGACGGCACCGACCTCAACACGTCCACCTTCCAGATCATGAAGTTCAACGAGAAGGACCTGCGCTGGGAGCCGCTCTTCAATCAGACCTTCAACCCGTCACAGAAGCTGATCAAGGCCTTCTCGGCGACCACGGGGGACGTCGCCATCGCCGTCGTCTCCAACCGCGCGGCCTCCTCGAGCTCCTCCGCGAGCTGCGGGCTGCTGGGCGTCGAGATCCTCCTGGCGGGGCTCGCGGCGGCGGGCCTGGCGCGGCTCGTCCGGAGGAGGGCTTAGGCTCCCATGGCCGATCCCAGCGCCGACGACAAGCTGCTCGGGCACATGCTGATGAGCTCCCGGCTCATCACCCGGGAGCAGCTCGAACGGGGGCTGCAGGAGCTCCGCGACGGCCGGGGCGCGAGCCTCCGCGAGATCCTGATCGCCAAGGGCTGGGTGTCGGCCGACATCCTGGACCAGGCCAACGCCGCCTCCATCGCGTATCCGCCTCCGACGGCGCCCACGCTGCCCGCCGCGCCCGCGCCGACCTCCCCGACGGTCGCCGCGCCGACCGCGGAGACGATCGGACTCTCTCCAACCTACGTGCCGCCCGCCCCGTCCCGGCCCGCCGCGCCCGAGTCGGAATTCCCGCCGGAGGTGCGGGAGGCCGCCGCGTCGAACAAGAGCCGCTTCGGCAAGTACATCCTGGTGCGCCAGCTCGGCGCGGGCGGCATGGCGGTCGTCTACAAGGCCTGGGACACGCTGCTCCAGCACTTCGTCGCGCTCAAGTTCATCAAGACGCAGGACTTCGGCGACGAGGACGAGACGGCCGCGAAGGAGCAGATTTCCACCTTCCTCGCCGAGGCGCGCCTGACGGTCAAGCTCAACCACCCGAACATCGCCCGCGTCTACGAGCTCGGCCAGATCGACGACCGCTACTACATGTCGCAGTTCTACATCGACGGCCCGACGCTCCACGAGGTGATCCACGGGACCCGCCAGAAGAGCCTGGAGACGCTCTTCTACGGCAACCCGAAGAAGTACATCCAGATCATGCGCGACATCTCCGAGGCGATGGGCTACGCCCACGCGCTCACCCCGTCCGTCATCCACCGCGACCTGAAGCCGTCGAACATCATGCTCGACACCTCCGGCCGCGCCTACGTGGTGGACTTCGGCCTCGCGAAGGAGCTCAAGGTCGACGCCGCCTCCCTCTCCGGCGCCGTCAAGGGCACGCCCAAGTACATGGCGCCCGAGCAGGCCGAGGGGCGCAGCAAGGACATGGACGGGCGCACCGACATCTGGGCGCTCGGCGTCATCCTCTACGAGATGCTCAGCGGGCGCGCCCCGTTCGAGGACGACAACATCCACCGCCTCCTCTCCAAGATCGTCGGCGCCGAGGCCCCCTGGCCCCGCCACGTCGTCCAGAGCGGCACCGTCAAGATCTCCCCGAGCACGGCCGGCGCGATCTCGATCCCCCGCGAGCTCGAGATCATCGCCATGAAGTGCATCCAGAAGGACCGCAAGCACCGCTATCCGACCTGCAAGGATCTCGTCGACGACCTCGACCGCGCCCTCAAGGGCGAAGAGATCTCCATCCCCGAGCACTCGCTCCAGCTGGGCCGCGCCGTCAAGCGCCACGCCCTCGCCATCGCCTCCGCCCTCCTCCTCCTCGCGGGCGTCGGCGGCCTCTTCGCCTGGGCCCCCTGGTCGCGCCCCCCCGCCGTCGTCGCCCCGACCCCGCCTCCCCCCGTCGACGCCGGGGTTCCCGACGGCCGCCGCGCCCAGATCGCCGAGATCCGCGACGCCTTCCTCCGGAATCCCTCCGACGCCACCCTCGGCCCCCTGGTCGCCCTGCTCGCCAAGATCGAGCCCGTCCTCGAGGCGACCGCCCGCCAGGGCGTGGCCGAATGGTTCACCTCGCAGGCCAGCCGGGTGGACGTCGACGTCCGCGCCCTGCACGCCCGCCCCGACTGGATGGGCCTCCAGGACCGCGGCCGCGCGCTCCTCGCCGATCTCGCGTTCCTGGAGCGGGCGGCGGAGCGGCGCGACGTCCTGAAGCTGTCCCCCGCCGCCGACCTCGCCGAGCTCTCGCGCCGCGCCCGGGACGTCGCCGACTGGAAGGGCACCTTCACGCTGGTCGCCAACCTCCATCCCTGGGCGGCCGTGAAGATCGACGTCGCCGGAAAGGCGCGGCCGCTCGACGCCTCGCGGCAGGAGGACGTGACGCCGCTCCGGGCCGACAAGCTGCCGGTGGGCGAGCTGAGCCTGCGCTTCAGCCGGGGCGACGCTTCGAAAACGCTGACGGTGGCCGCGAAGGAGTTGAGACACGGCGCGGTCGTCCGAGTCTGGGGAACGCTGGACAAGCTCGAACACGCGATCGAATGAGAGGGATAAGATGATTCGGGTCTGGGCTGTGACCGCCGCGCTCGCGCTGGCGGGGACGTCGGCCGTCGCGCAGGACTTCCAGGTGGGCTCGCGCGCCAAGGGGATGGGCGGCAGCTACACCTCGTTCGACGAGGATCCCGTCTCGATCTGGCTCAATCCCGCCGGCATCGCCGGCGCGCCGTCCCGCCTGGCGATCGACTACCAGACCTTCACCCAGTACGAGATCGAGGACACCGGGACGTCGCTCGGCGCGGTCGGACAGCCGGAGTTCGGCCTGCTCTCGCCGCCGATCATCCCCTCGTTCCTGGGCTTCACGACGCCCATCGCGTCGACGGACTCCATGAACTACGAGTTCGGGCTCGCCTTCATCCGGCCCTTCCAGAACCGCCTGACCTACGTGAACGGCCCCACGCGCATCCAGACGGAGCAGCAGTTCTCCCGCTTCCGCGTCGCGGGCGCCGCCGAGTGGCACGGCTCGGAAGGGGCCTTCCATTCGATCGGCCTCGGCGTGGGCCTCGACCTGGGCTTCTCGGAGTACGAGGAGAGCGACGACGCCGGCGCCCTCGACCGGCGCGACACGGACACCCGCTTCGGCTTCGGCGTCGGCCTCTTCGCCGGCCTCTACACCAACAACGACGACTTCCAGATCGACTTCGGCGCCGCCTACCAGTCGGGCATGGACTTCGAGTTCCAGATCGACGACCAGTTCTTCCCGGTCTGGGACTGGCCCGAGATGCTCAACCTCGGCTTCACCGTCAAGCTGCTCGACAAGATGGACCTGCGGCTGACGTTCGACGTCCAGCTCATCTTCTGGGACGACGCGACCGAGGACGACCTCACCGGCGGCGGCGAGGACTTCCAGGACACGGTGAACTACTCGCTCGGCGCCGAGTACGTCATCCGGATCAACGCCACCACGGCCTTCCTCCCCCGGATCGGCTTCCGGCTCTACGACGCCCCCTGGGACGACGCCGACCTCCTCCCCGCCATCGGCAACAACATCCTGTCCATCGACACGGACGACGACGTCTTCGCGATCTTCACGTTCGGGTTCACCCTCCAGTGGGTCACGGAGAACAAGGTCCGCGCCTTCGACCTCGGGATCGAGGCGGGCGGGGACACGCCGAACTTCTCGTTCGGCTACCGGCATGACTTTTAGCCTCGCCCTCGTCCTGGCCCTCCAGACGAACGAGCAGCTGCTCGAGAAGTACCAGTCCGCCCGGAGGCACTTCGACCAGAGCGCGTTCGCCGACGCCGTCCGCGTCTGCGACGAGCTCGCGGCGGCGAAGGCCGACAAGGAGGGCGTCCTCCGCGTCCGCCAGGGCGGGACCAACAACGACCTCGAGTTCCAGCCCCGCCGCCTCGCCGGTGACGCCTGCATGGCCATGGCGAAGAACGCCGCCGAGATCGAGACCCGCCTCAAGCACGTCGACGCCGCCCTCGGCTGGTACCGGAAGGCCGCCGAGCTCCAGCTCAAGGGCGCCGACGCCCTGGTCGCCGCCGCGGCCCTCGAGAAGAAGAAGGTCGAGGAGGATCTCGTCCGCCTCAAGGGCGCCGACGCCATGCGCCGCAAGCTCGACGAGGTCCGGGCCGTCGTCAACCGCCTCGTCGTCGAGCGGAGCTTCGAGGCCGCCTGGGCCGAGCTTGAAAAAGCCAAGCCCGACTTCGCCGGCGTCAACCTCCCCGGCTGGGAGGCGGCCAAGGCGGACGTCGACACCCAGTTCAAGCGCTGGCACGACGCCCTGCTCGCCGACCTGGGCCAGGACCTGGAGACCTGGAAGCCCGCGGCCGCCCGCGCCGACGCCGCGCGCTTCGGCGAGCGCTTCGCGCGCTACGCGGTCGACCCCAAGCGCGTCTCGCCCGCACGGCTCGACCCGTCGCTGGACTGGGCGGCCCGCCTGCCGGGGCAGCTCCTCGGGACTCCCCTGGAGGCCGCGGAGGAACACGCGCGGCGGGCGCTCGCGTTCGGGATCGCCCACTGGCGCCTCGCGGCCGGGATCTTCCTCGAGGTCTGGGCCTCCGCGGTCCGCGATCCGGGGCCGTCCGCCCCGCTCGAGGAGCGCTGGACGAAGGTCCTGGAGGCCGAGGCCCGCTTCGCCGGCGCCGCCCAGCGCGCGCGCGCGGCGGCCGCGGAGGCCAGGAAGCCCGACCTCGACCGCTGGATCGCCGAGGACCTGGCCTCGTTCCAGAAGCGCGTGGAGGACGTCAAGAAGGGTCTCCCCGATCGAGACGCCCCGGCGGCCCTCGCGAAGTCGCTCTCGCGCCTGGAGAACCCGGCCATCGTCGCCGGCGGCCGCCGCGAAGGCTACGGCGCCGTGGAAAGCGAGATCGCCGAGCTGCTCAAGCGCGCCACCCTGGAGCCCTCCCTCAAGACCCGCGCCCTCGCGGCCCTGGCCGTCGCGCGCGCCCACGCGCTGTTCCTCGACGGCCTTCCCCGCGAGCAGGTCCTGGACCGCTGCCGCGAGCCGCTGAAGGAAGCCGGCGCGGCGGCCCTGACGTCCTGGAAGGACGCCGTCTCCCCGCGCGTGGCCTGGGTCCTCGACCAAGCGGCGAAGTGATGCTCCGGCCGTTCGCCTGCCTCGCCCTCGCCGCCGCGCTCTCCCTCCGGCCGCCCTCCGTTCCCGTCTTCCTCGAGCCGTCCGCGACGGGCGTCCATCCCGCCGACGTCCATATGCACGTGGAAGCGACGTACTCCGACACGGAGGGCGACGCGCACGCCTCGACGTCCTGGGAGATCTGGAAGGTCTCGACGGGCGAGAAAGTCTGGGAGGCGCCGGCCTCGTCGGGGATCGAGCTCGTCCACGTCCACTTCGGCGACGGGACGTTCACGGGAGCCTACGCCGGCCGGACGGCGCTGGAGTTCGATACCGACTATCGCCTCGAAGTCCGGTTCCGCGACGCGACGGGCCAGCAGGGTCCCCCCGGCTCCCGGGCGTTCCGGACGAGCCCGGCGGGCCCGCCGGGCGTCGACGCGCCCCTCCCCTGGATCCCCGCGGAGGCGGGCTACCGCGTGGAGGTCGTCGCGGGCGGCTTCCAGCTCCCCGTGAACATCGCGTTCCATCCGAACCCCGGCCCCGCCCCGACGGATCCGTACTTCTACGTCAGCGAGCTCTACGGCACGATCAAGGTCGCGCGGCGGAACGGCACGGTGTCGACGTACGCGAGCGGCCTGCTCAACTACGACCCGACGATCCTGGGGAGCTTTCCGGGGGCGGGCGAGCAGGGTCTCACCGGTCTTTGCGTGCAGCCTGATCCGCCCTACGACCTCTTCGCGACGATGCTGTACCAGTTCGACGCGGCCACGCGCTATCCGAAAGTCGCGCGTCTTCACGGCGACGGCCTGACGATGGCCACGAACACGACGGTCCTCGACATGGCCGGCGAGTCCCAGGGCCAGTCCCACCAGATCTCGAACTGCACGATCGGCCCCGACGGCAAGCTCTACGTCCACATGGGGGACGGCTTCACGGCGGCGACCGCCCTGGACCTGAACTCCTTCCGCGGGAAGATCCTGCGGATGAACCTGGACGGCACCGCGCCGACGGACAACCCGCTCCACAACGGGGCGCCGATCAACGCGCGGGACTACGTCTACGCGTACGGCCTGCGCAATCCCTTCGGCGGCGCCTGGAGGGCGTCCGACGCGACGCACTACAAGGTCGAGAACGGAAACGGCGTCGACCGCCTGGCCCGCGTGCCCGCCGGCCGCAATTTCAACTGGGCCGGCTCCGACGCCACGATGGACGACTTCGCGATCTACAACTGGACGCCCTCCAAGGCGCCCGTCAATCTCGCCTTCGTCCAGCCGGAAACCTTCTTCGGCAGCCTCTTCCCCGCCGCCAAGATGGGCCGCGCCTACGTGACCGAGAGCGGCCCCACCTACGCGACCGGCCCCCAGACCCTCGGCAAGCGGATCGTCGAGTTCGCGCTCGCCACGCTCGACAACGCGGCCACGCCGACGACGTTCGTCGAGTACGCGGGCACGGGCCAGGCGACGGCCGTCGGCCTCGCCGCCGGGCCCGACGGCCTGTACTTCACGGATCTCTACAAGGACCAGGGCGCCGCGTCGCCGGCGGAGGCCGGCGCGCGCGTGCTGCGCGTCCGCTACGTGGGCGTGCCGGCGAACGGGACCGGGACGGGATTCGAAGGCGCGTATTTCGACAACGCCGACTTCACGGGCGCGACGGCGACGCGGACGGACGCCGCCGTGGACTTCTCCTGGGCGGGGCCGCCCATCGTCGGGCTCGGCGGCGACGACTTCTCGGTCCGCTGGCTCGGCCGGCTCGAGCCCCGGACGTCGGACACCTTCACGTTCCACGCCCGGACGGCGGGCGGGGTCCGCCTCTGGGTGAACGGGACGCCCGTGATCGACGAGTGGGCATACCACGCGTCGACGGAACACGCGGGGACGATCGCGCTGGAGGCCGGCCGCTTGGTCGACGTCGTGATGGAGTTCCGCGACGACGCGGGCGTCGCCGAGGCGCGGCTGCGCTGGTCCGGCCCCGCGCAGCCGAAGGAGGCGGTGCCGGCCTCCCAGGTCTACGCGCCGGACGCGCGCGACAACGACGGCGACGGGCTCGTCAACACGCGGGACTTCGACGACGACGGCGACGGCACGCCCGACCACGTCGACGCGGACCTCGACGGCGACGGGCACGCGAACGCGGCGGAAGTCGCGGCGGGGACGGATCCGGGCGACAAGACGTCGTTTCCTCCCGCGGCGCCGGGCTCCGGAGGGGGCGGCGGCTGCGGGCTGACGGGCCTGGAGGTCTTCCTGCTGCTCTACTTGATCGGGATCTGGAAGGCGAACTGAAGCTCCATGCCCTCGAGCCGCGCCGCGGGGCGGATCAGCACTTCGGCGATCGAGCGGCCCTCGGCCTGGA
Source organism: Planctomycetota bacterium (assembly GCA_036383955.1). Classification (GTDB taxonomy): domain Bacteria; phylum Planctomycetota; class MHYJ01; order MHYJ01; family JACPRB01; genus JACQFK01. Next base: position 6,354 of record DASVNH010000248.1, on the reverse strand, counting down.
TCGGCGTCACCTTCACGGCGTCGGGCGCGTCGCCGAGGATCCCGCCGAGGAACTCCGCGTAGGCCTTGCGGAGGTGGGCCGCCGCGGCCTCGGCCCCGGGCGGGACCTCCTCCATCAGGAACATCGTGAACTGCGCGAGCCGCGCGGCCATGAGCTGGTAGCCCAGCGTGCCGCTCACCGTGAGCCGGCCGGGGGCGGAGCGCCAGGCGTTCACCGCGAGCGGGATCGTCACGGCGTCGCCGTTCATCCGGCCCGTCAGCGCGACGAAGCCGGCCCGCGAAAGCTCCTGCGACAGCTGCTCGGGCACCGGCGTCTCCGTCGCGAGCGGCACCAGCTCGTTCGCGAGCTTGGGATACGGGCGGGTCGGCATTCCGGTGAAGAGCCCCGCCCGCGTGCCCGAGATGTCGAGCGGATGCCCCTGCTCCTTCGCCGCGCGCGCCACGGCGGCGGCGACCAGCCAGGGCCCGCGGCCCCAGGGCAGGTCCTCGGCCTTCTCCCCGTCCTTCGGCGCGCGGAGGGCGAAGCGGTTGAGCGTGAGCGTGACCCAGCGCGCCTCGTCGGACTTCTGGAACCTCTGCCAGGCCGCGTGGCCGCCGTCGCGGAGGCGGTCGGCGATGTCCGTCAGCTTCGGCAGCAGCTTGATCTCCTTGAGGCCGAAGAAGGCCGGGGCCGCGCCCGTCACCACCGGAGCCTGCAGGGCCATCGCGGCCTGGCCGATCTCCGTCAGGGCCGCCAGGTCCGCCGGCTGGTGGGAGAAGTCGCGGTCGAGCACGATCAGCGTGAGGGGCGGATCCTGGATCGACTTCAGCTCGGGCTCGATCACCGCCTCGCGCAGGCGGGCGGCCGTCTCCGCCGGCGCGGCCGAGACGACCTCGATCTTCACCGCGCCGCCCGCGTGGTCCGCGAGGAGCTTCAGCCCCAGCCGCGGCGCCTCCGGCCCCGCCGCCGCGAGCGCCTCCTCGACCGTCACCGGCTCCTTCTTGGCCAGGCCGAGGTCGGCCACCACGACGAAGCGCCAGCCCATGGTTTTCATGCGTGCACCCTACCTGAAAATCCCGCTAGAAACGAGGAACCGGAACCTCGACCTCCAGCTCCGGCATGCCCCGCGGCGCCGCCGCCGCCGGCTTCACCGTCATCGACACCGCCGGACGTCCGTCGTCCGCCGGCCGCGCCGACACCGACAGCGCCGGATACCCGAGGAGCTCCACCCCCGCCGCGAGCGTCTTCGCGACGGCCGCCGGGTCGGCGCCGGGATCGAGATGCCCCACGATCCGTTCGATGTAGACGCCCACTTGGGCGCCGTAGAGCGACGTCCTCAGGCTTGCCCCGGTCGCCGCGAAGGGGGCGGTCCCGCGGACGAGGGCGATCGCGCCCGCGTCGCCGAGCGCGCGCGCCTCCGGCTCCTTCAGTTCCTTCTCGAGCGCCACGACGGGCTCCAGGCCTTCCGCCGCGGAGGGCCCCGTGAAATTGGCCGCCCATCCCGTCCGCGCGAAGGCGTTCGCCGCCAGCGCGCCCACGATCCAGGAGGCGCGCCCGAACAGCGGCTCGCCCGCCTCCTCGAACGCGAAGTCCTTCACGCGGTCGCCGTCCTTCCCGTAGGCGGGCCGGAGCTGGAACCGGTTCGCCGCCGGCGCGACGCCGCGCGGAGCGGCCGCGCCGCTCCAGCCCGCCACCGCCGGGACGCCGACGACCTCCTCGTCGAGCTCCGCGTCGAAGACGAAGAGCGGGATGCTTCCCTCCGCGCGCAGGTCCGCGGCGAAGGGCAGGAGGACGTCGCGGATCGCCTTGGCCCGGTCGGCCTTCCCGCACGGGAGGACGTGCATGCGGCAGCCCGCCCGGAAATCGACCGAGCGCACCAGCCAGCGGAGCCCGCGCCACGCCGCCTCGAGCTCGCGGAGCTTCGGGTCGCGCAGCGCCGCCCGCAGCGTTCCGCCCAGCGCCTCCTCCACCTTTCCCGCGAACGTCCGGAGCGCGGCGGGCGGCACCGAGGAGCCGGAGTCGAGCAGCTCGCCGATCAGGGCGTCGAGGCCCGTCGAGGGCGCGGCCCCCTCCACGTCCACCAGGTCGAAGATCCCGCCCGCGGGCGCCGGGCGGGGAGCCGGCGCGGCCGGGCGCGCGAGGGCGTCGTCCAGGGCCCTGGCGAGGTCGGGCGTCGCGCGCAGGAGGTCGCGAAGGCCGTCGAGCGTGCCCTGTCCGGCGGCCAGCTCGAGGGCCTTGGCGCGCAAGCGGAGGAGGCCGGCGGCGGCGGGCAGGGCCTGGGCGAGGCGCTCGGGGCGGAAGTCCTTGAAGGTTCGAAAGGTCAGGGGGCCGGCCGCCGGGGAAAGGCTGTCGAGGAGGCCGTCGAGGCCGTCGCGGTCCACCGGATGGAGGGCGGGGGCCGTGCCGGGGGCCAGGTCGGCGACGGCGACGAGGTGCAGGCGGGTCTCCGGGGTTTCCATGGGCTCAGTCCAGCCGCGCGGGCGGCGGTTGTCAAGACATTCAAACCGGAGTGGCGCGTGGGGAAACTCGAGCTATAATCCCTGGATGGCCCAGGCGACTCCGTCTCCCGAGGAAGACGCCAGCATCAAGCTGGGAGGGGATTCCACGAAAAAGTGCGTCCAATGCGGCTCGAGCTACTCGGGGGCCACCCACGAGGACTGCCCCGCCGTCGGCGCGACCCTTAAGAACACCTCCAGCGGCCCGCCCAGCGGTTCGAAGGGCGGGACGATCATGACCTCGAAGACCCAGCACATCGACGACATCCCGGCGGAGGCCGCGCCGTTCGCGAACGACCCGTCCCGGGTGCTCAACCAGTACATCCTCGTCAAGCAGATCGGCAAGGGCGGCATGGGCGCCGTCTTCAAGGCCTGGGACCGCAAGCTCACGCGCTGGATCGCCATCAAATTCCTCCTCGCCGGCGAAGAGGAGGACGTCGCCCGCTTCCAGCGCGAGGCGAAGCTGGCCGCCCGTCTGAGGCACCCGAACATCGCTCCCATCTACGAGGTCGGCGAGGCGCCGTCCACGCAGGCCGGGACGGCGGCGCGCTACTTCCTCGCGATGGAGTACATCGACGGGACGTCGCTCGCGTCGGCGCTGTCGTGGCCGCTGAACGAGCTCCTGGACATCTTCATGAAGGTGGCCCAGGGGGTCGAGGCCGCCCACAAGGCCGGCGTCATCCATCGCGACCTGAAGCCGCAGAACGTCATGCTCACGAGCGACAAGTGGCCGTACGTCATGGACTTCGGCCTCGCCAAGGCGATGCAGGCGGAAAGCTCGCTGTCGGTGTCCGGCGCGGTGATGGGCACGCCCGCCTACATGCCGCCCGAGCAGGCGCAGGGGCAGCTGGACCAGGTCGACGCCCAGAGCGACGTCTATTCGCTGGGCGCGACGATGTACGCCGTGCTGAGCAAGAAGCAGCCCTTCACCGGCCAGACCCCCATGGAAGTGCTCATGAAGGTCTGCCGCGAGGAGCCGATCGCGCCGCGCAAGCAGAATCCGGAACTGCCGGAGGAAGTCGAGCGCATCGTCCTCAAGGCGATGGCCAAGGAGAAGAACGACCGCTACGCGTCGTCGGGCGCGCTGGCGGAGGACATCAAGCGCTATCTCTCGAACCAGCCGATCGAGGCGCAGGGCCCCAGCTCGATGAAGCTGGCCGCGCGCCGGATGAAGCGGAACATGGCGCCGCTGGCGGTCGTCGCGGCGCTGCTCGTCGCCGGCGGCGCGGTCGCGTGGGTGATGCTGCGGAAGCCGCCGCCTCCGCCGCCGCCCGTGGTGGACAACAATCCCAAGCCTCCCGTCGTGATCCCCGGCGAGGATCCCGCCGAAGCCGCTCGGCGGAAGGCCGCGGAGGAGCGCCGGCAGAAGGAAGAAGACGATCGCCGCAAGGCCGACGCGGCCAAGCTGAAGCGCGAGGAGCTGGAGCAGAAGTGGCAGGACGACTGGCTCGGGCTGCGCACGAAGATCGACTTCGACCGCTGGGACCCCAAGAACGCCACCCTCGGCGCCACCACCAACGGGCTCCTGCTGCGCATGAAGGCCGAGGCGGCCCGCAAGGATCAGGCCGACGCGAGCGACAAGCTGGACGAGTACGCCCGGAGCGTGGCCGACGAGTCGTCCCGCCTGGACCGGTCGGACCGGGCCAAGGCCGCCCGCGTCGTGGCCTGGTGCGACATGTTCGCGGCGGCGGTCAAGGGCGTCGACGACCTGAAGGCCTACGCCGAAACGGCCGCGCGGGCGCGGACGGAAGCCGTGAAGATCGCCCAGTTCAAGGGCACGGTCACGATCCGCGTCGCGCCGGCTCCCTTCGCCGAGGTGCTGAAGATCACGCGCGACGGCCAGCCGATCGAGCTGACCCAGCGCTCCACGCCGCTGTCGCTGCAGGGGGTCGAGATCGGCGCGATCGAGATCGAGCTCGCCCATCCCCAGCACGGCAAGAAGACGGTCAAGATCGACGCCTCCAAACTGAAGGACACCAAGACCTACGTGGTCTCGGGGCGCCTGCAGGATCCGGCCCTCAAGCTCACCGAGCAATAGAGACCGCCCCCCGGTGACCGAAGGCAAGGCCTCCTTCGTCTGCTTCGACTGCCGGCAGATCCTCCGGCGCGCGCGCGGCGCCGTGCCCGTGCGCTGCTCCCGCTGCGGTGAGATGGCCCGCTTCGCCGGCTACAAGCTCCGCTTTCCCAAGCGGGGGGACGTCGCCGGCTGGTCCCGGCTGCGGGAGCTTATCGCGAAGGCCGCCCGGGAGGAGGAGGCGGACGCCGCGCGGGCGCGGGTGCGGGCCCGGCACGCGCTCGAACGCCGGTTGAAGGAGCTGGAGGCCCGGCCCTCGAGCAAGGACCGTGAGCGGGAGATCCGGGAGCTCCGGCGGCGGATCGAGGCCGCCCCCTGAAGCCTACTTGATCTTCGCGAAGACCTTCTCGACCCGCGGGCCGAAGCGCTTCTCGTCCATCGCGCCGCCCGCCGCCGCGAGCTTCGAGGACCAGATCCGCACGTCCGCGGCCGCCGCGTCCTCGTCCTTGCCGGCGACCAGCGCCCGCAGCGCGCCGACCGTCACGAGGGCCGAGTAGAGCTTCCGCCGCGACTCGACGGCGATGCCCGACCGCGTCTCGAGCGAGCGCAGGTCGGCGTCCAGCTTGGCGAGATCGGCCTCGACGGCCGCGCCGGCCAGCGGCGCCTCGAGGTCGATCGAGGCGAGCTCCGCCAGGTCCTTGGGGAATCCGGCCAGGATCCGGTTCAGCTCGTCCGCGCGCGACTTCAGGTCGGCGGCCTTCTTCGGATCCAGCTTGCCCGCGAACTCCTTCGTGTACGCGGCCGTCAGCGCGACCGCCTGCGCCTCGAGGGGATCACGCTCCGCCTTCGGCAGGCCCGCGGCCTTGTCGGCGCGCGAGCGGACGCCGTCGAGCACGCCCTGATACCCCAGCGCCTCCGTGCGGGTGAACCAGAGGGAATCCTCCAGCGCCGCCGCCGCGGCGGCCGTCGCGAGGAGCGTCTCTCCCCCCGCCTTGCGCGCGTGGACCTCCTTGAACGCCGTCCGGGCGGACCGGGCCCAGTCGTACGCGGCGTCGGCCACCGAGATTTCCTCCGGCGCGGGAAGGGAGAACAGGGTCTCGAACGCCCCGTCGGAGATCTCGGTGAGCTCGGAGAGGGATTCCAGGCGCCCGAAGCGGCGCCGGAAATTGAACATCTCCTCGTTGAGCAGGGTCTTGCAGCGGCGGTCGACTTCCTCCGCGATGCGCTTCCGCTCGGCGTCGGGGACGTCCTTGCCGTCCTTCTCGGCGGCGGCGCGGGCGGTCTTGAAGCGGTTCGACGCCAGCAGGGGCGCGATCGAGGCGCGCAGCAGGGCGGCCGGATCCTCCTTCACGACCAGGGGGGGATCGGGCGGCTTGGTCGTGTTCGCGGCGGCCTTGGCCTTCTCGAGCTCGGCCTTGGCGAGCTTGAGGAACTCCTCGCTGGGCGCGACGCCGCGGCGGACGGACTCCTCGAGGTCGGCGACGGCCCCCTGGGCGAGCTTGAGGGCGATTTCAGGGTCGGCGGCCTTGCGGACGAGGTTGACCCGGGCGCGGCCCCGGAACTGGTACGGCAGGAACATGTAATAGTCGCCGTAGCCGCCGGTGGCCTCGGCCAGGCGGGCGCGGCTCTCGATGTGCTTCTGCAGCTTCGGGTTGGCGATGATGGGATCCAGCTTCTCGACGACGGTCCGCGGATCGGAGTCGATCAGGGCTTCGGCGTCCCGCGTCTCCGCGACGGGCCTGTAGTAGTCGTTCTTTTCGAGCCGGTCGATGGACCGGTTCTGCTGGGCCAGGGCGCAGAGGAGGGTGAAAAAGATCATAGGTAAGGATTATACCGCTACACCTTGATCGGAGTGGCGGTCACCTT
>DASVNH010000247.1:0-28061 GCA_036383955.1 Planctomycetota bacterium | reverse complement strand
GACCGGGCGCTCGGTGACGGCGGCGCCGGTGCGGTCGGTCTTGCCGAGCACGAGGCCGCCCTGGACGCCGGCCCCGGCGAAGAGCATCGACGCCGCGGGGCCCCAGTGGTCGCGGCCCGCGTCCTTGTTGATGACGGGCGTGCGGCCGAACTCGCCCATGCAGACGACCAGCGTCTCCTTGAGCAGGCCGCTCTGGTGGAGGTCGTCGATCAGCGCGCTGAACCCGCGGTCGAACTCGGGCAGCTTCTTGTCGAGGCTCTCGAAGATCTTGGCGTGGTGGTCCCAGCCGCCGTAGTTGACGGTGACGAAGCGCACGCCGCGCTCGACGAGGCGGCGGGCGAGCAGCGCGCCCTGGCCGAACGTGCTCCGGCCGTAGCGCTCGCGCAGCTCCGGCTTCTCCTTCTCGAGGTCGAAGGCGCTCTGCGCCTCCGGCGAGAGGATCATCTCCGCCGCGCGGCGGTGGAACTGGTCGTAGGTGGCGATCTGATCGTCGCCCTTCACCGTTTCGGCCAGGGTGTCGACGGCCTCCAGCAGCGACTTGCGGCGCTCGACCCGCGCGTCCGTGAGGGCCTCCGCCGCGCCGAGGTCGCGGACCTTGTATTCCTTCGCGTTGGGGTCGCCCGCCCGGAACGACTCGTAGCGACCGCCCAGGTACGCGCTGCGCCCCAGCTCCCACGTGAACGACGGGTTGCGCGGGATCGAGACGTACGCCGGCAGCGAGGCCTTGAAGCCCGCGTCGTGCGCCACCACGGCGCCGATCGCCGGATAGTCGCCGAACGCGGAGCCGAAGCGGCCCGACAGCACCCAGTTCGTCGCCGTCTCGTGGTGGTCGTTGTTGTGCGCGCCCGAGCGCACCAGGGCCACCTTGTCCATCGTCTTCGCCATGCGCGGCAGCAGCTCGCAGACGTGGAGGCCCGTCACGTTCGAGCGGATGCCGGAGTACTTGCCCCGGATCTCCGCCGGCGCGTCCGGCTTCAGGTCGAAGCTGTCGTGGTGCGAAAGCCCGCCGCCCAGGAACACCAGGATCACCGACTTCGCCCGCGCCCGTCTCGCCGGCTCCGCCGCGAGCAGGTGGCCCATCGACATCCCCAGCGGCAGCAGCCCGCCGACGCGGAGGAAGTCGCGACGCCCCAGGCCTTCGCCTTGCGCGTGCACGCGGTCGCTGAGGCGGACGTCGAGCATGATCCCTCCCGTAGCCGGTAGACCGTAGACCGTAGACCGTGGGTTCCCCCCCTCCCCCCCCGGGGGGGGGCGAGCGGGGGGACGGCCGGTCTACCGTCTACGGTCTACGGGCTAGTGGTTAAACACGAACTCCTTCGAGTTCAGCAAGGCCCAGAACAGGTCGCGGAAGGCCTCGGCGCGGTCGCCCATGGCCAGCGCCTTCGCCACGGCCTTCTTCTCCGCGTCCCGCGGCAGGCGCGAGAGCGTGGCGAGGAAGAGCTCCTCGGCGACCTTCGCGTCGTCTTTTTCCTTGAGCAGGGCCGCCAGGCGGCCGTCCGGCGCGCCGATCTTGCGGACCACGCTGTCGCCGTTCTGCATGTGGAGCAGCTGGGGCAGGGTGACCTCCCCTTCCCGCTCGCACGCGCAGGCGGTGACGCGGTCCGACTTCCCGAAGAGCTCGAGGAAGTACGAATCGAGCCCGGGATCGGCGACCTGGATGGCGCGGACGCCGAGGGGCTGGCCGGGGAACGCGTCGGGCACGCCGGTGGCGGCGCTCACGGCGTCGAGCAGCGCCTCGGCCGGCAGGCGGCGCGCGAAGTAGCGCGAGTGGAAGCGGCGGTCGTTCTCGTTGCCGGGCGCGGTCTCGGACGAGAGGGCGTAGGCGCGGGAGGTCAGGATGTGCCGCATGAGGCGGCGGAGATCCCAGCCCCCCTTCACCAGCTCGCCCCGCAGGTGGTCCCAGAGCGCGCGGTTCGTGGGCGGATTGCTGGGGCGGAGGTCGTCGACCGGCTCGACCAGCCCGGCGCCCATGTAGTGCTTCCAGATCCGGTTGACGATGTTCCCGGAGAAGTACTCGTTCTCCGGCGAGGTCATCCAGTCGACGAGGGCCTGGCGGGGATCCTCGCCGATCGGCGTCGCGGAGCGGTCGAGGGGCCGCGGCTCCATCGGCGCCTTCGTCCGCGGCTGCGAGATCCGGACCGGCTTCTTCCGGGCGTCCTCCATCCGCTTGCGCTCGTCGGCGATCTGCTTCGTCTTCTTCTCGAGCTCGCCGTCCTTCAGCTTCGCCGCTTCCTTCTCGAGCTCCCCGATCCGCTTGCGCGCGTCGCGCTCCTCCGCGCTCATCACCGCCAGCGTCGTGCCGCCCTTCTCGGGCTTCTGGCGGTCCAGGCTGATCCGCGAGAAGAACGCCGCGAAGTGGTAGTAGTCGTCCTGCGTGTAGCGCTCGTCCGGATGGTTGTGGCACTTCGCGCAGAGGATCCGCGTGCCGAGGAAGGACTGGGCGACGCCCACCGTGACGTCCGACATCTCCGCCTGGCGCTGCTCGCCCACGTTGACCACGAAGTAGCCGATCTGCGGCTTCTCGAAGGAGTCGCCCGTCGCCAGGAGGACGTCGCGCGCCAGCGCGTCCCAGGGGCGGTTCGCCGCCACCTGCCCGCGCAGCCACTCGTGGAAGGCGCGCACGCCCTTGGCGCCCCGGACGTCGTGGTCGCGCTCCTTGCGGTTCTGCAGGAGATCGCCCAGCAGCAGGGCCCAGTAGTCGACGAACTCGGGGCGCGACAGGAGGGCGTCGACGGCCTTCTCGCGCTTGCCGGGGGCCGGGTCGGCGAGGAAGGCGCGGATCTCGGCGGCGGTCGGCGCCGTGCCGATCGCGTCGAAATAGACGCGCCGCAGGAACGTCTCGTCGGAGCACGGGCCCGAGGGCGGGATGCGCAGGGCCTCGAGCTGGCCGAAGACGTGGCGGTCGATCTCGTTGGCGCGGGCGGCGAAGAGGGCCTTGTCGACGGCCCCCTCGCGCGGGATCGCGAAGGAGGCGACGGCCACCTTGTCCTGGAAGTGGGCCCGGACGGAGGAGGCGCCTTCGCGGCGGGCCTTCACGACGCCGTCCGGCGCGGCGGACAGGACGGTCGCGTCGTTCGGGAAGAACTGGGACAGCCAGGTGACGTCGCGGACCGCGCCGTCGGAGAAGCGGCCGAGGACCAGGAGCGGCTGCTCCTGGCCGGGGCGCAGCACGCGGCCGGCGCCGAGCAGCTCGATGGATTCGAGGACGGGATCGGCGGCGGCGAGGCCCGGGGCTCCCGCGGACAGCCAGTCGACGAGGCGCCGGTGCGGCCGGGAGTCCGGGGCGAAGAGCCCCCCGCCCCGGTGCGGGACCGTCCCGGCGGCCTTCGCGAGGAAGAGGCTCGCCTCGGGAGCCGCGAGGTTGAAGCGCCGGCCGCGCGACTCGAGCGTCAGGCGCTCGTAGTCGCGCTCGGGATCGAAGCCGCGGAGCGAGAGCTTGAAGCCGTTCTGCCCGGATTCCTTGCCGTGACACATGCCCGCGTTGCAGCCGTAGCGGGTGAGCAGCGGGACGACCTCGTGGCGGAAGGACGGCGCGCGGCCGCCCGCCGCGCCTTCGACCCGCACCTTCACCGTCGCGCTCAGACCGTCGTGCGTCACCCGGATCTCCGCCTCGCCGTCGGCCGTCGCCCGGATCCGGCCGCCTTCGGCGGTGGCGACCTCCGGCCGGCTGGAGGAGAGGGCGGCGGCGCGGGTGACGTCGACGGCCTTGCCGTCGGCGACCCGGTCGACGAGGAGGCCGTGCTCGGCGGCGGCGCCGCGCAGGACGATCTCGCGGGGGAAGGCCTCGAGGCGGGGTTTGTCCCCCTCGGCGGAGGCGGCGGAGGCCAGGAGCACGACGAGGAGGAAGCGGCTCACGGACCTGTATCGCGCGCCCGCCCCGGAACGTGACATGTCACCCACCTCCCTAAGGTACACGGGCAGGCGGGACGTATTTTTAATGCCCTAAAGAATCACTTCCCGAACTGCTTCCAGTAGGCCTCCTTGAACGGGTTCACGGCGGGGCCGACGGCGTCCTCGTTTTCCAGGCAGGGGAGGATCGACGTCCACCACGCGTCGTACGCCTCTTTGATTTGAGCGACGACGTCCGGGTGGGCGGCGGCGACGTCCTTCGTCTCTCCCGGATCCTCGCGGAGGTCGAAGAGCTCCCAGCCGGCCTTGCCGGCGCTGACCAGGTTCCAGCGGCCGTAGCGGACGGCGCAGCCGCTGAACTTGGCATCGGTGACTTTCCCTTTGGGCCATCGGCCTAAATGGGTGAAGAGGAAGCGGTCCGGCCAGGCGGCGGCCGGATCCTGGAGCGCGGGGACCAGGCTGCGGCCTTCGACGGTCTCCGGGACCTTCGCTCCGGCGATCTCGGCGAGGGTGGAGAAGAGGTCGATGTGGGCCGCGATCTGCGGGCGGTCGCCGGGAAGGATCGTCCCGGGACGTCGCCAGAACGACGGCGCCTTGGTGCCGCCGCGGTACGGCGTGTTCTTGTGGCCGCGGAGGCCGCCGCTGTAGAACTTGTGCCCGTTGGCGGTGCCGTTGTCGGTCATGAAGACGACGAGCGTGTCTTTTGCGATCCCCCACGCGTCGAGCTTCGCGAGGAGGCGGCCGACGTTGTCGTCGATGTTCTCGATCATGCCGTAGACCTTGGCGACGGCCGGCGGGACTTTTCCCGCGTAGCGCTTCTCGTACTCGGGCGGGCAGTCGAGCGGATCGTGCGGCGCGTTGGGCGTGATGTACGCGAAGAAGCGGCCCTTGTCCTTGCGCTCCTCCATCCAGGCGAGGGCGCGTCCGAAGAAGACGTCTGTACAGTAGCCGCTCGTCTTTTCGAAGATCCCATTGTGACGGACCGCGGGATTGAAGTACGAGTTGCCGGGAGCGTCGCCGCAGCTGCCGGCGTAGGTCTGTCCGATGCCGCCGGCGCCGTGGATGAACACCTCGTCGAAGCCGCGGCGGCCGGGCTGGTAGGCGTCCTCGTCGCCGAGGTGCCACTTCCCGAAGATGCCGGTCGCGTAGCCCGCCGCCTTCAGCGCCTGGGGCAGGAGCGTCGGCTTCAGGCTGAGGCGCTCGCGCTCGGCGATCGTGTGGGTGACGCCGGACTTGAACTCGTGGCGGCCGGTCATGATCGACGCCCGCGTGGGCGCGCAGGTCGGGCTCACGTGGAAGTCGACGAAGCGCGCGCCTTCGGCGTGCAGGCGGTCGAGGTTCGGCGTGCGGATCACCGGGTTGCCGTGGCAGCCCAGGTCCGGCCAGCCCTGGTCGTCGGTCATGATCAGGATGACGTGCGGAGGCTCGCCGGCCCCGGCGCCCGCCAGGAGGGCGAGGGCGAGGACGCTCGTTTTCATACGGATCTAACTCGCGCGGAGCCCGCCGCGGGGCGGGAATTCTCTCGCGCGCCGGCGAGAGGAGCCGCGCGCCGCGGGCCGGGCCGGGGCGATTCCGCGCCGCGCGCGCGGCTGGCACGGGCGATGCGTCCCGGTCCGCGTAACTCCGCGAACAGGACGTCGTACATACCGGTGGACCACCGGAGAGCTAGAGGGAGAAACTTCCGAAGGAGGCCCCGATGACTACGCAGATCGTGACGCCGCCCCCGCCCGCGCCGCCGCCGTCCCAGGCGCCCCCGCGGGATCCGGTCGAGGAGGCCCTGCTCAAGCGGACGCTGGAGGGCGACCGCGGCGCGTACGGCATCCTCTTCGAGCGCTACGCGGAACGCCTGCGCCGGATGGCCACCATGATCCTGCCGCCGTCGTACGCGGCGGAGGACGTCGTCCAGGAAACCTTCGTCCGCGGCTTCGAGCGCCTGTCCTCCTACCGGGGCGAAGGAGACCTCTGCTCCTGGCTGGTGACGATCGCCATCAACATCTGCCGGCACCAGCTGCGCTCGCCCCGGATGCGGATGGAGTTCGCGTGCGAGGAGTCCCTGGACCGCGAGTGCCATTTCCGGAGGTCGCGCAGCCGCGGCGTGGTGACGAAGACGGTCCAGAAGGAGGACAACCGCCTGCTGCGGATCGCGATGGGCTACCTGACCGACGCCCAGCGCGAGGTCTTCGTGCTGCACTACCAGGACGGGCTGCCCTACGACGAGATCGGGAAGATCCTCAGCATCCGCGCGGGAGCCGCCCGGGCGCTGGCGCACCGGGCGAAGACGACGCTGCGGGAACGCCTGGGCGTGCCCGCGCCGGCGCGCTTCGACATCGACTGAGAAAGGCCGCTCCCCCCGGCCGGCGGGCCGGGGGGAGAGCCGGCTACTTCGATCCGGCGTGCTTTTCGGCGGGGTCGAGCGCCGCGAGGAGATCGCTGAGCTCCTGGGCGTGCTCCTCCTCGTTGGCGAGGATGTCCTCGAGCATGCGGCGGGTGGTGGGATCCGAGTCGCCGAGATAGCGGATCATGCCGTTGTAGGAATCGATGGCGACGCGCTCGGCGATGAGATTCTCGCGGATCATGTCCAGCAGGGAGGGCGCGGCGACGTACTCGGAATGGCTGCGGCTCGTGAGGCCTTCGGGGTCGAAGTTGGGATCCCCGCCGAGCTGGGCGATGCGCGCCGCGATGCGGTCGGCGTGCCCCTGCTCCTCGACGGCGTGCTCGCGGAACTCGCGGGCGACGGGCTCGCCGTGGATGCCGACGGCCATGTGGGAGTCGTGCCGGTAGCGGAGCACGCACACGATCTCGGTGGCCAGCGCGTGGTTGAGCAGCTCGATCACGGATTCGCGGTCGGCGGTGTAGCCGTCGGTCACCGCGCCGCGCTCGATGTGCTCGCGGGCCCGGCGCCGGATCTCGCGGATGTCTTCGACGAAGTCGCTGTCCATCGGGGCCTCCTGGGTGTCTGGATCCGCCCCCGGAGGCGCCCGTTACGGGCCCGGGGGCGGTCGTAACGGGTTCCCGCGTCGTCGGATCGACCGTGCGTCGGAGACACGTCATGAGCCTGAGCAAGAGCAAGCGGCTGATCGCGTCCCGGAACTCGAAGCGTCCGGCCGGCGAGATCATGTCGACCTACGTCGAGACGATCCGGCCGGCCGCCAGCCTGCTGGAAGCGGCCGGGCGGATGCGGGCCTTCGGCGTGGGCTTCCTGCCCGTCACCCTCAACGGCGAGCTCGTCGGCACGGTCACCGACCGCGACCTCTGCCTGGCCGTGGCCGCGCGCGGCACGGCCGCCGCGAAGGATCCCGTCTCCGAGGTCATGGCCACCCAGACGGTCTTCTGCTTCGAGGAGCATCCGGTGTCCGACGCCATCCGCCTCATGCTCCAGAACCAGATCCGGCGGATCCTCGTGCTGAACCCGGAAGGCCGCCTGCGCGGCGTCCTCTCGCTCGGCGACCTGGCGCGGAACGGCCTGGAGCGCGAGGCCGCCCTGCTCCTGGCCGAGACCAGCCGCCCGTTCTCCGCCTTCCCCCCCCTCCCCGCCCACGTCTGAGCCGTCACGTTTTCCGCGATCCGGGGATCTTCCGGCCGTGCGCTGCGCCGCGTTCTTCCTTCTGGCTCTGGCCGGCTGCTCGGCGTTCGCGCCGAACGAGAGCGAGCGCGTCCTCAAGGGCGCCGGCGAGCCCATCACCCTCGGCGCCCTCGAGCAGGCCACCCGCGACTTCGCCGACCGCTACGTCCTCCTCGTCGCCGACGCCTGCGACCACGTCAAGCGGGCCGCCGACACCCCCGAGCGCCGGCAGCGCGCCCACCTCATCAAGCTCCGGAGCGCCTCGTCCGCGTTCGACATCGTCACGGGCCCGCATCCGCTCAAGGAGCTCCTGGACCTCGTCGTCCAGGTGGAGCTGCAGCACATCGTCTTCATCGAGGAGCGGGGCTCCGAGCGCCTCTTCGGCGCGCGCAAGGCCGAGCGCATGGAGAACGCCCTCAAGAACTGCCGGGAGGAAATCTGGGCCCTGGCCGCGCGCGCCATGACCGAGAAGAAGATGGACGAGCTGCGCCGCCTCATCCGCGAGTGGCGCCGCGAAAACCCGGCCGTGGAGTCCGTCGCCTACGTCCGCTTCGACCAGATCCTGCGGACCCCCGACCCATCGGCCGCCGCCACCCTCCTCAGCGGCTTCGGCATCCTCGACCTCAGCCATCTCAACCCCTTCAACCCCGCCGCGCGCTCCGTCGACCGCGCCACCGTCCTCGCCGACGACGCCTTCTACCTCGCCAAGCGGCTCCCCATGCTCCTCGACTGGGAAGCCGAGGCGGCCAGCGGCGACATCCTCATGAGCCCCCAGCTGAAGGACCTGACCTCCTCCATCACGCGGATCGCCGACCGCGTCGACCGCCTGCCCCAGGACCTCGCCCGCGAGCGCGAGGAGCTCTTCAAGACCCTCGAGGAGAAGAAGGACACCCTCCGCGAGGTGAAGGCCACGATGGAAACGGGGCGCGCGCTGGCCGTCGACGTCGCCCGCGCCGGCGAGGCCTTCGAGAGGACCTTCCACGAGCTCAACCTCCTCGCGCATCCGCCGGGGAAAGGCGACGGCCCGCCGCCCGAGGAGGAGAGGAGAGGGAGGCCCTTCGACATCCAGGAGTACGCCGCCGCCGCGGCGCAGCTCGCCGAGACCGCGACCCGGCTGCAAGGGCTCATCGCGGAGACCCGCTCCCTGACGGACTCCCCCGCCGTGGCCCGCCGCCTGGAAGAGGCCGAGTCCGCCGCGGCCCGCGCGGTCGAGCGCGCGGAAAACGCCGGCCGGAACCTCCTGGGGCTCGCGGTCGCCGGCGGCGTCCTGCTGCTGGCGGTGGCGTTCCTCGGCCTGCTGGGGTATCGCGTCGCGGCGGAGCGGATCCGCGGGCGAAGCGTCAACCCGCGCTGAGCGCCTTTCCCGCGTTATCGGCCGAGGAGGGCGCGCAGCGCCGACGTCACGCCCGAGCCGACGAGCAGCGCCAGGAGCAGCGCGAGCACGAGGAAGGACGCGCGCCAGAAGGCCCGGGTGACCGTCAGCCAGACCGGGTGGGGCGAGCGGGCCAGCGCGGCGGGGGGATCGACGGCCAGCACGCGGCGCGCGCGCAGGCGGCCCCCGATCGCGCGGGTCAGGCGGCGGATGCCGGAGCGCCAGCGCGCGATCCGCGGAGGCGCGACCGCCTCGAAGACCTCCTCCTCCAGGATCGGCCGGCCCTGATCCATGCCGAGCCAGTCCTTCTCGTCGTCGGGGCCCGCCGGCACCGGGCGCGTCCGCAGAGCGCCGTCCGGCGAGTCGGCCAGCCGGTCGAGCCGCTCCACGAGGCCGTCGATCTCCGCCAGCTTTTCGACGGCCTCCCGAGGCCCGAGGCCGGCGTGCTCGGCGAGGAGGCTGATCCTCGCGCGGCGGAGGGAACGCGCGAGCGCGGACGCGTCGTCCCCCGCCTCCCAGGAGACGTTGAGCTCGGAATCGAGGCCCATGCTGCGGTTGTTGGTGTTGGCCGAGCCGACGGTGAGGAAGCGGTCGTCGACGAGGAGGAGCTTGGAGT
Source organism: Planctomycetota bacterium (assembly GCA_036383955.1). GTDB lineage: Bacteria > Planctomycetota > MHYJ01 > MHYJ01 > JACPRB01 > JACQFK01. Next base: position 18,662 of record DASVNH010000247.1, on the reverse strand, counting down.
GGATGTAGCGCGCCTTCTCCGCGCCGCCGGGACCGCGCGAGCGGGAGTAATAGAGGCCGAGGGCGTGGCCGGAGCGCGCGGCGAGCTCCCGCAGCGCGCGGAACATGCCGTTCTGGGAGGCGCCCATCGACATCGATTCGGTGAGCGAGAGGAGGTCGCGGGGATAGACGAGGACGACCTGGACGCGCGGGCGGGAGGCGTCGCTCAGACGCCGCGTCAGGGCCTCGTAGACCGCCATCGACCCGAAGTACTGGTTCTCGATGTAGATCAGCGACTCGGCCGACGCGATCGCGCGCTGGTAGAGCGCCTGGATCTCCCGCACGGAGGGCTGCTCGGGAATCAGGGTCCGCGCCATCGTCCGGCTCAGCCCCACCTCGGACGCCGCGATCCGAACGTCAGGATGGATCGCGGCGGGCAGATCGGCCCGCGGCGCGGGCAGCCCGAGGTCCTCGCCGCCCGCCAGGCGCCAGCGCGCCTCGAAGAGCTCGCGCAGCTCCGCCACGGCGGGCCCCGTCACGAAGGCCTGCACCTCATGGTAGGGCCCGTACCCGTCCTCCCCCGACGGCTCCAGCCGGTCGGGATGGACCAGCGCGTGGCTCCGGTCGTCCCAGCGGTCGTGGCAGAAATCCATCGAGCCGACGAAGGCCAGGGCGCCGTCGACGACCACGAACTTCTGGTGGTGGCTCGCGCCGAGCGCGTGGCGGTCGTCGAAGCGGAATTGCACCCGACCGCCGCTGCGCTTCCGGAACACGAGCTCCTGGAACCACTCCCGGTCGTGCATGTAGGCCGGGCTGTAATCCCAGCAGAGCAGGACCACGCGCAGCTCGGGACGGGCGACGCAGAGCGACGTGAGGAAGTCGAGGAAGCGGACCGGCCCGCGCTCCCCTTCCCGGTCTTCGCCGCGGAGGAGCGAGACGTCGCTGTCGAACTGCCAGCCGGCGATGAGAAGATAGCGCGTCGCCGCCTTCGCGGCTTCGGTGAAGGCCCGGAAGTAGCTCCGGCCGTCGATCAGCAGCCCGGACGAGCGCACGGGCGAGACGACCCAGCAGGTCCGGCCCGGCTCCAGGATCGGCCGCGCGAGGGTTTTCACGACCTCCTCCGGCGGCGCTTCAGGGCGGCGTCGACGGCCAGGGCGATGGGCAGCGGGATCAGCAGGAGGGCGGCCATGAGGAGGATCATGCGCGGCGACGGATCTTCCATCAGCTCCGGGAGCTTCGCGCCGCCGACGCTGAACACGATGACGAGCGGGCTCATGCCGAGGACCGTGCCCGCGAGGAAGTCGACGAAGCGGATCCCCGACGCCCCGACCACCATGTTGACCAGCGTGAAGGGCGCGGGGATCTTGCGGATGAGATAGACGGCGATGGCGCCGTCGCCGGCGATGCGGTCGCCGAGCGCGCGGACCCGGCGGCCCAGGACGCGCTCCAGCGTCCGCCGGCCGATCTTCCGGCCCGCCAGGTAGCCCGCGACCGCCGAGCTCAGGGACCCGGGGAGCGCGTAGAGGGTTCCGAGCCAGGGGCCGAAGATCAGGCCGCAGGCGAGGACCATGCCCATCACCGGCACCATCAGGAAGCCGAGGACGACGAAGGCCGCGACGGTGACGGGCAGCGCGTACCAGGCGGTCCGGTAGGGGCCGAACCACTCGGACAGCCGGGAAGGCCGGACGACCTCGCTCAGCGGCGTCCACTTCCAGGCGCCCGCGAGGAGGAGCAGGGCCGCCACGACCAGGACGACGCGGAGGATCTCCCAGCGGCGCGTCGAGGGGCGAGCCTCGGGCCGCGCGACGGGCTGGGTCGGGGCGGCGGACGTCGAGGTCAACAGGATCTCCGGCGAGACGCGGAGGCGCGCGGACGGCCTGGCGTTACGCGTGGATGAGGAGCGTGGCCACGACGGGCAGATGGTCCGAGGCGATCCGGGCGAGTCCGTCCCGCGGCGAGAAGACGGACTCGACCTCGATCCGGGGGCTGACGAAGACCCGGTCCAGCGCCAGGAACGGCAGCAGGCTCGGCCAGGTCTTCGGCGGCGGGCCGACCCGGCTCCAGGACGCGGGGACGCAGAGGCCGTCGAAGCAGGTCAGCTCCCCGCCTCCGGTCATGTTGAAGTCGCCGCAGAGGACGCGGGGCTCGCGGCAGTCGGGATGGCCCAGCCACTCGGGGCCGAGCAGGGCCTCGGCCTGGAGCCGGCGCTCGCCCCGCGTGAGCCCCAGGTGCGTGTTGACCACCTGCAGCTCCAGGCCGCCCAGGTCCACGCGGACCCAGAGGGCCGCCCGGTCCTCGAGCTTGCGCCCCGCGAGGCTCGGCAGCGAGGACGAGCGGATCTTGCTCAGCGGCCAGCGGCTCAGCACCGCCGTGCCGAACTGCTCGCGCGCCAGCTTCAGCGTGGAATGGAAATGCACGTCCATCCGGAGGAGGTCGCCGATGAGCCGCGGCTGGTCCACGCGCGCGGTGCGCGCGCGATGGACGTCGAGCTCCTGCAGCGCCACGATGTCCGGGTCCAGGCGCCCGATCAGGCGGGCGACGCGCTCGGGCGCGACGCGGCCGTCCATCCCCTGGCAGTGGTGGACGTTGTAGCTCAGGAGACGCACGCGGACCGTCACCAGAGGATCGATCCGGAGCGGCGCGGGATCGTTATGAATCGCGTCGCGCGTAACGGGCGCCGTCGGCGGAGGCTCTCCTGGTTCGAGGATAAAGAGGGGGGCGCATGCGGAAGTCTAAGCGGCCCGAGTTGACTTCTGGCACTCCTCGCGGGCCGCTTAAGCAGGGCGAGAGGATGCCGCTACTTTACTCGCCCTGCTTAGATGGCCGCCAGGGCGAGCGCGCGGAGGGCGCGGCGGCCTTCGCTCAGGAGATCGCGGCTGACGTCCAGGAACGCCTCGTCGGGATTCCGCCCGGACGCCAGGGCCGCCTGGAGCCGCTCCTGATAAGGCTCGAACGGAGGCAGGCGCGGGGAGGCCTCCGAGAAGGCCTCGCGGAGGCCCTCGCAGGCGCGCCAGCGGACGTCCTCCGCCGACGCGTCGGCCCCGCCGCAGGCCCGCAGGATGAAGGCGGCGACGAGGGGGCCGACGACGCGCTCGTAGTAGAGCAGGCAGAGGTCGCGGAAGCAGATCGGGGCGACGTCCCCGAAGGCGCGGCGGCTGACGAAGATCCAGACGGACGCGCAGAGGCGGACGCGGAGCTCGCGGTTTCGGGCGTCCCAGAAGATGTCCTCCGTGGCCAGGGGGCAGAGGATGAAGGCGTCCGCGAGGCCGCAGGAGACGCGCCAGACGCCCTTCTCCGCGTTGGCGAGGATCTTCTGGAGCGCCTCGCCGTCGACCCGCCGCGCGAAACGCGGGCTGTTGCGGAGCACGGGGCCGTAGATCTCGTCCACCGCGACGGCCTCCGGATCCACCCATTCCGCGCCGGACTCCACGAAGATCTCGCAGGTGACGCCGCGGGGTTCGATGGGAACCATCTACAGAATTGAGCCCAGCGGCGCGCTTCGCGTGATTCGCCGGATCCGAGAACGCGGGCGCGGGGGCTTCGCGCGTAACGGTCCCATCTCCGTCTCATCCAACAGACGTAGTAAGACGGAGAAGTTTGTTATGCGAACGATCCTTGCATCCGCGGCCGCGGCCGCCCTCGCGCTGCTCGTCTCGTGCAAGAGTTCCGGGTTCAAAGACGACCCCCAGGCGGCCAACATGTCGGGCCGCACGTACGCGACGGATGTCGAGCGCGTCTGGCAGTCCCTCCAGACGTCCATGAAGGAGCTCGATCTGGACGTCGAGAAGGCCGACCACGACGCCCTGGGCGGCCAGATGACGATGCGACGGGCGACCGGCGAAGAAGTGTTCGTGCGGGTCCGAAGCGTCAATCCGAGCTCGACGACCGTGGACATCGCCGCGGGGGACCGCAACATGGCGCAGATGATCCAGGACAAGGTCGCGGAGAAGCTGGGCGCGGACCGTCCGGGCGCCCCCGGAATGGCGGCCGGCAGCTCGGTGCAGGGGACGTACGAGAATCCGCTCCCGGAGTGCGCGGCGGCGGCGGAGCGGGCCCTGAAGGCGTTCAACCTCCCGGTCGACGCGCGCGAGAACCACGACGTCTGGATCGCGATCCGCTCGAAGCACCTGGACGCGATTCCGGTGAGCGTCAAGCTCATGCGGACGCCCAAGGACCAGACGGACGTGACGTTCACGGTGGGCACGTCGCCGAGCGACGACAACACGCTGCTGGCGAACCGGCTGAAGAAGGAGTTCGAGGCGGCGCTGGGAGCCCCGCGCCAGCCATAACGCGGGACGGGCCGCGGGATCCAACGGTCTGTAGGGAGGGCCACCTCATGCAGACCGTTGAACCGCGCCCGGCCGACGCGGCCCGCGCGCGCACGGGCATTCTGTACATCGGCATGGACCTGGGGTGTTTCAAGACGTCGATCGCCGCCAGCAACGGCACGCGCGAAGTGGTGCCGTCGATCGTGGGCTGGCCCAAGGATCCGGTGTCCCGCAAGATGCTGGGGCGGGACATCGTCTTCGGCGAGGACGCCTTCCAGCACCGCCTGGCCCTGGACACGATCCGGCCGTTCGAGAAGGGGGCGCTCAAATACGCGGACGACCGGACCGCCGGAATTCCGGAAGGCCGCCTGGCGAAGTACCAGGAGGCCGCCCGCGAGCTCGTGAAGCACTGCGTGTCGCTCGCGAGAGCCCCCAAGGGCGCGCTGGTCTACGGCGTGATCGGCGCGCCGGCCCGGGCTTCGGTGCTCAACAAGAAGGCCCTCATGGACGCGTTCAAGGGGACCTTCGAGTCGGTCATGATCGTCTCCGAGCCCTTCGCCGTGGCCTACGGCATGGACACCCTGGAAGACGCGCTGGTGGTGGACATCGGGGCCGGGACGACCGACCTCTGCCGGATGCACGGCGCGATCCCCTCGGACGAGGACCAGCTGACGATCGGCGTCGCCGGCGATTCGGTCGACCAGGTGGCGTCCGAGCTGATCCGGAAGAAGCATCCCGACGCGCAGTTCACCATCAACATGGTCCGCGACGCGAAGGAGCGCCTGAGCTTCGTGAACGACGTGAACGATCAGGCGATCGTGGTCTGGCCCAACGACCAGGGACGTCCGACGCGCTACGACATCACCGAGCCGCTCAAGGAGGCGTGCCGGACCATCGTCCCGGGCATCGTGAAGGGCCTCCGCGACCTCGTCAGCACGTTCGACGCCGAGTTCCAGAAGCGCATGCTGCAGAACGTGGTCCTGGCGGGCGGGGGCAGCCAGCTGCGGGGCCTCGACCGCCTGATCGAGGAGGACCTCGCCCAGTACGGCGGCGGGCGCGTCACCAAAGCGCGCGAGCCGGTCTACGCGGGCGCCAACGGCGCGCTCAAGCTCGCGATGGACATGCCCGAGGACTACTGGAAGGACGTGTCTTAACTTTCTGGCGCGGGACGCTCCGGGGTTCCCCCGGGGCGTCCCGCCTCGCCAGCCTTGCCCCTCACTTCCTTTGGAGGCCGGCTCGGCGATCCGCGGCTTCAATCAGGAAGTTGAGCAGCATATTCTGGATCGCGAACTCGTCGTTCTTGGTCTTCTGTTTGATGAAGTGCGACAAGACGTGCAGGACCCTCCCCCCGGAGGGCGTCGCGGGTTTCCCCGCCGTTTTTCTCGCGTCGCCGAAGGGGAAGGTCATCGCCACCGCTCCCTGCCCATAGAGCGCGGCGAGCTCGGGGGACTCGATCAGCACGGCGACCTTCGACGGGTCGCAGTCGGTCGAGAAGGTCCCGACGTCGATCACCCAGCGGAAGTCGAGCTTCTCCCGGGTCTGGACCTCGGCTCCCTCGGCGGCGGCTTTCACGAAGACGTCCCGCAGGAGCGGGTGGCCCGTCGACCCTTTGCGGGGAAAGATCTCGACGGCCCCTTCCTCCATCGGCGGGCCCTTCCGGCAGTAGCCGGGAAAGGCGACCTCCAGGACTTCGACGAGGCCCCAGTCGCTCGTAAACAGGAAGCCCCCGCCCGCCACGAAATCGCGGATCCGGGTGACCTGCTGACGAGGAAAGCGCTCACGCGTGTAGTCGTCGCAATTCACGAGCAGAACGCCGGTCTTCGACAGGTCGCGCCGGGGGAAATCTGCCTTGGTGACGAGCGTATGCGGGATGGCCATCTTCTCCAGGACCTTCTGGACCTCGTCGTAGAAGCCGGCCACGACGACGATGTCATCGGGGGCGCCCTTCTTGAGATTCTCGTAGTCGCTGAGCCGGTTCCGTTGGAGCGTTTCGACGACCGTCGCGCCCGGCCCTGCCGTTTTCGGAGCGGCTTCGCCGTCGAAGGCGTCTTCGCCGCCCTTCCACCAGGTCCGCCAGGCCGCCGCGGCGGGGCCGTGGTCGACGTTCGTCAGGCGGCGAAGCGCCCTCAAGGCCTGCGCCCGGGTCCCGACATCCGGCTTCTCCTCCTTGTCGAGGAGGTCGATTAGAGGCGCGACCGCCTTCTTGGCGCCGCGCTTGACCAATTCGTCCATCGCGATGACCTTCAGCTCGGGCGTTCCCTCCGCCATGATTTGCAAGAGCCCATCGTCGGCGGAGGGAGCCAGGTTGAGCTGGAACGCCATCAGCAGGTCGCGACGGAGAGCGGGATCCTTCGAGCCGAGGATGTGTTTGACGATGGGGCCGACGGCTTCTTTCGTGGTGACGCGGGAGAGCCCCGCGATGAGCCGCCAGTAGACCCGCGACCCGGCCTTGGCCATCTGGTCGAGAAGGAGCTTCGCGGCCCGCTCGGAATCGTCCTGGGCCACGAGCGTGATGGCGTCTTCCAGCTTCTTGACGCTGGACCCCAGCAGCGCCGACCGAAGGGAGCTCGCGTTCTTCTCCCAGTCGTCCGCGGTCCAAGCGGTCGCGGCGGCGGTCCCGAGGATCGCCCCCATCAGGAAAACCCGGCGCATCACGCCAATGATAACACGCCCGAGCGGTGTCCGCCGGAGGGGCGATCAGGCCTCCGCACCCGCCACCTGGCGCTTCCAGAGCTTGTAGAACGCCCCTTCCCGCCGCAGCAGTTCGTGGAAGCTCCCCGACTCCGCGATCCTCCCCCGGTCCATCACCACGACCCGGTCCATCCGCGCCGTCGTGCTCAGCCGGTGCGTGATGAACAGCCGCGTGCAGGACGTCGCGGGCGACGACAGCGTGTCCCAGATCGCCGCCTCCGTGTGCGCGTCCAGGTTCCCCGTCGCCTCGTCCAGCAGCAGCAGCCGCGGACGTCCCACCAGCGCCCGCGCGAGCGCGATCCGCTGCACCTGCCCGCCCGAGAAGTTCGATCCGGCCCAGCGGACCCCGGTCCGGTAGCCGTCCGGCAGGCTCGCGATGAACTCGTCCGCGTGCGCCAGCCGCGCGGCTTCCCGGACGTCCTCCGGCGAGGCGTCCCGGCGCCCCATGCGGATGTTCTCGTCGATGGTCGCCTCGAAGAGATGCGGCGACTGGAACACGACGCCCGTCATCTCCCGCACCCGCGGCAGCCCGTGCTCCCGCAGATCCTTGCCGTCGAGCAGGATCGACCCCCGGTCCGGCGTGTAGAGGCCGGCCAGGAGGGCGAGGAGCGTCGACTTCCCCGCGCCGCTTTCCCCGACCACCGCCACCGACTTCCCGGGCTCCAGCTCCAGGTCGATCTCCGAGAGGATCGGACGTTCGGGGTGGTAGCCGAAGCTCACGCGGTCGAGCTTCAACGCGCCCTTCAGGTCCCCGGCGCGCGCCGGCTTCTCCCGGACCTCGGCCGGCAGGCGGAGGATTTCGTCGTAGCGCGCGTGGGCCACGCTGGCCTCGTCGAACGAGATCCAGGTCGCCGCCAGCTGCTCCAGCGGCCCCAGCATGGTCCCGCTCAGCGTGAACAGGAACATCAGCTGCCCCTGCGTCAGCGCGCCGTCGTGCACGCGGTGGGCCCCGAGCAGGAGGATCAGCACCCCCGTGAGCGACGACACGAGGATCGTGGCGGCGGACAGCAGCGTCAGCTTGAGGATGTGGCGGATCCGGTAGTCCTGGAAGCCCCGGTAGACCTTCTTGACGCGCTCGACGATCCACGCCTCCCCTTCCGTCATGCGCAGGTCCCGCACGCCGATCAGGGCGTCCATGCAATGATTCGCCAGGCTCCCCTCGAGCTTCCGGATCTCCTCGAAGGAGCGGCGGATCGACGTCCGGAACCAGAGGATGAGCACGGCCGGAAACACCGCCCCGATCGTGGCGACCGCCGCCAGGACCGCGCTCTGGTGGACCATCACCACCGCCGCGATCACGACCAGGACGGCGTCGAACACGACGCCCAGGAAGCGGTCCTCGATGGCGTTCCGGAGGACCTCGATGCCGCGCAGGCGGTCGAGCAGATCCCCCGTGTGGTACTTCTCGTAGAAGCGCATTTCCAGGCGGGTGACGTGGTCGAGGTAGCGGTCGGCGAGCTCGGATTCCACGCGCCGCGCCAGCTGGACCTGCAGGGCGCGCCGGACCAGGCTGATGGCGCCGCGCAGGATCAGGGTGAACGCGACGCCCAGGGCCAGCAGGTGGATCATCGCCAGGTCGTGGGTGTGGTCGACCACGTGCCGCACGAACAGCGCCACGCCCCAGCCCAGGAGGCCGACGAGGCGGCCCGTCACGGCCGCGAGGACGGCCTTCCCCGTCGACGCCTTCAGGAGGCGCAGGATGGGCGCGGGCCGCGCGCTCATCTGCCGCTTTTCGCGGATGATGTCCGTGACGCTCATACGGGCGGGACGAACGCCTCCGGATGGCCCAGGAACTTCTCCTGGCACGCGTCCGAACAGAAGAAGTATTCGCGGTCCTGGAAAACGCTGGCGCGCCGGATCACGGCGGGATCCAGAGTCTCTCCACAGACCGGGTCTTTCAGGTTCACGTCGTCTTCTCAGGCTGCTCCGGGAACGGCCCGGTCGGATCGGGCTCCTGGGGGCGCGGATCGCTCGGCGGCGCCTCCGTCGGCGGCACGGGATTGTTGGGGGGCGGCGACGGCGCGGGCCGGCGCTTCTTCTTGGGTTCCACGCTCATGGCATGCCCCTCCGCCTCCCGGTTGAGCCCCCGTCCAGCCGTCGTGTTACGACGCGTAACGACCCCCGCTCCCCCGGCTCCTTCGCATAGATGAAGACCTTCACGCTTCCAGGGCTCCTTCTCCTGACGTCCTGCGCCGTCATGGACGATCCCGGCTACGTCGAACCGGAACAGACCTTTCCGCGCAAGGCGGAGGAGGTCGCGGCCGCGGCCGTCGGAGCCGTCCAGGACCTCGATCTCGCCATCGTGGCGCACGACTTCGACTCCCGGGGCGGGCGCCTCGACGCCCGCCGCGCCGACGGCGATACGGTCCGGGTGGAGCTGCGAAGCGTCGCGCCGGACCGGACCACCGTCTCCATCCGCGTGGCTCCGGAGAACGAGGGCCTGCCGGGCCTGATCTTCGACCGCATCTCTTCCCGTCTAGGCCGGCCGGCCACGCCCTGAGCGGAGAAATCTGCCCGCCGCTTTTCTCCACTACGTCCGGCTGACGAGCGCCGGCTCGCCCACCACGGCCCGGACGCGATGCTCGCGGCCGTCGTCGACGAGAGGGATCGCCAGGGGATCCACGCGCGCGCCGTCGAGCTCGGCCCAGGCGATCCCGCGGCACTTGTGGTCCGGGTTCTCGACTTCGATGTCGTACACCGACGTCCCGACTTTCCAGCGCAGGGCGTAGCGGGGCCAGGTCGACGGGACGCAGGGCTGGAGCCGGAAGGTGGCGCCGTCGCGCCGCAGGCCCAGGACGCTCTCCAGGATCGCGCGGTACAGCCAGCCGGACGCGCCGGTGTACCAGGTCCAGCCGCCCCGGCCGACGTGCGCGGGATGCGCGTAGATGTCCGCCGCGAGGACGTAGGGCTCCACCTTGTAGCGCTCCACGTCCGCCGGCGTCCTCGAGCGGTTCGCCGGGTTGAGCATGTGGATGAGTTCCACCGCCTCGTCGCCGTTGCCGAGCCGCGCCGCGGCCATCGCGACCCAGATCGACGCGTGGGTGTACTGCCCGCCGTTCTCTCGGATCCCGGGCAGGTAGCCCTTGATGTAGCCGGGGTCTTGCGGCGTCTGGTCGAACGGCGGCGTCAGCAGCAGGCTCAGACGCGCGTCCCTCCGGAGCAGGTGCGAGCGCACCGAGTCCATCGCGCGCTCCGCGTACGCGGCCGGCCCGGCGCCCGAGAGCACCGCCCAGGACTGCGGCAGGCTGTCGACGCGGCACTCGGCCAGCTGGGCCGCCCCCAGCGGCGTCCCGTCGTCGAAGTACCCGCGCCGGTACCACTGCCCGTCCCAGGCCAGCTCCAGCTTGCCTTCCAGGCGCGCCGCTTCCTCGCGGTAGCGCGCCGCGCGCTCGCCGTCGCCCCGGGCGTCGCAGATCGGGGCGAAGCGGGTCAGGACGTCGTGCAGGAAGAACCCGAGCCAGACGCTCTCGCCTCTCCCGCCGCGGCCCACGCGGTTCAGGCCGTCGCTCCAGTCGCCGCTCCCGATGAGCGGCAGCCCGTGGGGCCCGCGGGTGATGCCCCGCTCGATCGCCCGCACGCAGTGCTCGTACAGCGTCCCGTCGGCCGGCGCGACCGTCGGCAGCGCGTAGACCTCCATCTCGCCCGGCTCCAGCGGGGGCGCCTCCAGGAAGGGCGCGCGCTCGTCGAGCAGCTCCCGGTCCCCCGTCGCCCCCACGTACTCCGCCGCCGCGAACGGAAGCCAGAGGAGGTCGTCGGAGCAGCGCGTGCGCGTGCCGCGGCCCGACGGCGGATGCCACCAGTGCTGGACGTCGCCCTCCACGAACTGCCGGGACGCCGCGCGGAGGAGATGCTCGCGCGCCAGATCCGGCCGGCTCCAGCCGAGCGCCAGGACGTCCTGCAGCTGGTCGCGGAAGCCGTAGGCGCCCCCCGGCTGGTAGTAGCCGGAGCGCCCCCAGTACCGGGCCGAGAGCAGCGGAAACAGGAGCCAGCGGTTGAAAAGGAGGTCGATCGAATCGTCGGGCGTCCGCGCCTGGACGACGTCCAGCACCTGGTCCCAGCGCTCGCGCGTCTCCCGCAGGACGGCCCGGGCCGCGTCGGGCCGGCCGAAGCGGAGCGCCAGCTCGCGCGCGTTCGCCGCGTCGGCGCCCTGGCCGAGGAGGAAGACGAGGGACTTCGACTCCCCCGGCCCGAGCTCGACTTTCGACTGAAGGGCCGCGCAGGGATCCAGGCCCGCGCCGGCCAGGCCCGAGAGGCGGACGCGCTTCAACGCGGCGGGGCGCCGGACGGACCCGTTGCGCCCCAGGAACTCGACCCGGTCGGTCGTCGCGGAGACCACGTCGCGGTCGCCGCCGGCGAAGGCCACGCGGCCCGGGAAGTCGGCGTTGTACGGATTCCGCGCCAGCACGAGCCCGATCGCGGGGTCGATCTCGGTGACGGTGTGGAGGCGGTCGCCCGGGCGTCCCGAGCCGAGGACCCACTCGACGTAGTAGAAGACGCTGAGGCGCCGGGGGCGGCCGGAGTCGTTGCGGAGGGTGAGCAGGGAGAGCTTCACGGGCTCGGACGGGTGGACGAAGACCTCGAGCTCCCGCGCGACGCCGCGGGAGGCGCCGGAGAACGCGCTGACGCCGGCGCCGTGGCGCGCGATCGAGCGGCCGTCCGCGGGCCCGCGGCGGAAGACGCCGGGCGTGGCGCCCCAGACCTCGCCGGTCTCCTCGTCGCGCAGGTAGAGCGCCTCGCCGCTGGGATCGACGACGGGGTCGTTGGCGAACGGCGTGAGCCGGTTCTCGCGGCTGTTCTCCGCCCAGGTGGTGGAGGCGCCCGACGCGGACACGATCGTCCCGAACGACGGATTGGAGAGGATGTTGACCCAGGGGAGCGGCGTCTCGGCCGCCTCGTCGAGCGCGACGACGTACTCGCGCCCGTCCTCGCTGAACCCGCCCGTGCCGTTGAAGAAGCGCAGCGGCGGAAGCTCCCGGCGCGGCGGCGGATCCGCCTCGCGAGCCGGGCGCGCGGCGAGGAGCGGCGCGGGCCAGGCGGGCTCGAGGGCCGAGCGGTGCAGCTGGTTCTCGAGCGCGCCGCGGTCGCCGGACAGCACCGCGCGCGCGGCGGCGGCGAGCAGGACGCGCTCCGGCTCCGAGATCCCCTCCGCCCGCAGCAGGAACACGCCGCCGGGCTTGTCCTTGAGCGGGCTCCAGGGGCCGCTCTCGATGAGACCCATCAGCGACTTGTGCAGCTCGTCCCGGTAGCTCGCGGCGTGCTCGTTGAGGACGACGACCTCCGCCGCCAGCCCCTTCAGGCGCCAGAACTCGTGGGCTTTCAGCACCTGCCGGACCAGCCCGAGCTGGGCCTCCTCGGTGACCCGCACCAGGACGATGGGGAGGTCGCCCGACACCCCGAAGCGCCAGAGCCCCGACGCCCCGAGCGTGTTCCGCGCGAGGACGTCGGGCGGCGCCTTGAGCGAGGGATCCGTGTGGAACACGGGCGAGGCCAGGCGGAGGAAGAGCGTCGACTCCTCGGGCGTGATGCCCAGATGGCGCAGCTCGATCTGCGTGTGCGAGTACGCCAGGCTGAACGTGCGGGACGCGGCGCCCGCGTCGTGGTAGCGGTCGGCCAGCGCCTCCGCCGCCTCCCGCGACTTCGCCAGGCCGGTCGAGAACGTCATCCGCGCGAAGCCGCCGGGCGCGAGCCGGACCCGCGCGCGCAGGCTGCAGATCGGATCGAGGACGGCCCCGACCGTGCCCGACAGCGCCCGCCCGTCCAGCCCGGCGGGGTCGTCGGGCCCGCGCCCGCGGCCGAGGAAGCGCGCGCGGTCGGTCTCCCATTCGACGGCCTCCTGCGGCGGGCCCTCCATGCTCAGGATGTGCGCGGCCCAGGCGCCGCCTTCGTCGGAGGACCGGGGGCGTCGCGAGACCAGGAGGGCGTGCGTGGAGGGAAGATAGGCCGTCTCCAGGAACAGCTTCTCGAAGGCCGGATGCGCGAGATCGGCCGCCGCCGGCGCCAGCGCGATCTCCACGTAGCTCGTCACCTCGATCTCGCGCGGCCGGTCGCTGGCGTTCGTGATCGACAGCCGCCGCACCTCCACGTCGTCCTGCGGCGACACGGCGATCTCGAGCTGCGTCTCGATGCCGTCGTCCTTCCGCTGGAAGACCGCGCGGTCCGGGAAGAACGACGCCGAGTACGACGAGGGCTCGCGGCAGATCGGCTGGTAGCCGGCCGACCAGACCGCGCCGCTCCGGACGTCGCGCAGATAAAGATACTGCCCCCCCGGATCGGTCGTGGCGTCGGGCCTCGAGCGGGTGAGGGCGCGCCCGCGCCCGTAGGTGGCGCCGCCGCCGGCGTGCGTGATCACGGTGGTGAGCGATCCGTTCGAGAGGAAGTGGGCTTCCGGATACGGCGTGTGGGGCGTGCGGAAGCGCCGGACGGCGGAGCCGAGGGGCGGCGGCGGGACGTGCGTGGCCTCGGCCGGGCGGGGCTTGGTGAGGACGACCGCCCGCGGGATCCGCTCCTGGAGCAGCATCTCCGTGGACGCCACGCGCGGATTCGCGTGGAAGAGCCGGACCATCGGAAAGTCCCGCAGCACGTTGAAGACCGACAGCATCGTCATGCCCTGATGGTGCGAAAGGAAGGTCCGCACCACCTCGCCCCGCCGCGCGCGGTGGCCCTCGTCGACCCGCGGCGACGAGTAGTCGATCGACTCGTAGAGGCCGTAGGGGCCGTCGAGCCCCTCCTCCGCGAGCCGCCGCAGGTCGCGGACCGCCTCCTCCGGCGCCAGCATGGCGGCGAGGGCGGCGGCGTAGGGGGCGATGACCAGGTCGTCGCCGAGCCCCCGCTTGAGCCCGAGGCCGGGCACGCCGAACGCCTTGTACTGGTAGTCGCCGTGCCGGTCGGTGAAGTTGTACGCGCACTCCGAGACGCCCCAGGGCACCGAGAGGGCGTCCCCGAAGGCCCGCTGCCGCGCCACCACGTTCTCCGCCGTCCGCTCCAGCAGCGTGCCCGCGTAGAGCTTCATGTAGAGGTTCGGCATCAGGTACTCGAACATCGACGCGCTCCACGACACCAGCGTCGGCGAGCCCGCCACGTCCACCAGCTGCCGGCCCAGGGAGAACCAGTGGTGCTGCGGGACGTCCCCCTTCAGGATCGCCACGAAGCTCGCCAGGCGGGCCTCCGAGGCCAGGAGGTCGTAGTAGGTGGGGTCGTGACGTCCCGGGCCCTCCGCGTCCGGGAGCCGATAGCCGATGTGCATCAGCTTGCGCCGCGGGTCGTAGAGGAAGCGGAAGTCCATCTCGTCCGCGTAGGCCTCCGCCTTGCGCGCCAGCGCCTCCAGGCGCGGGGCGTGCGCGGTCGGATCCGGATCGAAGACATCCATCGCCGCGTCGAGGCTGGCCAGCCGCGCGGCGGCGTCGAAGGCGTCGCCGCCGGGAGGCTGCCGGCCGTCCTCGCCGAGCGGCGCCCGCGCCGCCCGCAGCTCCGCGCGCAGGAGGTCGAGATCCTTCCGCTTCTCCGCGACCGGCCGGGGATCCTCGGCGAGGCGGAGGATGTCGCGCACCTGCCGCAGCGCGGGAGTCCAGCGGGCGAGCTCCTCCGGCGAGCGGGCGCGGGCGGCGACGACGACCTCCTCCGCCAGCCGGGCGGTGTCGGCGAGGCCTTCCCAGCGGACGCTCTCGGGGGGCGGCGCGGCCGCCGTTTCGCGGAGTCCCTGGGCGAGGACGAGGAGGCTGGCCGCGAGATTGCCGCTGTCGACGGTGGACACGTAGCGCGGGAAGAGCGGCGCCAGCGTGTCGGTGCGGTACCAGTTGAAGGGATGCCCGCGGTGGCGCTCCAGGCCTTCGAGCGTGAGCAGGGCGCGCTCGAGGCGGTCGGCGAGCGCCGACGTCCGGAGGTAGCCCAGGCCGTGGGCCGCGAGATCGGAGACCAGGGCCAGGCCGATGTTGGTGGGCGACGTCCTCCGCGCCACGCGGGGCGAGCGCGATTCCTGGTAGTTGTCGGGCGGGAGGCCGTGGTCTTCCGGGCCGACGAAGGTCTCGAAATAGCGCCAGGTGTTCCGGGCGAGGCGGCGCAGCCAGCGGCGGTCCTCGGCCGTCAGCCGGGCGGTCCGCTTGGGGCGGGGGCGGCTGAGCGCCCAGCCGGCGGCCGGAGCGATCAGCCAGAGCGCCAGGAACGGGGCCGCGACCGGGAGGGCGGCGGGGCGGACGCCGAGCACGAGCGCCAGCAGGCCCGCGGCGAGGAGGGGGCTCGCGGCCATCTCGGCGAAGTAGAGCGGACAGCCTTTGCGGCCGTCGAGCTTCGCCGCGCGCGAGGCGACGGAGGCCGCCGTCTCCCATTCCAGGAGCCGCCGCCGGGTCAGGCCCAGGCGCAGGAGGGTCACGCCGATCGCGTGCAGCATGCGCCAGGCCTCGAACGCCAGGAAGGCGATCTGCAGGACGAGGTGCGCGAGCGCCAGCCCGACGTCCTCGCGGAGGTTCCAGAGGAACAGGCGGAGGGGCCGGGGCGAGCTGGGCCGGCTCACGGCGCGCAGGACCTCGACCAGCAGCGGGAACGCCAGCGCGGCGAGGGCGAAGGACATCCATTGCGCCGGACGCCAGGGCAGCCACGCCCACGCGGCCCCGAGAAAGAGCAGCACGGCCGGCGCGACCAGGCTGCGGCGGAGGTTGTCGGCGATCTTCCAGCGGCTGATCAGCGGCAGGCGGTTCCGCGTGAATCCCTTCCGCGCCGGCACCCAGGGAAGCAGCCACGGCAGCAGCTGCCAGTCTCCCCGGACCCAGCGATGCAGCCGCCGCATGTACGCCAGGACGCTCCAGGGATAGTCGTCCACGACCTCGACGTCCGAGGCGAGCCCGACGCGAGCGTGCAGGCCTTCGAAGAGGTCGTGCGAGAGCAGCGTGTTGTCCGGCACGCGGTCGAGGAGCGACGCGAGGAAGGCGTCGACGTCGAACAGGCCCTTCCCCGTGTAGATGCCCTCGCCGAAGACGTCCTGGTAGACGTCGGACACCGCCGTGGTGTAGGGGTCGACGCCCGTGTGGCCGGCGTAGACGCGGGCGAAGATCGACCCCGCGGCGCTCGGCAGGGCCACGCTGACGCGCGGCTGGAGGATCCCGTAGCCCTCCGTCACGCGGCCCAGGAGGGGGTCGAAGCGCGGGCGGTTGAGCGGATGCAGCAGGATCCCGATGAGCTCGCGGGCGGTGTCGCGCGGCAGGCGGGTGTCGCGGTCGAGCGTGAGGACCATCCGCACGGAGGGGAGCACGGAGAGGTCGCCGACGCTGACGCGGTAGCTGGTGTCGACGGCCCCCCGCAGCAGCCGGGAGAACTCCTCGATCTTCCCCCGCTTGCGCTCCCAGCCCATCCAGCGGCTTTCCTTCGGGTTCCACAGGCGGGCGCGGTGGAAGAGGTAGAAGCGCCCGCCGCGGTCGGCCCGGTTGAGGGCCTCGACGCCCTCCTTCGCCGCGCGGAGGATGGCGTCGTCGTCGGGCATCGTCTCGGACGTCGCGTCGGCGAAGTCGCCGAGGATCGCGAAATGGATCCGCGGATCGACGTTGCCGAGCGCGTGGATCTTGAGGCGCTCCAGGAGCTCCCGGACGTCCTCCTCGCTGGTGAGCAGGGTCGGGATCGCCACCATCGTGCGCCCTTCCTCGGGAACGCCGGAGCTGAGGTCGAGCCGCGGCAGCCGCTTCGGCGGGACCAGGCGGGCGCAGAGCCAGTGGACGACGGCGACGGCCAGGCCGCTGGCGGGGATGAGGGCGAGCAGCGCGACCGGCCAGAGCCAGGGGGTGCCGCGCGCGAGCGACACCGGCCACGCCGTGAGCGCCGCCGTGATCGCCGCGAGGGCGCCGAGGTAGAGGGCCGTCGCGTGCCGGCGCGCGCGGCGGGCGATCCAGCCGCCCAGGGTGGGCGCGTAGGCGACGTCCTCCTCGAGCTTGCGACGTCCGCCGCCCATCAGGTGCCAGCCGACGTGGGCCCGCCGCTCGGGGACCCGCTCTTCCCTCGCCTGGCGCGCGTTCTCCACGCAGCGGAGGGCCACGCGGACCTGGGCCTCGCCGCTGGGCTCCGACAGCTCCTCGACCTCGCGACGGTACGCGTCCCGGCTCAGGCGGTCCATGCGCGGATAGTCGCCCGAGGGGTCGCGCCGGAGGATCTCCTCCACGAGGCTCACGCGCTCGAAGTAGAGGGTCCAGTCGATCGTGGCGCAGAGCCGGAGGCTCCCGATGGTGTTCGCCATCGAGATCTGGGCGGCCGCCTGCTCCTGGTGCTCGGCGCGGACGGCGTCCTCGGGGTTCAGCCCGTGGGTCGCGAGCTCGCCGATGAGCTTGGCCCGGAGCGCGGCGATCCGCGGCCCGTATTCCCGCATGCGCCGCAGCAGCTGCACCACGTAGGCCGTGGGCGGCCGCGGCGGCAGGTCGGGCAGGAGGTCCGGGTCCTTCCGGATCTCGAGCCACTCGAAGGTCCGGTCGGCCTCCTCCCGGGCCGCGCGCGCGGCGAGGATCTCCTCCGCCAGGCGCCGCAGGTTCTCGACGAGGCCGCAGCGCAGCATGCTGGGCCAGGCCCAGAGCTCGCCGATCGACAGCGGCGCCAGGCTCTGGTACGCCTTCATGAAGCGCCCGAGACGCTCGAGGTCGAGGCCGCCGTCGCTCGCGCGGATGAGCTCGACGGCCATCGCGTAGACCCGCGTCGCGCCCCCGTGCTCGCGCGAGGCGAGCTTGGGGAGCTCCTTGTAGTACGAGCGCGAGAGGTTGCGGCGGAACTGCGCCTGCTCGCTGTCGATCAGATGGAAGTTGTCGAGCAGCCATTCGGCGGCCGGCGCGATCGCCTCCCCGCGATGGACGTCGCCCGCCACCGTCTCGTAGGCCTCGCGGAGAACGCGGGTGTTCTGGTCGAAGCGGGCGAAGAAGCGGCGGGCGCCGCGCCGTCGCCCCCGCGCCAGCGTGTGGAGGGCGGCCAGCTCCCGCGCGCGGGCCTCGAGCAGCTCGGGGCCCAGGAGCTCGCCGCGGAGGGGCCCCAGGCCCGGGGCGGCATCCTCCTCATCGACGGTCCATTTGCGGAGAGCGCTCAAACGCACGGCACGCAGACACCCCCGTATCCCCGCGCGTTACGCCGGACTCTCGTAACGTCCTGAGGGTTCCGGTCATCCGCTGGATATGAAGACCATGAGAGATCCCCTCGGCGCCCCGACGTCCTCCCGAAGCCGCCCGTCCCGCGCCCGCGCGCGGGGATCGGCCACGTTCGATTCCCAGGACCTGGGGCGCCTCGTCCAGGCCCACTCCGGCTTGCTGACCTTCGCGGGTCTGACGCTCGGCGTGTTCGTCAGCCGCAAGTTTTTCGTGCTGCCGGTGGCCGTCGCGTTCACCCTGGCCCAGGAGCTGGCCAAGGAGCGCCTCGGGGCCGACGGGCGTTCCCGCCGGTGAGACGCCGAGGCGACGGACGGGGAGGCCGCGGGACGACGTCCCTCCTCGACGACCTGCTGCGCGACGCCGGGACCTCCCTGCTGAACGGGTTCGGCGAGCGGGTTTCGTCGTCGATGCGCGACCTCCTTCGGGGCACCGCGCGGCGCTGCGCGCTGGCCGCGACGGGCGTCGCCGTCCTGGGGGCGGGCGCCGTGTTCCTCCTCATCGCCGGCGCCGAGGCGTTCAAGGCGCTGTCGCTGCCGCCGTCCGCGGCCTACCTCTGCATGGGGCTGCTGGGGCTCATCGTCGGCTATCTTCTGACGCGGGTTCGCGGATAAATCTGCCCGCTG
>DASVNH010000246.1:0-9625 GCA_036383955.1 Planctomycetota bacterium | reverse complement strand
CGCTCGCTGCACGCGCTGACGCGGGCGGTGGGGGCGGACGGGTTCCGCTACGCCCGCGAGCGGATCCACCGGGCGGCCGCGGTGCCGGAGGCGGAACGGGACCTCGTGTGGCGCCGCGCGTGGCGCCGCGCGGTGGACCGGGTGGCGCAAGCCTGGCGCAAGCCGCTGTGGGGGTTCTGGCGCCGCTGGGTCGTTTAGGCCGTCGCGGCCGCGACCTTGGCCTCGCGTTCGAGGGGGGTGACGGGGTCGATGAACTTCCAGCAGAGCACGCCCAGGAAATACGAGGCCGCCGAGAAATAGAAGATGAGCGGAAAATCCCCGGCCGCCTTGTTTCCCGTGTGCTTGATGATGTAGCCGATGATGACGGAGGCGAAGAAGCCGCCGAAGTTCCCGAGCATGTTCATGCTGCCGGAGAAGGTGCCGGCGAACTTGCCGCCGACGTCCATGCAGGCGCCCCAGGCGGAGGGCATGACGAAATCATTGAAGAGGCCGGCGCAGCCCAGCAGGAGGGCCATGGCCCAGGGGTTGCCGCTGTAGTACGCGAGGAGCACGCAGACGCCCGCGCCACCGAAGCCGACGCGGGCGAGGGTCCGCCGGGCGGCTCCCAGATCGCCGAGCTTGCGCGAGAGGGCCTGGACGACGAAGCCGGAGAAGAGGGAGCCGAAGCCGCCGAGGAAGAGAGGCAATCCTTCCAGCAGGGCGCAGGTCTTGGGGCCGAGGGTCGCGGCGTACTTGGCGTCGAAGTAGCCGGGAAACCAGGTGATGTAGAAATACCAGGAGTAGCTCAAGAGGAAGTACTGCGCCCACAGGAGCCAGGCGGAGCGCGACGAGGCGAAGACCTTCCACGGCACCGCTTCGTGCTGGGAGGCGAGATTGCCGACATCCGTCAGGAGCTTCTTCTCCTCCTCGTTCACGCCGGGGTGTTCGTGGGGGTTGTCCTTGAACCACCAGGCGAACGCGACGACCCAGACGACGCCGAGGCCGCCGAAGATGTAGAACGCGTGGCGCCACGACGGCACGTGGTCGAGCACCCAGTACACGAGCAAAGGGGTGAACGCGCCGCCCCAGCGGGCGGCGAGCCAGAGGACGCTCTGCGCCCGGACCTTTTCGGAGGGCGGGAGCCAGGTGCTGAAGGCCTTCGTGATGTTGGGGAAGCACCCGGCCTCGCCGGCTCCGAAGAGGAAGCGGACGATCCAGAGGGACCAGAAGCCCTTCACCCAGCCGGTCGCCGCGGTGAACAGGGACCACCACAGCGTGACGCGGATGAGCGTCTTCTTGGCGCCGAAGCGGTCGCCCATCCATCCGGTGGGGATCTCGAAGAGCGAATACGACAGCGTGAAGGCCCCGTAGATCCAGCCGATCGCGTCGGGTCCCAGGTTGAGGTCGGCGTCGATCAGCTTCATTCCCTTGGAGATGCAGATCCGATCGACATACTGGATGATGGCGAGGACCACCGCGAAGAGGATCACCCCGTAGCGGGCGCGGGAAGGCCGCATGGGCGTCGAGGATAGCATTCGACGGGCGTTTGGAGATAAATCTTGGCGGCGGCCGCTTCGGGTTGTTTAGTAGGTCGATGCATCCGCTCTGGATCCTCGGGATTTCCATCGCGGTCGTGCTCTTCCTCATCATCAAGCTGAAGGTCAACGCCTTCCTCGCGCTGATTACGGCGGCGATGACGGTGGGGCTGCTCGCGGCGGTCCCGCCCGGAAAGATGGCGCTGGAAGGCGTGATGGGCGAGGTCACGAAGGCGTTCGGCAACGCCTGCGGCAGCATCGGCATCGTCATCGCGCTGGCGGCCGTCATCGGCCAGTGCATGATGGAGAGCGGCGCGGCCGACAAGATCACCCGGCGCTTCGTCGCCGTGCTCGGGGACAAGAACGCCTCGCTCTCCATGCTCTCGAGCGGCTACGTCCTGGCCATCCCCGTGTTCTTCGACACCGTCTTCTACCTGCTCGTCCCGCTCGCGCGCAGCCTAAGGGTCCGCACGGGGAAGAACTACCTGCTCTACGTCATGGCCATCTGCGCGGGCGGCGCGGTGACTCACTGCATGGTCCCGCCCACGCCGGGCCCGCTGGCCGTGGCCGCCGGTCTCCACATCGACCTGGGACTCTTCATCCTCGTCGGCATGGTCATCGGCGTTCCCATGGCGTTCGTGGGCTGGCTCTTCTCCCGGTACATGGACGCGAGGATGCCCATCGAGCTCCGGGAGGTCGCGGGCTCGTCCATCGGCGAGCTCACCAAGGTCGCCGCCAAGGAGGAGAGCGAGCTTCCCGGCTTCGTCGTCTCCATCCTCCCCATCGCCCTGCCCGTCCTGCTCATCGGCGGCAATACGCTGGTCGGCGCCTTCTCCCCGAAGACGCCCGCCGCGAACGTCATGGCGCTGCTCGGCAACCCCAACTTCGCGCTCATCCTGTCGGGCGTCATCGCGATGTGGACCCTGGCCATCCGGAAAGGCTGGTCGCTGAAGCAGCTCGGGGAGTCGATGGAACCCGCCTTCGGCAGCGCGGGCCTCATCATCCTCATCACCGCGGCGGGCGGGGCCTACGGCGGGATGCTGAAGCTGACGGGGGTCGGCGACGCCCTGGGCGCCATGGCCGAGAAGTGGGGCATCGGGCCCATCCTGTTCGGGTTCCTGCTCAGCAGCCTGATCAAGGTCGCGCAGGGGTCGAGCACCGTGGCCATGACGACCACCGCCGCGATCATCTTCCCGATGATGGCGAAGATGAACCTGGCGTACCACCCGGTGTACCTGGGGATGTCGATCTCTTCCGGCGCGCTGGTCGGCTCCTGGATGAACGACTCCGGGTTCTGGATCTACAAGCAGATGTCGGGCCTGACCGAAAAAGAAGCGCTCAAGACCTGGACGCCGCTTCTCGCGATCCTCGGCGTCGTGGGCTTTGTCTGTTCCTGGATCGGGTCGCTCCTGGTGCCGCTCAAATGAAAACGCTCCTCCTCGCGCTCCTGATCCTCCAGGCCAAGGAGAACGCCTGGGAGCCCGCGCCCCGCGTCCGGGAGTACGCGTGGATGTCGACGGCCTCCTGGAAGGCCCGGCATGAGGCCTTCCTGAAGCGCGCGAAGGAAGGGAAGTGCGACCTCCTGTTTCTCGGCGATTCGATCACGGAGGGCTGGGGGAACAACGCGGTCTGGAAGAAAGCCTACGCGCCGCGGAACGCGGTCAACTTCGGGATCGGCGGCGACACGACGCAGAACGTGCTCTGGCGCATCCAGAACGGCGAGCTCGAGGGGCTCGCGCCGAAGGCCGTCGTGCTGATGATCGGGACCAACAACTTCGGCCTGCACGGGGACGCGCCCGCGGACGTGGCGAAGGGCGTCGCCGCCGTCGTGAAGACCCTCCGCGAAAAGCTGCCGGCGTCGAAGCTCCTGCTGCTCGGGGTCTTTCCGCGCGACGAGAAGCCGAACACGGGCGGCCGGAAGAAGATCCTGGAGCTCAACGCGGTGCTCGCGCGGATCGAGGGCGCGCGCTTCCTCGACATCGGCCCGAAATTCCTGGCGGCCGACGGGACGCTGACGAAGGACGTCGCCCCCGACTTCCTCCACCTCTCCGAGAAGGGCTACCAGATTTGGGCGGACGCCATGGCGCCCACGCTGGACGCGCTGCTAAACTAGGGCCCATATGAGCGTCTTCGACTTCATCGTCATGCTGGTGATCGCCGGCCTGCTGGGCTGGCTGGTGTCGCGCCTGCTGGGCCTTCACAACGCGGGCCTGCTCTTCATGACCTTCTTCGGCTTCCTGGGGCTGCTGCTCGGCCGCTTCCTCGTCCACAAGCTCGGCTTCTGGGAGCCGGTCAACGTCGCCGTGGACCTGGCGGGGGGCTACGTCCGGGTCCC
Source organism: Planctomycetota bacterium (assembly GCA_036383955.1). GTDB lineage: Bacteria > Planctomycetota > MHYJ01 > MHYJ01 > JACPRB01 > JACQFK01. Next base: position 5,776 of record DASVNH010000246.1, on the reverse strand, counting down.
GCTGATGTGGAGCGTGATCGGGGGCCTGACGACCACTCTCTTCGCCGGCTACCTGGCCCGCCGCCGCCGCCGCGCGCGCGAGAAGCGGAAGTAGCCTAGCCGCTCAACGGACGGATCTTCGAGATCAGGCGCAATTCGTAGTTGCGCAGGCGTCCGGTCCGATCCACGGCGTGGATGCTCGCGTTGGAAACGACGAACGCTCGGGGAGAGCGGCAGGTCCAGCGCTTCCCGTCCTCGAATCGCACTTCGAAGGGCTTGAAGGGCACGCGGCGGGCGAACTTTTCCAGAGATACGCGGTTCGAAGGCACCTTCCATGGCTCGCCGAGGAGCCGGACGCTGGAGATGTCCTTCAGTTGGTAGTCTCGAGAGTTGCCGCTACGGTCGACCGTCCCGACCCAGGTCTTCCCGATCAACCAAGTGTAGGGCCGCCGGCAGGTCCAGCGCCGACCGTCCTTGAACAGCACCTGGAAGGGGGTGAAGGGTTCGTGCCGAAGCTTCTTCCTCAGCGCGTCCTGCGTCCACGTCTTCATCGGCCCTCCAGGATCGTGATCTTCAGGATCAGCCCCATATCGAGGTACACGGTCCGTCCGGGTCCTGAGCGCGAATCGCGCCGTTCGTCAGCACGAAACGCTCCGGGGACGCGAAGGTCCAGCGTTCGCCGTCGACCAGCCTGACCTCGAACGGCTTGAACGGTCGGCTCCGGGCGACTTTCTCCACGTCGTCCCCTCAAATATCTTAGCCCTCGGGCAATTCGGGTTCCAGGTCGTCGAGGCGGAAGACGTCGACGACCACCACGCGGGTCCTCGACATCCGGCAGACGATGCCCAGGGCCTCCTCGTTCATCCCGAAGCCGTGGACGGCGAAGAGGGTCCGGTCGCGGGCGTCGGTGAAGAGCCCGGCGAGGGTGCCGGTGGAGAAGGCGCGCTTGACGTCCTCCTCGTACAGGAAGCGGTCCACCATCCGAGCGAAGGCCTCGTCGGTGTAGCGGAAGGCGTTGTCGCGGACCCGCCGCTTCAGGGCCCGGAAGGCGGCCTCGGGGTCGCGTCGCGTCATGGGTCCCCCGGAAGCTGGGGGGCGCGGTCGACGTCCAGGACGACCACCTTGTTCTTCGACATCCTGCAGGCGATGAGGAGGGTCTCCTCGTTCATGCTGAAACCGCTGAGCGCGAAGACGATGCGCCCCTTCTCGTCCTCGAGCAGGCCGTCGAGGCGGGCGGTCGAGAAGGCGCGCTTGACGTCCTCCTCATAGAGGAATCGGTCGACCATGCGGCCGAAGGCCTCGTGGGTGTAGCGGAAGGCGTTGTCGCGGACGAGTTCCTTGATCTGGTCGAAGTCCTCTTCGGGGTCGTTGTAGATCATGGTTTTCCTCCGCCCCTAGTGGCGAAAAGGGCGAAAAAGTCGTCGCGAAATCCGGCGTGGAATCGAAAAAAGGCGAGACGGTGTATAAGAGGGCGTACTGAAAGGAATCCCATGAGCTTGCTACTGGCGGTCGCGCTCCTGGCGCAGGACGAAGGGTGGACGCCGCTTTTCGACGGCAAGAGCCTCGAGGGTTGGGCCCAGCAGAACGGCACGGCGACGTACAAGGTGGAGGACGGCTGCGTGGTCGGGCGGACCAGCGAGGGCAGCCCGAACTCCTTCCTCTGCACGACGAAGGACTACGCCGACTTCGAGCTGAAGTTCGAGGTGAAGGTCGACGACGCCCTGAACAGCGGCGTGCAGATCCGCTCGAAGAGCCTGCCGGACGGCGACAAGGGCCGCGTCCACGGCCCGCAGGTCGAGATCGCGACGAACGGGACGGCGGGCTTCGTGTACGCGGAAGGCCTGAAGTTCGGCTGGCTGAGCGAGGACCGCAGCGACCCCAAGGCGATGGCGGCCTTCAAGAAGGGCGAGTGGAACGCCTACCGCGTGCTGGCGAAAGGGAAGTCGATCAAGACCTGGGTGAACGGCGTCCCGGTGGCCGACCTGACCGACGAGAAGACGGGGCACACGACGGGCTTCATCGGCCTGCAGGTGCACGGGATCAAGAAGGGGACGGGCCCCTACGAGGTCCGCTGGCGGAACATCTCGATCCGATAGCTACTCCAGCAGCTTGCGGATGGCGCGGGCGAGGTCGCGGCCGAGGAGTCGGGCGACGTCGGCGGTGATCGTGACGCCGTTCGAGTTGGCGTAGGAAACCTCGAGCGTGGTGCCGGCGGGGGAGCCGGGGAGGTCGAGGGCCCAGCGGCCGAAGCTCAGGCCCTGGGTGAAGTTGGACGCCTTGTTCCAGCCGACGCCGTAGGGCATGTTGTCCTTCACCCGGTACAGGCCCGGGGTCGTCTGGCCCGCCTCGAGCAGCTCCGAGAGCCGGAGAATCTTCTTCCAGGATTCCTCGTTGTCGTTGCCCACGAAGTAGGTCGTTTCGTTCGACGGCCCGCGGAGCGTGGGGCAATGGAGGTCGAGCGCCAGCTTCACCTTGCCGTCCGACCACGCCGGCGCGAAGTCCCGCATCGCCTGGGTCGAGGCGTAGAGGCTCTCCCCGCTGTAGTCGCGGTTGTGGTCGCGCGGCTTCCGGTTCTTCCCCTGGTCGCCGTCCTCGACGCCGTCCTTGTCCATGAACGGGACGGCCGCGATCTCGACGTACTCCCGGTACCACGGGTTGGAAAGCGCCTCCTCCAGGATCCCTTCCAGGACGTAGCTCGCGATCATCTCGCAGGCGTGGTGGCGGGCCGTCAGGAGGATCCGGATCGGGGCCGACCGCGGGCCCACGTGGAGCCGCTCGACCCGCCGCCCCTTTTTCGTCCCGCAGTGCGTCTCGACCTTGAGATTCGGGTTCGACGCGTGGCGCGCGAGGAACTTCTGGAGGTCCTTCTCCAGGTAGGGAATCGAGACGCAGAAGCGGACGTCCTTCGCGTCGGCGGGGAAGGCGTAGCGGAACGACGTCCCCTGGATCGACGCCTTGCCCAGCCAGGTCCAGGATTCGCCTCCGTCGAGGCTGACGGCGGGGCCGAGGACGCCGATCACGTTGCCCTTCGTGAACTGGAACGTCAGCGTCCGGCCCTGGGCGCCGCGGACCCGGAACTGCCAGTAGAACCAGTCGCCCGCCGTGTCCCGCAGGTCCTGGTGGAGCGAGACGGTGTCGCCTTCGATCTTGTCGACGACGACGTTGCCGCCCGGGAAGTTTCCGTCGACCTCCTGGGCAAGCAGGGCCGCGAGCAGGAAAGTCATGCCAGCATTAAGCCCGAAAGGCGTCCGGATTACCCCAGATTCAGCTGCCAGGACACGCCGAACTTGTCGTTGAGCCATCCGAACTTGCGGGAAAAGCCGTAGTCGCCGAGCGGCATCAGGGCCCCGCCGCCCTCCAGCAGGCGCGCGTACACGGTGTCGATCTCCCGTTCCGTCTCGCAGGTCACGAAGATCGACACGGCCGGCGTGAACGCGAAGTCGCGCTTCACGGGGGTGTCGACGGCCATGAACTCCTGTCCGTTCAAGACGAAGCGGGCGCGCCGGACGCTGCCTTCCTTGCCCGGGCCGTCCTTGCCGTACTTCGAGAGGCTCATGATGACGCCCTCGGGGAAGAGCGAGACGTAGAAGCGCATCGCCTCGAGGGCCCGGCCTTCGAACAGGAGCAGCGTCAGGGGTTTCTTCATGGATCCATCCTAATGCGCGGGGACGGCAGCCGAGGAGAGGCGTAGAGTCTCCCTCGTGGTCTACGCCTTCGTCCGCGAGGGCACCCCGTGTTATCATCCCGGCATGCTGAGAAAAAACCTGATGCCGCTGGCGGCCCTGCTCGCGCTCTCGTGCTCCCCCGCGTCGGATCCTCCGAAACCCGCGAGCCCGGCGGCGCAGGCCGCGGATCCCGCGAAAGCCGCCGCGAAGAAGAGGCTGTCGGAGCTGACTGAAGAATTGAAATCCGATCCCGGCTTTTACACCAGCAAAGAGTCGGCCGAGCGATGGAAGAAAGTGCGGGACGAATACGACGCGCTGCTCAAAGACCTGACGGGCGGCGACCCGGCCCGGATCGAGGCGTTGGAGGACGAGCTGGCCGGCCGTCCCGCCGACGAGGCCGGGCGGGAAGAGCTCCGGAAGCGACTGGCCCAGGTCAATCGCCGGCTTCTGGAATCCACGCGGAAGCTGAAGGCGGCCCCCGCGCTCAAGGACGACCCCGCGTTCAACGCGTCGCGGGAACCGCTCTTCGCGGAGGAAGAGGATCTTCTCCGCCGGTTGACCCGAGGCCTCATGGATGAGCGGGATCAGGTCACCCAGGAAGCGCTCCGAAAGCACGCGCCCGACGTGTACGACGGCTACGCCGAGCCGACGGCCTTTTCCGTCCTCATGAACCTCTCGACGTGCCAGGCGGACTTCCGCTCCAACGACCGCGACAACAACCGGCGGATGGACTTTTGGGTCGGCGACGTGTACGGCCTTCAATTCCTCTGCCCGTTCGGCGCCGACGAGAATAACTGCTTGGCGCCGCACTCGCCGATCCGGCTGTTGTCGCCCACCGCGGTAGCGTCGGCCGACGCGGCGCCTCTGAACAGCGGGTTCCTCTCCGCGCCGCCGCCCGGGAAGCCGGTTCCGTATTGGGGGTACCTCTTCGGCGCCCTCAAGCGTCGGGGGAACGTCCCCTACGACGACGGTACGCGGCGCAACGCGGCGGCCTTCGGTTTCTACGCGGTGCCGGCGTCTTACCGCGACGCCTACCGGGCGACGTTCATCATCAGCGAGGGCCGCGACGTCTGGAAAAAGGATACCGGAGGAGCGGCTCCGTCCGCGTTCCCCGCAAATCCGACCGCCGACGGATGGACGCGCGCGGACTGAGCTTGGCGTAGACTCTCCCTCGTGGTCTACGCCTTCGTCCGCGGGCTGCTCCGCTGGGGCCTGCGCGCCTTCTTCCGCGAGATCGAGGTCCGCGGGGCGGAGAACCTGCCGCTCGACGGCCCCTGCGTCGTGGCGGCGAACCATCACAACAGCATGCTCGATCCGTTCCTGCTCCTCGCGGCGCTCGACCGCCCGCTCTGCTTCATCGCGAAGGCCCCGCTCTTCCGCATGCCGGTCCTCGGCTGGTTCCTGCGCCGGCTGCGCTGCATCCCCGCGCATCGCAAGCAGGACGCGGGTTACGCGAAGGAGCTCAACGAAGGGATCTACGCGGCGGCCGCCGAGACCCTGGCCGCCGGACCCGCGCTCGCCGTCTTCCCCGAAGGAAAGAGCCACAGCGAGCCGCAGCTCGCCGAGTTCCGCCACGGCGCCTCGAAGATCGCCCTCGAGGCCGGGGCCCGCGTCCAGCTGGTCGGGATCCACTTCGAGGAGACGCGGGGCTTCCGCGGGAAAGTGCTCATTCAGCTCGGCCCGCCGATCGCCGCGGCGGAGTACCGCGCGCGCTACGCGGCGGATCCGCGCGAGGCCGTGGCGGCCCTCACCGCGGATCTCCAGGCCCGGCTCTCCGAGATGATCCTCACGGCCGAGACCCAGGAGGTCCTCCGCCAGGCGGATCTCCTGGCGCGCATGCGGGCGACGGAGGAGGTCGGCCGCGCCCACCGGACGGAGGAGGCCTTCGACCGCAAGAAGCTGATCCTCGACCGCTATCGGGTCCTGCGCGAGCGCGCGCCGCGGGAGGTCGACGCCCTCCGCGACGGCCTCGACCGCTACGAAGCGCTGCTGCGGCGCCTCGGGGCGCGGGAGGAGGACGTCGCCGCCGACTACCGGCCGGGCAAGGTCCTCCGCGACGCCGCCGCGAACACGCTGCTGCTTCTGCTGGGGCTGCCGTTTCTGGCCGTCGGGCTTGCCGCCAACTTCGTGCC
>DASVNH010000245.1:0-7719 GCA_036383955.1 Planctomycetota bacterium | reverse complement strand
GGGCCAGCGCGGCGTTCCTCACGGGCCTCGTCGCCTTTCCGCTGTTCTGGGGGGCGATCGGCTGGGCGACGGCCCGGCGCTGGGGCGTCCCCGCGGGCGTCGCGGCGGCCTCGCTCGGCCCGCTCTGCGGGGCCCTCGCGCTCTGGAGCATGGACCGCTGGCACCGGATCTTCGCGGAGACCGGCGGCCTGTGGATGGCGGCCACGCGGCCCACGGTCCGCGCGCATCTCCGCGGCCTGCGTCGAAGGCTGCTGGCCCGGGCCGACCGCCTCGTGGCGCTTCTGGCCGCCGCGGAGTAGACTTCCTCCATGAACACCCTCTGCATCCTCCTGGTCCTGCTCCAGGATCCTCCGAAGGTCGACCGCGCGAACGCGGCGTCGACGGCCAAGGCCGCGCTGACGGCCTACAAGGCGAAGGACCTCGACGCCCTGGGGGCCGTCGCGGCCTCCAGCAACTTGGTCATCCTCAAGGAGCTGAAGGAGCAGGGCGAGAAGCACCCCCGCTGGAAGTCCCTCTTCGTCGGCGGCCGCTGGGAGGCCGTCTCGAAGTGGTCCGGCCCGACGTTGCCCGCGCGCTACTTCGGCGAGAAGCTGGCCCGGGTGCCGTTCGGGGAGCCGACGGCCGAAGGCCGGCTGACGGTCGTGGTCCTCAAGTGGGAAGAAGGCAAGTGGGGCTTCGAGGACGTGAACTTCCCCACGCGGGAAAGCTTCGAACAGGGCAGCCTCGAAGCGCCCAAGCGCTGACGCCTACAGGCCGGGAATCGCTTCGGCGTCGTTGATGAGCGCGAGGAGCTCGGTCGGGAGGCCGCTGAGGAGGCGGGCTTCGCCGACGTCCAGCAGCGTCCGCAGGATCGTGCCGATCAGCATCTTCGGGGTGACGGCGTCGGTGTTCGCCTCGCCGGCGTCCTTTGTCGACGACCCGATCACGCGCCCCATCTTCAGGCCGCCGCCGTAGAGGAGCAGCGGGCCCAGCTTGCCCCAGTGGTCGCGCCCGCCTTTCGCATTGATCCGCGGCGTGCGGCCCATCTCGCCGCAGGCCACCAGCAGGATCTTGTCGGAGAGGCCGCGCGACTCGACGTCCTGGACGAACGCGGAGACCGCGTGATCGAACGGGTCGCCCGCGTAGCGCAGGCCTTCCTCGACGGTCGCGTTGTTCACGTCGGCGTGGAAGTCCCAGACGAAGTTCGTCGTCACCGTCACGAAGCCGCAGCCGTTCTCGCAGAGCCGCCGCGCGAGCAGCATCAGCCGGCCCAGCGTGTTGACGTGATCGGCGTAGTTCTTCCGGTTGTTCCATTTCTGATCGATGCGCGGGACGAGGCGCGACGTGTCGTAGCGCTCGACGACCTTCGGATCCTCCTGGGAGAGGTCGAACGCCTTGGCCGCGCCGCCGAGCACGACGCGGTACGCCTGCTCGCGGAGGCGGTCGACGCCCTCCATCGGCGCGTCCGCCTCGCGGCGGAGGAGGTCGAGCCGCCGCAGCAGCTCGCGGCGGTCGTCGAGCCGGTCGGGCGCGATCGAGAGCACCATGTCTTTTTCGAGGCTGCCGCCCTGGCCGGGGCTGAAGGGGGCGTAGGCGCCGCCGAGGAGGCCGGTGCTGTCGAAGCGGCCGAAGGAGGAGGTGGCGGGCTGGGCGGCGGCGTCGACGGCCTTCGGGAAGAGCGCGGCGTTGGTGGGCAGGCCGGTGCCGGGGTGGTTGATGCCGGCGACGCGCGCGTAGAGGGAGCCGAGGTTGGCCTTGAGGGTGTCGAGGCTCACCAGCGGCTTGAGGTCATGGGAGTCGTTGCCCGGCACGAAGGAGCGGACGACGGCGAGCTTGTGGGCCAGTTTCGCGAGCTTGGGGAAGGAGCCGCCGAAGGTGACGCCGGGGAGGGTGGTGGGGATTTCGCCGGTGACGCTGCGGATGCCGGAGGGGGCGTCCATCTTGGGATCGAAGGTTTCGGTCTGGGGCGGGCCGCCGTGCATGAAGAGGAAGACGACGGAGCGCCCGGTGACGGCGCGGCGGACGTCCTGCGCCATCAGCGAGGGAAGGGAGAGGCCGCCGAGGGCGAGGCTGCCGGCCCGCAGGAACGCGCGGCGGTTCCAGCCGGAGACGCTCAACATCGCGTTCGCCCTCCGCCTTTAGTACACGGGGGGCGAGGCCCATTTCTCAGGCATCGCCGAAGACGCGGCGGCGGAGGAGGCGCATGTCGAGGGGGACGAGGAGGAGCAGCATGCCGACGCTCATCGCGGCGGCGACGGCCAGGTGCGCCGTCGGCTGGCCCGTGAGCAGGAGCCAGCGCACGCCTTCGGCGAGATGGAAGAGGGGATTCGCCTGGGCCGCGGGAGCGATCCAAGGATGGTCCGGCAGGGGGAAGTAGGTGTTGCTGATGAACGCCACCGGCATGATGACGAGGAAGAACGGCAGGCCCATATGGTCCATGCTGGGGATGAGGGCCGTGAAGAGCAGGCCCACGTAGGAGAAGGCCAGCGCGGAGAGGAAGAGCAAGGGGATCGTCAGGGGGAGCCACCTCCACTGGAGGGAGAGCCAGCCGGCGGCGCCGAACCCTCCCAGGATGAGGCAGACGACGGTCGCGTAGGCGGTGGCCATCGACGCCGCCCAGAGCGCCTCGCCCCAGATCACGTGCTCGAGGCGGATCTGGGTGGTGAGCTGGCCTTCCCAGGACTTCTGGAAGTGCATGCGGATGTACGCCGAGAAGAGCGACTGGAAGAAGGCCGTCATGAACGCGGTGTAGGCCAGGATCCCCGGGGCCAGGTAGCTCAGGTAGTCGAGCGTCCGGCCGTTCCAGGCAATCCCCTGGATCTGGCCGCCCAGGCCCAGCCCGAAGGCCGTGAGCAGGATGATCGGCTCCGCGACCGGCGGGAGGAGGGCGGTGTGCCACTTCCGCAGGTGGACGCGGACGTGACGGCCCAGGACCGCGTGGCTCTGCCAGGCGAAGGCGGCCCGATGGAGATTCATCACGGCCGCTCCCCGGACAGCGAGAGGAAGAGGTCGTCGAGCGTCGGCTGGCGGACCTCGTAGCGCAGGCCCGGAAAGGCCGCGACGAAAGCGGCCAGGCCCGCGGCGTCGAAGGGCAGATGCCAGTCGCTGAGCACAGCGGAGCGGCGCGCCTTCCGCTCGTCGAGCCAGGCCAGGACGCGCTCGCCGCCGTCGGCCTGGGAGACGACCACGATGTGCTCGCCGACCACGTCGCCCAGCACGGCGCGCGACGCGCCGGTCGCGCGGACCTTGCCGGCCTGGAGCACGACCAGGTGGTCGGACAGGCGCTCCGCCTCCTCCATGTAGTGCGTGGTGAGGACGACGGCCATGCCGGCGGCGCGAAGGCCGTCGATCAGCTCCCAGACCGAGACGCGCGCCTGCGGGTCGAGGCCGGTGGTGGGCTCGTCGAGGAAGACGACCCGCGGCTCGTGCAGCACCGCGCGGGCGATGTTGAGGCGCCGCTTGAAGCCGCCGGAGAGGGTGTCGGGCGTCATCCCGGCGAACTCCTCCAGGCCGAAGCGGGCGAGGAGGGCGTCGATCTTCCCCTTCAAGTCGGGGATGCGGGGCCGGTAGTAGCGGGCGGTCTGCTCGAGGTTGGCGCGGACGGGGAAGTCGGGATCGAGGGTATCGTCCTGGGTGCAGACGCCGAGGGCGCGGCGGGCGAGGTCGGGCTCCGACGCGAGATCGTGGCCGGCGATGCGGACGGCGCCGGCGTCCATGCGCAGGAAGCCGGTGCACATGCGGAGGGTGGTCGTCTTGCCCGCCCCGTTGGGGCCGAGCAGGCCGAGCACCTCGCCGGCGCGGACGGACAGATCGACGCCGTCCACGACGCGCTTGCCCCCGAGCGACTTGGCGAGGCCGCGCGCGTCCAGGAGCTGTTCGGCGGACATGACCGCAGGAGGATAGGGGAAGCGGTTCCCCCGGGCAACAGATTAGGGTCGCGGGTCGTCGGGGCCGCGGCCCGGGCTGGGCGGCGGCTTGCCCAGGGCGACGAGGACGACGAGGCCCACGAAGCCGAGGACGGCTCCGACGCCCACCGCGAGCCAGGTCCGGTGCCACAGGAACCAGGCGATCGATCCGAAGGCGAGGCCGAGGATCAGCCAGAGGCAGCCGTAGACGCGGAAGGGAGGCCGGCTCATGTCTGAATCGTAGGGTAAAATGAAGGCATGAAGGCGGCCCTGAGGATCGGGTTTTCCGCCGGCGTGCTGGTGCTGGCGGGGACGTCGACGGCCCACGCCGGCATGCCCTCGATCACGCTGACGGATCTCGCGCGGGCGCGCTTCGATTCCATTTCCTTCTTCCTGGTCCTGCTGCTGCTGCTCGCCTGGCTGGTGAAGGGGCTCTGGAACTACCTGGCGAAGGACTTCCAGAAGCTGCCGCGGATGTCGTACGGCAAGGCGCTGGCGGCGGTCACGCTCTGGGGGCTGATCTTCCTGCTGGTCCTGTCGATGATCTCGGGCGCGCGCGAGCTGATGACGCCGGGCGCCTGGGAGAAGCAGGGGCTCACCTACAAGCTCAAGGGCGACGCGAAGTGAGCCGGCCGGCGAAAGTCGGTTGCGTCGGGCTCTCGATCCTCGTCCTCCTCATCGCGCTGCCCGGCTATCCGCCGGCCGCGGACGCGGTCTTCGCGCTGATCTTCGGGTGGCTCCGCTTCGGACTTCAGGTCCTGCCGAAGATCAGCGTCAACGCGGCCGGCGTGGGGATGGCGCTCGCCTGCGTCGCGCTGGCGGCCGTCGTGGGCCATCGCTTCTGCCTCTGGCTCCGGCAGGGCGAGCCCTGGCACTGGCGTTGGACGGCCGCGGGACTGGCGGGGGTCGTCGTCCTCTTCGCGTCCGGCATGGCGTTCACCGGCGTGGCGCACCAGGCGGGCTGGCTGCTGCGGAGCCCGCTGCCGCTGACAAGGAGCTCCGGCGGGAACGAGCGCAACGCGTCGTCCTCGCTCAAGACGATCGCGTCGGCGCAGGCCGACTTCCGGGGCAACGACCGGGATGGCGACAAGGTACAGAACTTCTGGCGGACCGACATCCAGGGCCTCTACTCGCTCAAGCCGGAAGGGAGCGAGGAGATGATCAAGCTCATCGAGCTCTCGGTCGCGGGGGCGGACGGGAAGCCGTCGACGCCCGTCGCTGCCTTCACCGTCCCGTCGCCCAAGGCGGGGTACTGGTACCGCGCGCTGCGCTTCAAGGATGAGAAGGAGCCGGACCCGAATCGTTTCGCGGCGATCTCGTATCCCGACACCCCGTCGGCGGGCCTGTACATGTTCATCATCAGCCACGACACCACCATCTTCCGGAAACTGGTCGGGATGGATCCGATTCCGGAGATCTACCCGGACGATCCGCTCAAGGAAGGCTGGTCGAAGCTCGACTAGGTGCTAACGAATTGGCCAGGCCAATTCATTAGCACCTGAGCCACTTGTGGATGGTCTTCCGGGTCACGCCGAGGGCGCGGGCGGCGGCGGTCTTGTTGCCGCGAAGGCGGTCGAGGGTTTCCCGGAGCTTCGCGCGGCGCTCGGCGAGCGGCAGCGAGGAGCCGGCGGGCGGGGCGTCGCCGAAGGTCTCGAAGATCGCGTCGAAGCGGGCGCGGCTGAGGGCGGCTTCGCCGCGGGTGAGCAGCACGAGGCGCTCCACGAGATTGCGCAGCTCGCGGACGTTGCCGGGCCAGGCGTGGCGCAGGAGCGCGCTCATCACGGCGTCGGGGAAGCGCGGCGGCGGGCAGCCGTACTTCTGGGCGAACTCGCGCGCGAGCTCCCAGACGAGGAAGGGGATGTCCTCCGTCCGCTCGCGCAGCGGCGGCATGCGCAGGACCACCACGCTCAGGCGGTAGTAGAGGTCGAGGCGGAAGCGGCCCGCCTGAACCAGCTGGCGGAAGTCCTGGTTCGTCGCCGCGATCAGGCGGACGTCGACGGCGATCGTCCGCTCGCCGCCGACGCGCGTGACGCGACGCTCCTGCAGGACGCGGAGCAGGGCGGCCTGCACGGCGGGGGAGAGGTCGGCGACCTCGTCCATGAACAGGGTGCCGCCGTCGGCGAGCTCGAACTGGCCGACGTGCGCGCGGACGGCCCCGGTAAACGCGCCCTTCTCGTGGCCGAAGAGCTCCGACATCGCGAGCGTTTCGGCCGTCGCCGCGCAGTTCCAGCCGACGAGCGGCTTGCCGGCCAGGTGGCTCAGGCGGTGCAGCTCGCGCGCGGCGAGCTCCTTGCCGGTGCCGCTTTCGCCGGTGATGAGCACGGTGGCGTCGGACGGCGCGACCGCGCGGATCGTCTCGAAGACGCGCTTCATCGCCGGGCCCGTGCCGATCAGCGAGCCCAGGCGGTCCATCGAACGGCCCGCGCGGGCCGCGTGCTTGAAGTCGCGGACGGCCTGGGTCACGGCGGGCGCGGCGGGGAAGCGCTCGACGGCGCTGCCGCCGACGTAACCGCGCGCCTCCGTGCGCTGGTAGACCTGCTGCGTGTCCTGCGGCAGCAGCACGGGCCCGCCGAAGATGACGCAGGGCACGCCCTTCGCGACGGCCATCATCGCCTGGATCGCGAGGATCGCCTGGTCGAGCGCCGCCTGATGCTCCTCCGGATCGAGGCTCCGCGTCTCGGCCAGGCCGAGGTTGAGGCAGAGGACGTCGATCCCCGCCTCGGCGGCCGCCGCCGCGTCGGCCGGGGTGAGGCAGAAGGCGACGGTGGCGAAGCCGCGGGCTTTGGCGCGGCGGAGGAGGTCGAGCTCCCGCGCGTAGCCGAAGCCGGCGGCCTCGAGCGCGGCGCGGAAGGCCCCGTCGTAGAAGGCGACCGAGGGGAAGTTGGTGAGGCCGGCGACGCCGTGCGCCGCCGCGCGGTCGAGGAGGGCGTCGACGTCCAGCTCCGGATCCTGGGCACAGACGCCGAGGATCGCGGGGGTGCGGGCGAGGCGGGTCAGGACATGGCGGGCGGCGATCTCCCAGGTGAGGGCGTTGGCGTCGGCGTGGGGGAGCAGGGAGGAGGCGGAGCTGGCGCCCTGCAGGCGGAAAAAGCCGGCGGAGAGGACCATGACGAAGTCAGCGCCGCCTTCCTCGGCGGCCGCGGCCGTCATGCCCGATCCCACCGCCGCGCCCACCAGGGGCTCGTCGGACGCGAGGGCTCGAAGGAGCGTGTCGCCTTGCATCGTATACTAGGTTACAACATGGCGTAACCGGTTACAGTCACATACTGCATATTATATAGTTTGATTGTAACTTATTGCACATAAGTGCCTTGCGACGTAGTCGCTCCAGAGCGCTGGCACGCCTTATGCGCTGGAGCGGGGATGAACAGTGCTGTCTATCTCCTGGCGACGCTCGACACCAAGGGCCGCGAGGCGGCGTACGTGCGCGGGCTGCTCGCCTCCTGGGGCGTGAAGACCGTTCTCGTCGACACCGGCGCGCTGGGGGCGCCGGCGGTGGCGGCGGACGTCGCGCGCGACCGCGTCTTCGCGCTGGCGGGCACGACGCTGGACGCGATCCGGGCGAAGGGCGACCGGGGCGAGGCGGTCACGAAGGCGAGCGAAGGCGCGGCGCGGCTGGTCCGGGAGGCGCACGCGCGCGGGGAAGTCGCCGGCGTGCTCGGCCTGGGCGGCTCGGCGGGAACAACGATCGGCTGCGCGGCGATGCGCGGCCTGCCCATCGGCCTGCCCAAGGTCATGGTGAGCACGCTCGCGTCCGGCCAGGTCCGGCAGTACGTGGCCGACAAGGACATCTTCATGCTGAACGCGGTGGTCGACATCCTCGGCCTCAACCGGA
>DASVNH010000244.1:0-37208 GCA_036383955.1 Planctomycetota bacterium | reverse complement strand
CGCGCGCCCATGAGCGTCGCGGGGTTCGGGCCGTGTTCCTTCCAGGGCTTCTCGAACTTCTTCAGCTCGTGCTCGAAGACGCCGAACTTGCCGAGGCGCGAGAAGGCGCGGCCGCGGAGGTCGATCAGGCCGTCGACGGAGTTCCCGCTGAAGAACGCCATGTTCACGCCCGCGTGGACGGCCGCCAGGGCGTGGTCGAACATCGGCCGCGTCCAGTATTCGTCGTGGCCGACCGACAGGAAGGCCTTCGCGCGGAGGGGCGCTTCGACGTGCGTGTCGAGGTTGCTGATGTACGAGACGTCGTAGCCCTTCGACTCCATCCAGAACGCGAGCGGGAACTCCCAGAGCAGGAACTCGCCGGAGCCCTGCGAGAGCGGGGCGTCGAAGATCTGCCGGTACTTCGCGTAGGGGCGGTCGAAGCTCACCGCCACGCCCGGCCCCGTGTACCAGTCCAGCTTGCCGTCGTCGTAGAGCGAGTCCTTGAGCGGCCAGCGGTTGTAGGCCGCCCAGGTGGTGTCGCTGCACTGGAAGAGGAAGTCGCAGGGGCGGTCGTCGCGCACGATGAAGATCACGTAGCTTTCGGCCTTCGACGTCCGCAGCTTCCCGAGGTAGACGCCGCTGACCCAGTCGTCGGGAATGCTGAACGTCAGGGACGGCGTCCAGCGGCACTCGCGGAGGCGGTCCTCGCCGGCGGACGGATCCGGCTGGCGGCGGGCCTCGCCCTCGAAGCCGCGGACGTGCCGACCTCCCTGGCCGCCGTAATAGCCCAGACGGTAAATATCCAGGTGGAAGGAGCCGTCGGCGCTGACCATGACGCTCAGGGGGTCGCCGGCCCGGACGCTGGTGCGCGAGCAGTAGCCTTCGATCACGGGGTCGCGCAGCTCTTTGCGGGGCGCGGCTGGAGCGAGGAGCCAGCTCGTCGTGCCGGGCTTGCGGTTCTCGTCGGCGATCAGCGAGGGACGTCGAGGCGTCCCCGCGCAGCCCAGCGCGCCGGCGAGGCCCAGGCCGACGGCGCTCTTCAGGAGGTCACGGCGGTCGAACATCGTCATATCCTTTGGTACGCCCGGGAGCGTTCCTAGAATGAGGGACATGAACATGAATCGGCGACACATTCTTCAGGGCGCGGCCGCGCTTTCACTGACCGGGATGGCGTCGGCCGACGACGATCCCGCCTTCAAGATCAAGAACAACCGGGTGAAGCAGTCCATCATGGGCTGGACGTTCAACCCGATGCCCACCGAGGAGCTCGCGAAGCACTGCGCGGCGCTCGGCATGCACGCGATGGAGGGCGTCGACGCCAAGCACTACCCGATGATCCGCGAGCTCGGGATGAAGATCGCGCTGACGGGCTCGCACGGCTTCGCGAAGGGCCCCTGCGATCCGGCGAACAAGGCGATGGTCCTGCAGAAGCTGCGGGAGGGCGTCGATCTGGCGGTCAAGTTCGAGGCGCCGGCCGTCATCACGTTCACCGGCATGCGGGTGAAGGACCTCAGCGACGAGCAGATGACCAAGAACTGCGTGGAGACCTGGAAGGAGGCCTGCGCGTACGCCGAGGAGAAGAAGATCAACATCTGCTTCGAGCACCTCAACTCGCGCGACAGCTCGCATCCGATGAAGGGCCATCCGGGCTACTTCGGCGACGACGTCGACCATTGCGTCGACATGATCAAGGCGGTGGGGTCGCCGCGGATGAAGCTGCTGTTCGACATCTACCACGTGCAGATCATGAACGGCGACGTCATCCGCCGGATCGGCCTGTACAAGGACTACATCGGCCACTACCACACGGCGGGCGTGCCGGGCCGCGGCGAGCTGGACGAGACGCAGGAGCTGAACTACCCGGCGATCGTGAAGGCGATCCTCGCGACGGGCTTCACGGGCTTCCTCGCCCAGGAGTTCCTTCCGACCTGGCCCGACAAGGTGAAGGCGCTGCGGCACGCCGTGCGGGTCTGCGACGTGTAATACGGAGCTGAGCGACGCGCCGGTCCCGTACGTTCGACGGATGGCGATCACGACGCTGATCGTCCTGGCGGCCTTCGCCTGCGCGATCTCGCTGGGCGCGTTCGAGCCGGAGCTCTTCCTGAAGCGGCGACTCACCGGCGGCGCGGTGCTGTCGTGGATCGTGCTGGCGATCGGTCACGCGGTCGTGATCGATCAGGATCTCCAGCGCCGCGGCTTTTTCCACAAGGGCGGCCTCTACGTCTTCGTCAGCCTGTTCGCGCCGCCCTTCGCGGCCTTGGTCTATCTGATCCGCGTCTACCGGGGGCAGGCCTGGATTCTCATCCCGCTCTATTTTGGCCTGATCGGATTGGCCTCCTTCGCGGGCCGCGCCCTGGGCTGGCTCTACCTCCAAGCTCAGTAGCGGACGCGGTGGATCGCCACCTCCGGACGGCAGAGGAAGCGGAGGGGGAAGATCGACGTCCCCACGCCGCGGCTGACGTGCATGCGGGTCTTGCCCTCCTCGTACCAGCCCATCACGTAGGGCCCGCAGTCGAAGGGCGTGTGGAGAGCGCCGACGAGGGGGAGGCGGACCTGTCCGCCGTGGGTGTGGCCGGCGAAGACCAGGTCGACGTCCGCCTTCGCCGCCGCGGGCAGGATCATCGGGTAGTGGCAGAGCAGGATCCGGAGCGGGGCGTCGCCGGCCGGCACGGGGTCGCGTCCGGTGTTGAGGCCGATCATCTCGACGTCCCCCGCCCGCGCGCTCGCGTTCTCGAGGAGCCGGATCCCGGCGCTCTTGTAGACGTCGATCGACGCGGGCACCCAGTCCTCCCAGTTGCCGCGGCAGGCGAAGACGCCGAGCGGGGCCTGGAGGCTCGACAGGAAGTCGCGGAAACCGGCCGGATCGAAGTCGCGGAGGATGTTGTCGCCGGTCAGCAAGATCAGGTCCGGCTTCTCTTCCGCGACAATCTGGAGCACGCGACGTTCGCGGCTTCCGGCGGTCGAGAAGTGGACGTCCGTGAGATGCAGGATCCTGAGCTCGCGCGATCCCTGGCCGACGTCGTGCCGCGTGACCTCGATCCAGTTGGGCTCGATCGCGCAGGAGTAGAAGAGGAGCAGCGCGCCGAGGAGGGGCAGGCTCAGGAGGACCCTGAGCTTCCAGCTCCATTTCCTCGGATCGAGCATGTCTCCGCAGTGTACTCTTCGAACAAGCGGCCTTCTATGAGTGATGAACGGCGTGTCCCGGCCTGGCTCAAGATCCTCGTCGGCCTGGGCGTGCTGGCCGCCCTGACCCTGGTGGCCGGCTGGGCGTTGAGAATAGAAGACCATTTCACGACGATTCGCGTGCTGAACGCGTCGGGAGTCGCGCTGGAGGAGGCGGCCGTCGACGTCCGCTACTCCGGCAACGCCCCGGCGCCTCACCGGGCCTGGACGGGCGACAGCTGGGCCGCCGGGCACGAGATCGCGTTTTATCCCCGGGCCTTCGACATCGACGTCGCCGTGAGCTGGGTGAAGGGCGGCGTGACGCGGAAGCTCGAGACCCACGTGGACGTCTGGCGGGGGGAGACCTTCCTGATCGAGATCCTTCCCGACTTCACGCTGAAGGGGTCGTACGTGCCGCGCTCAGCCGCTCCCTGAGGCCTGAAACCCGGTGGGAGTCCTCGGTCTTCCGCACCGCGATCCCGAGGGCCTTGCGGGAGCCGACGAGGACGACGAGCTTCTTGCCGCGCGTGACGCCCGTGTAGAGGACCGGCTTGTTCAGCATCCGGTAGTGCTGGGTGTGGAGCGGGATGATCACCGCCGGATACTCCGAGCCCTGGCTCTTGTGGATCGAGCAGGCGTAGGCGGGCACCACCTCGTCGAGCTCGCCGAAGTCGTAGACCACCGCGCGGCCGTCGTAGCTGATCTCGATCTCGCGCTCCGTCTCGTCGACGCGCGTGATGAAGCCGAGGTCGCCGTTGAAGACCTCCTTGTCGTAGTCGTTGACGATCTGCATCACCTTGTCGCCCTGCCGATAAGCGTGGCCGAACTTCAGCACCTCGGGCGGGCCCGGCGGATTCAGGACCTTCTGCAGCGTCTCGTTCAGCGCCCGCGCCCCCAGCTCGCCGCGGTTCATCGGCGTCAGCACCTGGATGTCGCGGATCCGGTCCAGCTTGAAGCGCTCCGGGATCCGCTCCATGATCAGCTTCAGGATCCGCTCGGCGATCGCCGCCGGCTCCTCCGCCTCGACCACGTAGAAGTCCTCGAGCGCCTCGGGACGTCGCGCCTCCGGCAGATAGCCCTGGTTGATCCGGTGCGCGTTCACCACGATCCGGCTCGCCGCCGCCTGCCGGAAGATCTCCGTCAGACGCGCCACCGGCACCGCGCCGGAATCGATGACGTCCCGCAGCACCGTCCCGGGGCCGACCGAGGGGAGTTGATCGACGTCCCCCACCATCACCAGGGCCGCGCGCGCCGGGATCGCGCGGACGAGCTGGTTCATGAGGACGACGTCCACCATCGACGCCTCGTCGAGCACGACGACGTCCGCCTCCAGCGGGTTGTCGCGGGTCCGCTTGAACTGGCCGGTGTGCGGCTCGACTTCCAGCAAGCGGTGGATCGTCTTGGCCTCGCAGCCGGTCGTCTCCGCGAGGCGCCGGGTGGCCCGGCCGGTCGGCGCGCAGAGCACGACGCGCAGCCGGGCCTCGTTCAGGATCCGCAGCAGGCTGTTGACGAGCGTCGTCTTGCCGACGCCCGGGCCGCCCGTGATGACGAGCACCTTGCTCTTCACCGCGGTGCGGAGCGCGATCTTCTGGCCGGGCGCGAGCGTGAGCTTGACCTCCGCTTCCACGCGCGCGATCTCGGCCTCGATGTCCACGTTCGGCAGCGGATGGGGGCCGTCGCGCAGCGCCTTCAGCGCCTCGGCGAGGGCGCTCTCCGCGCGGTGCAGCGCGGCGAGGTAGACGACCTCCGTGCCGCCGATCGTGTCGGCGACCAGGCGGTTCTTGGCCAGCTCCTCCGCGAGGGCCTTGCGGAGGATGTCGTCCGGGATGTCGAGCAGCTTGATCGCCGCTTCCAGGAGGCTGGGGACCGGATAGGCGCAGTGGCCCTGCGTGGACAGCTCCTGGAGGACCCAGGCGAGGCCGGCCTGGGCGCGGATCTCGGAGCGCGGGTCGACGCCCAGGGCCTTCGCGATCTGGTCGGCGGTCTGGAAGCCGATGCCGTGGATGTCGTGCGCGAGGTTGTAGGGGTTCGCGCGGACCTTGTCGACGGCCTTCGCGCCGTAGGTCTTGTAGATGCGGACGGCGCGGGCGGTGCCGACGCCGTGGGACGTCAGGAACACCATGATCTTCCGGATCTCGCGCTGGTCGGACCAGCCGGCGGTGATGCGCTCGAGGCGGGTGGGGCCGATGCCGGCGACTTCCCGCAGCCGCTTGGGCTCCTGCTCGATGACGTCGAACACCTTTTCGCCGAACGTGGCGACGAGCTTCTGGGCGAAGTGCGGGCCGACGCCCTTGATGACGCCGCTGCCGAGGTACTTCTCGATGCCTTCGGGGGTCGAGGGCGCCGCGACGCGCAGCTGCGCGCACTTGAACTGGCGGCCGTGCTCGCGGTCGACGATCCATTCGCCGGTCGCGTCGAGGAACTCGCCGGCGGTGACGCTCGGGGCGTGCCCGACGACCGTCGTCAGCTCGCGCACGCCCTTGGCCTTCACGCGGAGCACGCAGAAGCCGTTCTCCTCGTTGTGGAACGTCACGCGTTCCACGATTCCGGAGAGGGTCTCGGCCATCCGGCGATTATAGTGGAACGCGGATGCGCGAGCTTCGGCTGGAGCTTCAGGGACGCCGCCTGGTCTTCCCGGACGGGAAGGCGGTCTGTCTCGCGTGCGGCGCCGAGCCGGTCGGCACGCGACAGGTCTGGTTCGAGGATATGAGCGGCGTGGGGCTCGACCGGACGTCGCAAATGATGGGAAGCGTCCAAGCGCTCGCCGGACGGATCACGTTCGACGCCCCCCTCTGCCGCGCGCACCGGTCGAAGGCCCGCATGCTTTCCCTCGGCACGGCGCTCTGCGGGCTCGCCTTCATAGGGATGATCGCCCTCGGGATGTGGATCGTCGGCCCGACCTCCGCGCGGAAGCCGAAAACCTTCTGGCAGCAATGGCCCTTGGCTCTGAGCTTGATCCCCGCGCTCCCGGGCTACTTCCTGTGGCAGAAGAAGGACCGCGGGGGGTTGCGCTGCGAGGTCCGCCGCGACGGGGAGAACCTCGTCCTCAGTTTCCCCGAGTAAGCGCGACGACGGCCCAGCAGGAGGCGTGGACCGAGATGAACTGGTCCTTGGCGTGGGGGAAGCCGCTCTCGAAGTAGGGCTGGAAGGGCTTGCTCCGCGTCTTCACGTGCCAGGAACCGTCGGGCTTCTGCGCGGCGACGAGCCAGGCGACCCCCTTCGCGTTCACCTCGGACAGGGCCGCGAGCGCGGAGGCCGTCGCGTACGCGTCGCTCTCCATCCCCTCCATCTGCGCCCAGCCGCCGTCGGGGCGCTGGGTGTCGAGCAGCTCCTTCGCCGCGGCCTTCACGTCCTCGCCGAGATAGGCGAGGGCGCGCAGGCGGAAGACGCGGTCTTCGGTGTCCTTGGGCTTCGACTCCCGCAGCCACGCGCGCGCGCGATCGAGGCGGTCCGGGACGTCGAGGTACGGCTTCATCCCCGCGAGCGCCACGAACGTGGTGGTGAAGGGGGAGGCTTCCGTGGGAGGTCGAACCGACACGTTCGCCCAGTGGCCCTTGTCGGCGTCGCGGACGGAGAGGTAGTGGGCGACGGCCTTCGTCGTGTCGTCGGCGGGCCAGCCGCCCTCGGCGAGGATCCACAGCGCCCAGCCGGCGCTGTCGGCCTGGCCGCCCGCGCCCTTGCCCTTCGCGTAGTTCTCGCGGTTGCGGCGGAGCGCGGCCTCCGTGTGCGCGAGGAGGGATTTCGGGAGGTCGACGTCCACCTTGAACCCGCGGGCGCCGGCGGCCTTGAGGGCGAGGTAGGGCATGCCGTGGTTGTGGCAGGTGAAGCAGGAGCGCTCGGCCAGGCTGACGCGGGCGCTCTTCTCGATGAGGGGGAGGGCCTTTTCGACGGCCTCCTTGGCGGTTCGACTCGCTTGATTCCCCGGGTCGGGCTCACCCCGAGCCTGGAGCGCGAGCGCCAGGCCAAGGAGGAGCATGTCTATATATTACGTAAGCCGAGCGCTCGGCTTAGTTCATCGCCGGCGAGAGCCTCGCCTGGAGGGTCTGCCGCGCGCGCCAGAGGCGCGACATCACGGTGCCGACCGGGATCTTGAGCTTCTCGGCGATCTTCTGGTACGGGGAGTCCTCGAGCGCGGCCATGAGGAAGACCTTGCGGTAGTCCTCGGGCAGGCCCTGGATCGCCTCGGCGATCTCGTCGCGGACCTCCAGGTCGGCGGGCTCGACATCCGACGGATCGAAGCCTTCGGGGTAGGGATTCTCCTTGGCGACCCGGCGGTGCCGGTACATGCTGATCACGTTGTTGGCGAGGATGCGCATGAGCCAGGCCTTGAGATTGGTGCCTTCCTGGAAGCGGTCGGCGTTCCGGAGGGCCTTGACGTACGTGTCCTGCACCATGTCCTCGGCCATCGCCAGGTCCCCGTGGCAGAGCTTGAGGGCCGCCCGGGACATGGCCTCGTGGTGCGCGTGCAGCCGGGTTTCAAATTCAGCGTTCATATCTCTATCCGTTATTTCCTAAGCAATTCCAGGGCCTGCTGAAACCCCTTTTCCAGGGGGGCCATCTTCCGCAGGCTCTTCGACACCAGCATCAGCCCCTCCAGAGAGCCGAACAGCAGCGCGCCGGCCGCCTTGGGATCGAGATCGGGCCGGAATTCGCCCTCCCGGACTCCCTGTCGGACGATCCCTTCGATCCCGGCGATGCATTCCTCAAAAAACTTGGCGATGCGCTCCCGGAACCGCGAGTTGACGTCCGACAATTCGGCAGCCAGGTTGCCCAATGGGCAGCCCCCGCAACATCGGCTGCGCTCCATCCGTTCGACGAAGAGCCCGTGCAGTTGTTTGAGCTTTTCCGACGCCCGGAGCTCCCGATTCTCGTACAGCGGGGCGAACTTCTCCCGGGAGCGCTCGAAGATCGACTCCAGGACCTGCAGGGCGAGCTCTTCCTTCGACTTGAAGTGGTAGTAGAAGTTCGACGGCGACACCTCCGCCTCGGCGAGGATGTCGTCGACGCTCGTCGCCTCGTAGCCCTTTTGCCCGAACGCCTGGCAGGCGATCTCGAGCAGCTTTTCCTTGTTTCCCATATAGTTAGTAACGCTACCTACTATACGTTCAATCCCCCGTTTTGTTCCGCGAAATCGTAGGGTAAGGCGTGAAGAGAAGCCTGTTCCTCCTGGGGCTCCTGGGCTGTTCCCCGACCCCCGAAGCCGCGCCGCCGCCCCCCGGCCGCGACCTCTACTTCACCCTCCCGTCCCCCCTCGAGGCCCGCTTCCTCCACCTGCGCGCCGACGGCGTCTTCCGCCTCTACGTCAGAACGCTGCCGATGACGAAGGAAGCCCTCCGGGGCACCTGGCGCGTCGCCGACGACACCGGCGCCGTCCTCCGCTGCGACCAGTGGGCCCACATGGTCGTCCGCCCCCCCGTCCGCGTCCGCTTCGGCTCCGACTGGGCCCGGCAGGTGCCGCACGTGCGGACGTCGATCGCCGACTTCCTCCGCGAGCGCCCCGCCCAGGCCGACTTCTCGCGCGAGGAGCTGGAGGATGTCGGCAACTGGGAAACCGTCGTCGGCGGCGAGAAGGCGATGGTGATCCCGATCGGCCTCGACACCCCCCGCGTCGCGCGCGCGGACCTGGAGGCCGTGCTGCCGCGGCTCGACGCCTACCGCGCCTCCGGCGACCCCCGCGACGTCCACGTGCGGCTGCACCGCCACAAGGACACGGAATTCCTCGAGTGGCTCGACTGGAGCGGCTACGTCGAGCCGCGGCCGATCGAGGAGATCCGGGCCACGATCGACGGCCTGGGCAAGAGCGAGGTGCTCCGCGAGGTCTGGGTCCGCCTCACCCCCGAGGAGTTCCACCGGGAGCTGGGCGGCGACGGCTTCCGCTACAACCGCTGACGTTCACCACAAAGACACAAAGAACACGAAGACCTTCTCGCGGGTACCCCCCCCCGGGGGGGGGAATCCTACAAAACGCCGCCTTCGTGCTCTTTGTGCCTTTGTGGTGAACGCTAGAGGGCTTTGGAGAGCAGCGCGAAGGAGCGGTCGTAGCGGTAGCTGATCGACGAGTGGTCGTCGTCGAACTCCTCGTGCCGCACGCGCACGCCGAGCCGGCGGGCTTTCGCGGCGAAGATGCGCGCCCCGTGGTGCAGCCCGAACTGGTCGCGCGTGCCGCAATCGACGAAGAGCAGCTTCAGCTTCTTCAGCGCCGCCGCGTGGCGGTCGAGCATCTCGACGGGATCCCAGGCCTTCCAGCGGCGCCACACGTCCGGCCGCAGCGCGCCCGTCTCCTCGTCGATGGGGAGGTCGAAGCCCAGCGGCGCCTTCGGGTTCGGCGAGTAGCACGACGCCATCGCCAGCGTGTTCACCGCCGCGTGCAGGTTCCCGGCCAGGCGCTTGGGCATCTTCTGCCAGGCCCGCAGGAAGCGCGCGCAGCCGCCGTGCTTCCGGTAGACGTCCTGCGCCTTGGGGAAGTCGGGCAGATAGCAGTACTCGAAGAACAGGTCGCCCGAGTGGCAGGCGACGGCCTGAAAGACGTCCGGGTGCTTCATCGCGAGCGCGAGGGCGCCGTAGCCGCCGCTCGACTTCCCCAGGATCGCGCGCCGGCCGGTCGTCGGATAGCGCTTGTCGGCGTGCGGCACGAGCTCGCGCACGACGTGCTCCGCGTAGCGGCCGGTGGCCGTCGAATCGAGGTACTGCGAGCCGCCGTAGCGCGTGAACGCGTCGGGCATGACGACGATGGCCTCGCGCATCGTCCGGGCGCGGATCAGGCGGTCGAGCCGCTCCTGGATCGGCTCCTGCCACGGCCCGCGCTGGAGGTGCGACTCGCCGCTGCCGGTGAAGCCCGAGAGCAGGAAGTAGACGGGATAGCGCTTCTCCGGATACGACGGCGGCAGGTAGACCGGGACGCGCCGCACGTGCGGGTCCCGCAGGGGGTTGCCGCGGAGGGCGTCGCTCTCGAACTCCAGGATCTCGATGCTCATCCCAGCGTCAGCAGCCGCAGCTGCGTCATCTCTTCGATCGCGTACTTGACGCCCTCGCGGCCCAGGCCCGACTCCTTCTCGCCTCCGTAGGGCATCGTGTCCAGCCGCCAGCTCGGGATCTCGTTGGCCAGCACCCCGCCCACCTCCAGCTCGCGGTACGCGCGCAGGAGGCGCCCGACGTCCCGGGTGAAGACCCCCGCCTGCAGCCCGTACGCCGAGTCGTTGACGTCGCGCAGCGCCGCGTCGAAGTCCCGGTAGCGATAGAGGTTCACCACCGGCGCGAAGGCTTCGGCGCAGTGGATCTTCGACGTCCGCGGCACGTTCTCGAGGATCGTCGCCGGCAGGAAGCGCCCGTCCCGGCGTCCCCCCAGCAGCTTCGTCGCGCCCCCCGCGACCGCCTCCTCGATCCACGCCTCCGCGCGCTTCGCCGCCTCCTCGTCGATCATCGGGCCGAGGTCGGTCTTATCGTCCATCGGATCCCCGGGGACGAGCTTCTTCGCCCGCTCGACGACCTTCGCCGCGAACGCGTCGGCGACCGGCTCGTGCACGTAGATCCGCTGCACCGAGATGCAGATCTGGCCCGCGTAGGCGAAGCCGCCCGCCACGCAGCGCTCGGCCGCGTGGTCGAGGTCGGCGTCCTCGTGCACGACGACCGCCGCGTTCCCGCCGAGCTCGAGCGCGACGCGCTTGCGGCCGGCCTTCTTCTTCAGCTCCCACCCGACCGCCGGGCTCCCGGTGAACGTCACGAGCTTGAAGCGCTCGTCCGCGACCATCCGGTCCGCCACCGAGGAGGGGCAGGGAAGGACGTTGACCATGCCCGGCGTCATGCCCGCCTCGAGGAGGATCTCGCCGAGCAGCAGGGCGATCCGCGGCGTGGCGCTCGCCGGCTTCAGGACGATCGAATTCCCGGCGGCGATCGCGGGCGCGACCTTGTGCGCCACGAGGTTGAGCGGGAAGTTGAACGGGGCGATCCCCAGGATCGGCCCGAGCGGCATCCGGCGCACGATGCCCATCCGCCCTTCGGCCCCGGGCGTCAGGTCCAGCGGCAGCACCTCGCCGCCGATCCGCTTGGCCTCTTCCGCAGCGGCCGTGAACGTCATCCCCGCGCGGTCGACTTCCGCCCGGGAGAGCCGGATCGGCTTGGCGTTCTCCTCCGTGATCGTCTTCGCGAGCTCCTCCTTCCGGCGGGCCAGCCCCTCGGCGGTCTTCCGGAGGATCTCGGAACGCTTCCACGCCGGCAGCAGGCGGGTCGCCTCGAAGCCGCGGACGGCGGCGGACGTCGCCTTCTCGGAGTCCGCCGACGCGTGCCACTCGTTGAAGATCAGGGAACGCGGCATGAGCGGCAGGATATCACACGCGGTCGCGGCCCGCGAACCCCAGATAGGCGAAAAACCCGGCCAGGTTGAGCGCGCCGATCGACAGCTTGGCGGCCGGCGGCAGGCTCGACGGCGAGATCCACGCCTCGATGGCCGCCGCCAGCACGAGCAGCGCGACGACCCCGCCCATGAGCAGGCCGGCGTCCTTGGCGGCGACGGCCAGCGCGCGGCCCCGCGGCAGGAGGCCCGGATGCAGGACCGCCAGCCCGATCCGCAGCCCCGCCGCGCCGGCGATCACGATCGCGCCCATCTCGATGCCGCCGTGGGACGCGACGAAGGACCAGAAGTTCAGCGCGACGCCCTTCGCCGCCACGATCGCGCCGACCCCGCCCAGGATCATCCCGTTCATGACGAGGATGTAGGCGCTGCCGAGGCCCAGCAGCGCGCCGGTCGCGAAGGCCAGGATCGACACGTTGACGTTGTTGACGATGTAGAACGAGTTCATGAGCGCGTTCGCGCCCGCCGGCCGGTCCTTCTTCCCGAAGCCCTCGCCGAACGCCTCGTCGATCTGTTCGACGTAGCCCGGCGGCGCGAACGCCGTGTCCAGGCGCGGATTCGCCTTCACCGCCAGGTAGGCCCCGACCGCCGGCACGAGCAGCAGCAGCGCGCTCGCCAGCGTCTGCCGCCACGACCGGCGGACCGCGCGGGGGAAGTCCCGGCGGAAGAAGTCGAGGAACTTCGCGAACGGATAGGTCCGCGTCCCGTAGACCCGGTAGTGCACGCGGCCGACGAGGTTGTTGAGGTAGTCGATCACGTCGGGCCGCGCCTGGATCGTCCGCGCCCGCGCCAGGTCGCCCGTCACCTTCCGGTACAGCGAGATGAAGGCGAAGAGGTCGCGGCCCGTCAGCCCGCCGCCCCGGCCGTCGAGCTTCGCCGCGTACGCCTCGAGCCGCTCCCAGTCGGCCTTGTTCTTCCGGAGGAAGCCGGCCTCGCTCACGCGCCGCCGCCTTCCGCCGCCGCCTCGTCCTGCCGGCGCGCCGCCAGCACGCACTGCAGCAGCCGCTCGCTCTCCATCCGCGGCAGCGGCATCGCCGCGCTCACCGCGCCCGCGAGCTGGTCCGCGATCCGGCGGCGGGCGTCGGGCGTCATCGACCCCCGCCGCGCCAGGAAGTCCTCGATCAGGCGGACCTGGTCGACGGGCAGCTTGTGCGCGCCGCCGCGCCGGAGCTCGGCGACGACCTCCTCCCCCCCGACCGGCACCTGGGGCACGCGCAGGACCGCGGGCGGCCGGGCCGTCGACGCCGTCTTGTCGCGGATCACCAGCGTGCCGGCCACCAGGTCGCCGACGCGCTGGTTCCGCGGGTGGACGATCATGACGACCAGCCCCAGGAGGTAGAAGCCCGGAAGGAAGTCGACGATCCGCAGCAGGTTCCGGGCGAGGACCACGGCGGGCGTGAGCGCGTAGCCGCCTTCCTGGATGACGCGGAGCCCGACGGAGCGCTTGCCCGGCGTCTGCCCCCTCCACCAGATCTCGAAGAGGATCGGATAGCCCCAGAAGAGGGCGAAGGCCGCGACCGCGCCGAGCGCGAGGGCCCACGGTCCCGCGAATTCGAAGGTCCCCTGGGTGACGATCAGCGCGACGAGGAACAGGCCGAAGAGGCCCAGGCCGATCAGCAGGAGGTCGACCATCGCCGCGACGATCCGCGACGCCGGGCCCGCGAGCTCGTACTCGAAGACCACGTGCTCCGGCGTCTCGATCCGGATCAGCGACCCGTCCCGGCTCTTCTCTTCGGAAGGATTCACCAGGCCACCCGGGAAAGGACGTGGGCCTTGGGATTTGGGAGTTGGGATTTGGGAGTTCGCACTACACGACCTGCCTCGCCTTGAGATCCAGGTACTGGTCCAGGACCTGGACGGGCACCTGGCCGGCGGGGGCGTCGACGACCCGCACGCCCGCCCGGCGGAGCTGCTGGAGCGTGTGGTCGCGGCTGGTCAGCAGGTGCGCCGCCGCCGCCTTGCGGTAGGCGTCCTCGGGGCCGGCGGGGACGGACCACGCGACGTCCCGCGTCTCCCGGTCGCCCACGGCCACGCAGACGGGCACGTGCCGGGCCGCGAGCCCGCGCAGGTAGCCCGAGACGAGCCCCGACGTCTCCTGGTCGACGAGGTTCGTGAAGAGGATGACCAGCGCGCGTTTCCGGAGCCGGGTGCCGAGCGCCGCGAACGCGGCCTCGTAGTCGGGCTCGACGAGGCGCGGCTCGACGTCGTACAGCGCCTCGGCCATCGCGCCGACCGCCGCGTGCCCCTTGCGGAGCGGCGTCAGGCGGTCGACCTTGTCGGAGAACACGAGCGCCCCCACCCGGTCATCATAGCGCGAGGCGATCTTGGTGAGGAGCAGGGCGGCGTTCAGCACGTACTCGATCTTGACGATGCCGTCGACCTCCTCCGTGAGCATGCGGCCGGCGTCGATGAGGAGCACGACGTTCTGGCAGCGCTCGACCTGGTACTCGCGGCTGATGAAGCGGCCGCGGCGGGCGGTGGCCTTCCAGTCGATCAGGCGCGGCTCGTCGTCATGGTGGTAGTCGCGCAGCCGCGCGAACTCGAGGCCCTGCCCGCGCTGGCGGTGCGCCCGGAGCCCCATCTCGCGGGAGCGCAGCCGCCGCGCGAGGAGCTCGTGCTTGCGGATCGAGCCGACCGCCGGATAGACCTTCACCTCGGCGCGCAGGTCGAAGAGCAGGTCGCGCCGCGTGAAGCCGAGTGGCCCCGGCACGCGCAGGTGGACGGGCCCGGGAAGATACTTGCCGCGGCGCCGCGGAACGACGCGCCAGACGGCCTCCCCCGTCCCGAAGGGCGGGAGGTCGATCGGCTCGACGAGCCGGTCGACCTTCCACTCCTCGGGAAGCACCGCGCGGACCTCGATCCGCGCGCGGGACCCCGTGCGGTTCCGCACGCGGATCCGCAGCGCCTGCTCGTCCGCCAGCGAAAGCACCGGCGGGACGTCGAGCTCCACCTCGAGCGACTCCCGCCGCGGCGCGAAGAGCGCGTCGACCGCCGCAAGGAGCGCCACGACGGCCGCGGCCGCCCAGCCGAGCCGCTCGAGCCCCGGCACCCAGAGCGCCAGGACGAAGGGCGGGAGGCAGAGGACGAGGGCGACGACGAGACGGCCCGTCGGGCCGAACTTCATTTCGGCACCTTCACCGCCGCCAGCAGGTCGCGGAGGGCGTCGTCCGACTTCACCCCCTCGATCTCGCTCTCCGGCCGCAGGAGCACGCGGTGCCGCAGCGCCGCCGGGGCGACGCTCTTGACGTCGTCGGGCACGACGTACGCCCGCCCGCGCAGCGCGGCCAGCGCGCGCGAGAGCGCGAGGAGCGAGACCGCCGCGCGCGGGCTGGCCCCGACGTGGATCGTCGCCCACGAGCGCGTCTGGCGGACGATGTCGGAGACGTAGCCCAGCACGCCGTCCTCGACGGTGATGGAAGCGAGCGAGTTCCGCAGCGCGACCAGCTCCTCGATCGAGGTCTTCGGCTGGATGCCCAGGGTCTCGATCTCGTGGAGGCGCTGGCCGTCGCGGTAGCGCGCCAGCATCGCCCGCTCGTGCTCGGGGGCGGGATACCCCACGACCAGCTTGACCATGAAGCGGTCGAGCTGGGCTTCCGGCAGCGGATAGGTGCCCTCGTACTCGATCGGGTTCTGGGTCGCGATCGTCGTGAAGAGCGGGGAGAGGGCGTGCGTGCGGCCGTCGACCGTCACCCGCCGCTCCTGCATCGCCTCGAGCAGCGCCGCCTGGGTCTTGGCGGGCGCGCGGTTGATCTCGTCGGCGAGGAGGAGGTCGGTGAAGATCGGCCCCTGCCGGAACTCGAAGCGCCGCGACTCGGGGTCGAAGACGCTGGTGCCGGTGACGTCCGCCGGCATGAGGTCGGGCGTGAACTGGACGCGGCCGTAGCCGCAGCGCAGCGCGGCGGCGAAGGCGCGGGCCATCAGCGTCTTGGCGGTGCCGGGGAGGCCTTCGAGCAGCGCGTGGCCGCCGGCGAGGACGCAGGCGCAGAGATGCTCGAGGACGTCGTCCTGGCCGACGATCGCCTTCCGCACCTCGGTCTTGACGGCCTCGAAGACGGACTGGATGCCGGCGACGGGATCCGGGTTCATGCGGGGGTCCTCCGTTGGGAACGGTCCAGGAACTGGCGGCGCAGGCGCTCGACGTCCCGGAAGGCGTCGACGAGCTCCCGCTCGCCGGCGCGGCCGGCCTTCTCGAGGGCGGACAGGGCGTCGGCGACCCGCGCGACCTCGGCGGGATCGATGTCGAAGCGGGCGGCCACGCGCGCGGCGGCGTCCGGCGTGGCGGCGCCGAAGCGGGTCCGCAGGAAGTGCCGGAACTCCGCGGCGACGAGGCCGGCGGCCTGCGGCCCCGCGCGCAGCTTGGCGCAGACGCCCGCGAAGGCGTCGAGGTACTCGCGCGGCTTCCGGCGCCGCTCGAGATGGGGATCGACGGGCGGGCCCAGCCGGCGGCCCGCCGCGAGCACGCCCAGGTAGGCGGCGATCAGCGCGATCCAGACGGCCCCGCCCAGCGGCGAATCCATCAGGATCGCCGTCGCGGTCTGCCCCCCCTGGAAGCCGTGGTGGAACTCGTCGAAGAAGACCGGCCCCCGCGCCCGGGCCGCGAGATGCACCAGGTACTCGGCGTGGTCGCCTTCCCGGAGGCCGCGGTTGGACGCGATCTTCGCGTCCGCCAGCGCCACGAAGCGGCCCCGGCCGCGGGGGAGGTCGACGACCTCCGAGGCGAGCGCGTAGCGACGTCCGCCGCTCTCGACGGTCGCGGGGTCTCCGCCGGAGAACTTGACGCCGAAGGCCGTCGAGAGGGGCTCGTCGCCGGCGGCGACCAGCGTGCCGCCTTGTTCGACGAAGGCGACGGCCTCGCGGATCTCCTCGGCGTCCAGGGGCGTCTTCGGCGCGATCAGGAAGAGGGCGCGCGCGTCCCGCGGGAGCAGCCCCAGCTTGCGCTCGTGGCGGCGGGCGTCGAAGCCCAGGTCCCGCAGCAGCGCGAAGAGTGCCTTGCCGCCCGAGGGCGTGGTGTAGTGGGAGGAGGCGCGCATCTCGTCCTTCGGGTCGCGGCCCGCGCCGGTGAGGCCGGGGCCGACGAGGAGGACGCCGGCCATCAGGGCGGCGCCGCTCCCCAGGATGACGAAGTGCTCGGTCCGGAGCTTCAGCCTCACGCGACCCCGCCTTCCAGGAGCGTCGCGGCCAGGCGGAGGCCGTCCTCGACGTCCCGTTCCGCGACGGGGAGCTTGCCGAAGCAGGCGGGCTCGTGGAGGCGGACGAGGGCGTCGAACGTCTCGCCTTCCTTGGGGCGGGCGCGGAGCTGGCGGCGGTAGTCGCCGTTGGTCAGGCTCTCCTGGAAGCGGAGGACGCCGCGGCGGTCGAGTCCCAGCAGCGCGGCCCGGTGGACGAGGCGGAGGGCTTCCTCTCGACGTCCCTCGCGGGCGGCGCGCCGGGCGCGCTCGAGGAGCTCGCGGGGATCGCCGGGGCCGGCGGCGGGTCCGGCGGGGAGGGCGCCGCCGGCGCGGGAGGCGCGGAGGGCGCGGCCGAGCACGACGCCGCCGTGGAGGAGGATGGCGGCGAGGAGGGCGAGGCAGACGGAGAGGACCGTCCAGAAGACGGCCGGCGAAAGCTCGCCCAGGCTCTTGAGGGAATCGAAGAGCTCGCGGACTTTGCGGAGGAACCAGTCCAGGAGGGAGCCGCGCTTGGCGTTGGACTCGCCGGTGTCGTAGTCGGCGGAGGCGAGGATGCGCTCGAGGCGCTCGCGCACGACCTTCCCGTCCGGCAGGTCCTGGGGCGGAAGGAGGAAGAAGACGGCGGCGGCGAGGGCCGTCGTCATGGTTGCGCGGGCGCGGTCTCCGGCGGCGGGGCCTTGCCCAGGTTCCTGGCCAGCACTTCGAGGTCGAAGGCTTCCTTGCGGATGCGGAGGTCGTAGTAGAGCAGCACGAGCACGGCGCTGAAGAAGGGCGTGATGATCATGCCGAGCAACTGCTGGAGCACGGTGGACAGGGCGAAGCGCAGCGCGAAGCTCTCGGTGATCAGCGGGAGGAGGAACTCGGCGGCGACGCTGACCGGCCCGACCAGGACGCCCTGGAGCATGCTCGTCAGGATGAGGAATCCGAAGATGCGCCCGCCGAAGCCGCGGACGAGGTCGCGGCTGCGGCCCATCGCGGCGGTGCCGCCCTTGCCTTCGAGGCAGACGATGGACGTCGTGGCGAAGAACCAGGTCATGAAGAGGAAGCCGGGGACCAGGCAGAACATGAAGCCGAGGCCGGTGACCAGGCCGCTCAGCAGCGTCGTGCCGAAGTACTTGAAGAACAGCGGGAAGATCTGCCGGTAGGCCTTGCCGATCGAGGCGGGCTCGTTGAGGTAGCGCATGCCCACCGCGCAGGTCAGCGCCCCCGTGGCCAGGGGCACCGCGATCAGGGCGTAGAGGAGCGCCTCCATGATCGTGAGCCCGCCCTGGATCACCTGCAGGTCCCGCTCGGCCGCGGCCCGGGTGGCCGCGTCCGCCGCGCCCAGGATGGACGCCTGCGCCTGCGAATAGAAGTGCCCCGAGACCGCGATCACGACCAGCGTGATGGGAACGTAGATGACCGCGAAGATCCCGAGGAAGGTCACGAAGTTGGAGCGGTAGAGCCGGAAAGCGGCGTCGAGGATCTCCGTCGACATCATCGGCTTGAGACGCGGCGCCTCGGCCATCGGGGGCTCCCTCAGCGGTGGTTTGTCTATAGCACGGCGAGGCGAGCTCTGTACAGGATCAGGTTCCGGTTCAGAAAATTCCCCCCACCCCCCGGGGGGGCTGATCCCGCTACTTCTTCTTGGAGGCCGCGAGGTACTCGAGGAGGGCGGCGACGTCCCCCTCCGGCACCGCGTCGATCAGGCCCACCGGCATGATCGACAGCGCGGACGGCTTCATCGCGTCGATCGCGTCCCGCTGGAGGACGTGGCTTTTGCCCTCGACGTCCAGCAGCTCCACGCTCGTCGCCGTCTCCGTGTCGAGCCGGCCCGCCAGGATCTGCCCGTCCTTCAGCCGCACCTGCCACATCCGGAAGTTCGCCTCCACGCTCCGGTTCGGGTCCACGATCTCCAGGAGGATGTCGCGCCGCGGCCGCGCGCCGATTCCCGTCAGGTCCGGCGCCACCTTGCCGCCCGCGCCGTCGATCGCGTGGCACTTCACGCAGAGCTGCGCGAACAGCGCCTTGCCGCGCGCGACGTCCCCCTTGGCCTCGGCCGCCGGCAGCAGCTTTTTCCACAGCGCCTCGCGGTCCGCGCTGACCGCCCCGCCGCCCGCGTCCGCGATCTTCGCCGCGCGCGCCGCCAGCGCCGCGTCCGGATGATTGCGCAGCTGCGACCAGTACTCGGCCGCGACGTCCGTCTTCCCCAGCGTCCCCGCCTCGATCGCGCCGAGCAGCGCCGCCGTCCAGGCCGGCTGCCGCAGCAGCACGACGATCGCGCGGCGCCGCACCGCCGGGGTCAGATCGCTCCACTTTTCGAGCAGCAGCCCGCCGGTTTCGGGGAGCCGGCTCTCCCCCAGGGCGTCGATGAACCCTCCCGCCGCCGCCTCGCGCGGCGTGACGCCCGCCAGGACGGCCGCGATCGAGGCCTGCCGGTCGTCGACGCGCACGAGTCGACGGGCCGCTTCGATCCGTTCTTCCGCGGGGCGCTTCGGATCGCCGAGGGCGGACGTCGAAGCCGCGGCGACGCCCGAGGCGTCGAGGAGGCCCAGCGCGACGAGGTGGGCCTGGGCCTCGATCGGCAGCTTCGACAGCTCGGCCTTGAGCGCGGCGCTGAGCTCGATGGGTTTTCCCTTGGGCCAGCCGGCGGCGAGGCCCTGGAGGAGGAAGTCGGCGAGCGCGGGGTCGGCGCCGGGGAGCCGCGCGAGAAGCGCGGGCGCCGTCGCGGCGTCGCCGCGGCGCGCGTAGTGGCGCGTGACGGCGGTGACGATGCCGCCGAGCTTGCCTTGCGGCGCGCGGCCGGAGAGCGCGACCAGCTGGACGTCGTCCCACCAGGCTTCGCCGCGCGAGCGCCCCCAGCCGCCGAGGAGGCAGTTGACGGTGATCGACGGGACGGTGGCCTCGAACTCCACCTCGAGGCGCGTCCAGTCGGTGGTCCCGGAGATCGCGCCCGTCACGCCCTGGGGCTGGATCTCGTGGACGTTGAGCTGGGCGCCGCGGCCGGTGTCCTTCGCCAGGCCGTTCGTCTTCACCTTCGCGGAAAGGCGGTAGCGCGCGCCGGCCGTCACCGGCAGCGTGAAGCTCCAGCTCGCGTCGGCGCCTTTCTCGGAGCGGATCTTGAAGGCGGCGCCGTCGCGCGTCAGCTCGGCTGTGCCTCCGTAGGTCACCGGGCGCCAGCCCTGGGCCCCCAGCAGGTTCTTTGCCGCCGGCGCCGCTCCGCCCTTCATCGCGCCGAGCGCGGCGCCGAGGAAGCCCGCGTCGTGGCGCGCGGCGGCGGCCGTCGCCGCGTCCGGCAGCCACTTGTCCTCCGCGTTTTCGGGTTTCTGGAGGAAGTCGAAGACGGCCTCGCCGGCCTCCTTCGACGGCTCGCGCTCCGACAGCGCCAGCAGCGCCGCGAGCCGGACCTGCGCGTCGGGGTCCGCGAGCAGGGAGAGCGGGACGTCCTTCGCCACCTGCAGCGCGTTGCGGCGCAGGCCGGCGGACGGGTGCCGGAGGGCGTCGACGACCACCGCCGGCTCGAGGAGGCCCAGGGTGTCGAGGACCCGCAGCGCGTGGATGGAGCCGCCGCGGACGAGCTTTTCGAGCGGGGCTTTCTCGGCGCCGCGCTCGACGAGGAGGCGCTGGCCGTGGAGGCGCCAGAGGAGGTTGTCGCTCGTCAGCATCGCGAGAGGATCGGCGGGCGGGGCGGGGAAGGCGGCGCCTTTGGGGAAGATCCGGTAGACGCGGCCGTGGGTCTTGTCGCGGAGGCCGATCTCGTAGGCGTTGCCCTTGCCGTTCTTGAAGCCGGGCGGGGTGGGGTTGTGCTGGACGATGTAGTTGTACCAGTCGAGGACCCAGACGGCGCCGTCGGGCCCGACCTCCGCGGCGATCGGGGCGGTCCATTCGTCGTCGCTGGCGCAGAGGTTGCGGACGACGCGCGAGCTGAAGTCGGCGCCCTTCGGCCGGAGCTCGAAGACGGCGCCGAGATGGCCGGTGGGCTCGCAGACGAAGGCGGTCCGGTTCCAGTACTCCGGGGGGAAGAGCCGGGCGGTGTA
Source organism: Planctomycetota bacterium (assembly GCA_036383955.1). Classification (GTDB taxonomy): domain Bacteria; phylum Planctomycetota; class MHYJ01; order MHYJ01; family JACPRB01; genus JACQFK01. Next base: position 16,536 of record DASVNH010000244.1, on the reverse strand, counting down.
GAGGGCGTGGCCGGCGGCGGCGGTGAAGCGGTGGTGGAAGTCGACCTGCCGGACCTTGTCGGTGACGGGGTGGAACTCCGGGTTGCCCGCGATGCCGCCGAGGCGCGAGGCGCTCCAGCCGGAGACGGCCTCGTAGTAGCGGTTCGCGATGGGCATGTACTCGCTGGGGTTGCCGTTGGCGGTGGAGCCGAAGACGACGCCGTCCTCGCTGAAGCCGAGGCCCCAGGAGTTGTTGTTGGTGGAGCGGATGAACTCGAGGGCGGAGCCGTCGGGCTTGAAGCGGAAGAAGCCCATGGAGAAGCGGTGGGCCTTGCCGCCGACCGTGCCGTTGAAGCCGGAGTAGCCGACGATGCCCCAGACCCAGTTGTCGAAGCCCCAGCGCAGGTTGCTCGGGCCGGCGTGGGTGTCGCCGGCGCCCCAGCCGCTGAACAGGACGCGGCGCTCGTCGGCCTTGCCGTCGCCGTCCGTGTCCTTGAGGAAGAGCGTGTCCGGCGCCTGCGCGACGATCACGCCGCCGTTCGCGAAGCAGAGGCTGGTCGGGATCGAGAGGCCGTCGGCGAAGACCGTGAATTTGTCCGCGCGGCCGTCGCCGTCCGTGTCCTCGCAGATCTTCAGGCGGTCGCGCTTCGTCCCGAGCTCGTTGGGGTAGTCCATCGACTCCGACAGCCAGAGCCGGCCCTTCTCGTCGAAGGCGAGCGCGATCGGCTTGGTGATCGCGGGCTCGTGGGCGAAGAGCCTCGCTTCGAAGCCGTCGGGCACGCGCAGGCGCGAGGCGGAGAGCTCCGGCGGGCAGGGCTTCTGCATCTTCTTCAGGTTCTCGCCGGGCTTGTGGCTGCCGGCGTAGAAGGGGACGTCGGCCTCCTGGTACTCGAACGGCGAGGGGTCCTGCTTCGCCGCCCAGCGGATCCCCGCCTCGAGCTGGGTCTGGAAGCCCGGGTTCGACCACGTGCGCTGGTCGTGGCCCCAGGCGGTGTAGAAGACGCGGCCGCGGCCGTGCGTCCGGACCCAGGTCCACGGCTCCCCGTCGCGCGTGGCGAGCACCACGCGGTCCGTCTCGTTGTGCTTGTGGTGGACGTAGGTCTCGTCCCAGCTTTCGAAGGCCTCGACGCCCCGCATCGCCGGGTGCTCGGGCTTCACGATCGTCGCGCGGAACGTGCCCGTGCCGTGGCTCTTGAACTGGGCGCCCATGAGCGCGACGACTTTTTCGGAGTTGCGGAAGCAGTAGGACGCGCAGTGGACGGGGACGAAGCCGCCGCCGCCCGCGACGAAGTCGAGCAGCGCCGCCTCCTGGGCGGGCGTGATCGCGTCGATGTTCGCGTAGAGCAGGACCGCGTGGTAGGTCGCGAGCTTCAGGAGGTCGTCGGGATTCTCGCTGTACGTCAGCGCGATGCCGCGCCCGGCGAGGACGGGCGCGATCTGCTTCGCGCGCTCGGCGGGCTGATGGTGCCCGCGGTCTCCCAGGAAGAGCACGCGAGGATCTTGAAGGGCGAGCGCGAGCGTCAGCGCGATCACGGCGGACTCCTTTTAATGCAGGCGCGGCGCGAGGGCGTCGAGGCGGTGGCTGACGATCGCCGCCAGCGCGCCGAGGTGCTTGTTGCCGCGGGCCTGGACCACCTTGCAGGCGGCGAGCGCCGGCCCGAGGGAGCGGCGGCGGATGAGCTCCAGCAGGTAGCCGAAGAGCCCCTCGCGGGCCTCGAGGAGGCGGCCGTGCACGAACAGCGTCCCCGGGTTGAAGACGTTGATCACGGCGCCGGCGGCCATCGCGAGGTACTCGCAGGTGCGGCGGAGCGGCTCCTCGAGCCGCGCGTCGCCGTCGCGGATCTTCTGGAGGGTCTCGTCGATCCCCAGGTCCTCCTTGAGCTTCTCGGAGGCCAGGTGGGCGAGCGCGGCGTCGGACGCGAAAGTCTCCAGGCAGCCGCGGTTGCCGCAGCCGCAGAGGCGGCCCTGGGGGTCGATGCACATGTGGCCGAGCTCGCCCGCGAAGCCGGTGGCGCCCACCAGGATGCGCCCGCCGCTCATGACGCCGAGGCCCAGGCCGGTGGAGACGTCGAGCATGGCGAAGTCGTCGAGGCCGCGGGCCGCGCCGAAGAGCCATTCGCCGAGGCAGAGCGCGTGCGCCTCCTGGCGCAGGACGCACTCGACGCCCAGCTTCGCGGAGAGGTCGCGCGCGGGCGCGTGGCCGTCGGTGACGTGGACGTTGGGCGAGAGCACGCCTTCGCCGCGCTCGCGGTCGATCAGGCCGGGCATGGAGATCCCGACGCCCAGGGCCTCCCGGCCCTTCACGAGCGGCGCGATCCGCTTCAGCAGGGCCTCGATCAGCGCCTTGTAGGAGCCCGGGGTGGGGAAGCGCTCGACATCCTTCTCGTCGTAGCGGCCGTCGAGGCCGGCGTGGAGGACGGCGCAGCTGGGGGCGTCGAGCACCACGCCGACGACGCGGAGGGACGTCGACGCCAGGCGCAGGACGCGGGCGGGGCGTCCGACGGCCGCCGCGGGGGCGTCGCCTTCTTCGAGGAGGCCGGACTTGAGGAGGCTTTCGACGGCCTTCGACACGGTGGGCGCGGTGAGGCCGGAGCGGCGGGTGACTTCGGCGCGGGAGGCGGGGCCGGAGGCCTGGATGACTTCCAGGACGCGGCGGACGTTGAGCCGGCCGAGGAGGACCGGATCGACGCGGCGGTGGGGCGGTCTCTTCATGGTGACATTGTGCATCGAGACACTTATTTAACACTCTTTAATAAATAAGCGCTTCAAAAATGCGGAATCGCGGGGGAGGAAGGAAGCCTACTTCGTGTCGTCCTTGGCGCCTTCTTTGATCCAGCGGGCGATGAGGGCGACCTGCTCGGGCTTGAGGGGGTCGCCGTCCTCGGGCATTTCGGGCTTGTCGCCCTTGATGAGCTCGATGATCAGGCTCTTGTCCGGGTCGCCGTCCTTCCACGGCTGGCCCTTCTTGCCGCCCTTCTTGAGGTCGGCGTAGCTGGACATGTCGAGCTTGCCCTTCTTCTTTTTGACGTTGTGGCACTCGTTGCAGCTGGCCTTGAAGATCGGGACGATGTCCTTCGAAAAGCTGACCGGATTCTCGCCCTTCTTCTCCTGGGCGCCCAGCGCGCCGAAAAGGACGCCGAGGACGAGGAGGCTTCCAAGGACTCGCTTCATGGCTCGACTCTCCATCATGTCGTTTCTTTACGGGATCAAACGCCTCGGAGACCCCCGAGGTTTCGTGAAAACGTGCGCGAGGGCCGCTCTCAATTTACCCTGACGCTCCGGAAACTGACGGATGATTTTGGCTCGACATCCGGAGCTCGCGGGGACGCCCTCCTTCGCTCGGTCGTGGGCTTCAGCTTCGGAGGGCATCCTCGCTCGCTTCGCGAGCGGAGGATGGTGGGCGGGACAGGAGTCGAACCTGCACGCCTTGCGGCATACGCCCCTCAAACGTACGTGTCTGCCAATTCCACCACCCGCCCACGGGTGCTCGTCGAGGGAGGCCTATTCTTATCCAGCCCCTCCCGCCGAGGCAAGACATTTCCGGGAGCCGCAAGACGCGCGCCCCAGCTGCCGTCTCCTAATAGTAGAATGAAGGGTGAAGTCGAAGGAGGTGTGAGGTGACGATCCGACGCGTCGCGGCGGCGGCCCTGCTGGTCCTGGGCGGCTGCTTCATTCCCAACGATCCCCCCGTCGCGCTCGAAGACTACGCCCCCATCCCGGGCGTCGAGTCCGGCGCCAGCGCCGAGCAGGTGCTCAACAACAAGGAGCTCGGCAAGCCCGACAGCCGCGCCACCGGCTGGTGGATCCACGACTGGCGCTTCGACCCGAACTACGTCGTCTGGTACTACCGCGAGAAGGGCCGGGTGATCTTCGACGGCCCCGTGTCGATGACCGTCGTGACGTCCGAAGCCGACAGCGGCGAAGACGGCCGGCCCAACTAGGGATCGTAAAACGACGCGGTCATTTTGCGATCACGTCGAGTTCTAGCCCGTCCGCGCCGTAGCGGCCGCGGAGCTCGACGCGGCCCAGCTTCGCCAGGCGCCCGGCCCAGAGGTCGAGCTCCTTCCGGACCCGGGCCAGCTCCTCGGCGTACTTGGGCGACTTGGCGATCTCCTCCAGCGCCCGCGCCCGCATCTCCGAGCGGCGGGCGTCGAGGAACTTCCGCAGGTCGGCCGCCTCCGGGAACTGCCGCCGCAGCGTGCCCATCGTCTCCGGCGTGAAGGCCTTGCCGAAGAGCGCGGCCGCCCCCAGCTCCGCCTCTTCCCGGAACGCCCCGTCCGCGATCAGCGGCGCGCAGGCCTTCGCGAGCTCCAGCGCGGAAGGGACGTCGACGGCCAGGGCGAGATGCTGGCCGTCGCCCGCGACGTCCGGCACGTCCAGCCGCGCCGCGCAGGTCGACAGGATCCAGCGGTTCCCCTTGAAGGCGTACGCCGGATCCAGCGCCGCGCCCATCCGCAGCTCCGCCGTCCCCGGCACCTTCACGCGCCAGGTTCCCCCCTCCGTCGCCAGCTCGAACGGCGGCGGCTCCCCGCGGTCCTTGTGGAACTTCGCGACGTCCGCCGTCAGCTTCGGCAGCATCCGCGCGAGACGGTCCTTCGTGTCCTCGTCCGGCAGGTCCAGCCAGGCCGTCGCCGTCGGCAGGCCGCCCGGTCCGGGGCGGACGTCGACGCCCCACGCCCCGCCCGCCTTCCGGAGGAAGTCCTTCCAGGGCCGGCCGTCGTTGAAGTCGCGGGCGAGCCCCGTCGTGAGCCGGTCGAGGCGGTCCTGGTCGACGGGGTTCAGGCCGAGGCGGACGTCGTCCCAGAGCCGGGGCAGAGGCTCGATGAAGACGCCGCCGAGGGGGACGTCCGACGTCCTCCGCGGCGCCATCAGGTACTGCTCGACGTAGAGGCGGAAGAGGTCGCCGCGGTAGAGGGCGCGGCCGCGGAGCGTCAGCGGATTCGTGCCGACCAGCTCGAGGCCGACGGCGCTGAAGTCGCGCCGGGCGTGGAAGCGGAGGAGGTCGAGGTTGATGAAGATCGTCTGGCCGAGGGCGCGGAAGGTGTCGACGTCGAGGATCGACTTCCTTCGCTCTTTGTGGCGGGCGAGGGCGGCGGGGCCGCTGGCGAAGACGGCGGCGCCGTCCTCCACTTCGGCGTCGGCGACGAGGGCGGCCAGGCGGGTGAGGCGGGCGAGGAAGACCCAGTCGCCGTGGCGGTCGACGTAGACGGCGGCGGGGCCCGAGAGGTGGGCGCGGGCGGGCTCGAGCCGGGCGGCGAGGTCCTCGAGGCCGGGGATCTCGGCGAGGCGGCGGACATCGGAAAACCCCGCGTAGACGACCGCGTCGGCCGGGACGAGCTCGGCGAGGGGGAAGGGTTCGGGGGGGCGGGGGCGCAGAAGGAAGGCCGCCGTGCCGCCCAGGACGAGGAGAACGCCTCCCAGGACGAGCCAGCCCCTTCGCTTCACGGGGGGCCATTCTATCACTTGAAAGAGGTCCGCGGCCTGCCTAGACTGGCCCCACTATGACACGTACCAGCTGGCTGTCCAAGCGCGCCTCGGAGGCCGAAGAGTCCGTCACGCTCGCGATGACCGCGAAGGCGAACGCGATGCGCGAGAAGGGCATCGACGTCATCTCGTTCTCCGCCGGCGAGCCGGACTTCGACACCCCGGACCACATCAAGAAGGCCGCGAACGACGCGCTGGCGAAGGGGCAGACCAAGTACACGCCGGCTTCCGGCCTGCTCGCGCTCCGGAAGGCCGTGGCGGCCAAGTTCCAGAAGGACAACGGCCTCGAGTACGGGCCGGCGCAGGTCGTCGTGTCCTGCGGCGCGAAGCACTCGCTCTACAACGTCATCCAGGCCGTGCTCCAGGAAGGCGACGAGGCCATCATCCCCGCGCCCTACTGGGTGAGCTACCCGGCCATGGTGAAGTGCGCGGGCGCGACGCCCGTCTGCGTGCCGACGCTCGAGAAGAACGGCCTGAAGATGACGGCCGCCGAGCTCGAGGCCGCGATCACGCCGCGGACCAAGATGCTCATCCTCTGCAGCCCCTCGAACCCGACCGGCATGGTCTACTCGAAGGCCGAGCTCGAGGCGGTGGCGGACGTCGTCCTCAAGCGCGACCTCCTGGTCATCTCCGACGAGATCTACGAGAAGCTCGTCTTCGGCGTGCCCTTCCACACGATCGCGACGGTCCGGCCCGGCATGAAGGACCGCACCATCGTGGTCAACGGGGCGTCGAAGGCCTACGCGATGACCGGCTGGCGCATCGGCTACGCGGCGGGCCCGAAGGAGATCATGGAGGCCGTCGGCCGCATGCAGAGCCAGTCCACCTCGAACGCGACCTCGATCGCCCAGTACGCGACGATCGCGGCGCTCGAGGGCGACCAGGGCTGCGTGGAGAAGATGCGGGTCGAGTACGCCAAGCGCCGCGACTACATCGTCGGCCGCCTGCGCGCGATCCCGGGCGTCGCCTGCGGCGAGCCCCAGGGCGCGTTCTACGTCTTCCCGAACGTGTCCAAGTTCTACGGCAAGTCCTGCGCGGGCAAGCCGGTCAAGGGCTCGGTCGCCTTCGCCGAGACGCTCCTCGAGCACGCCCACATCGCCACCGTGCCGGGCTCGGGCTTCGGCGCCGACGACTTCATCCGCTTCTCCTACGCGACCTCGCTGGAGAAGATCAGCGCCGGCCTCGACCGCTTCGAGAAGTTCGTCAAGGAACTCCAGTAGGGGGGCGCTAACGTTTTGACCTGGCCAGAACGTTAGCACCTTCATGATCTTCGAGCGCACCCCGGCCGTCTGCCTCCGGAAAGTCGACTGGAGCGAGACGAGCCAGGTCCTGCGCTTCTTCACCCCCGCCCGCGGCAAGATCTCCTGCGTCGCCAAGGGGTCCAAGCGGAAGAAGTCGGCGTTCCTGGCGCCCTTCGACATCCTCGGCGTCTACGACCTCATCCGCATCGAGAAGAAGCCGGGGACGCTCGACATCCTCACGGCCGCCGAGAGGGTCCGCGTGTTTCCCAACCTGCCGCGCGAGTACCCGCGCTTCGTGGCCGCCTCGTACGCGGCGGAGTACGTCGACGAGTTCACGAAGGAAGGGATGCCGGTCGACGGCCTCTACGACCTCCTCGTCGAGCTGCTCGAGCGGCTGGACGGGGGCGCGCCGGTGCCGGACGCGCTGTTCTCGTTCGAGGCGCGGGCGCTGGAGGCGCTCGGCTTCGGGCCGCGGCTGCGCGAGTGCGGGGTCTGCCGCAAGGCGGCGACGCGGCCGGATCTCTACTTTTCCGTCCGGGACGGCGGCGTCCTCTGCCCCGAGTGCCGGCCGAAGGAAGAGCGCTGGTTCGCGGCGCGGCGGGCCTCGCTGGAGTCGATCGCGCGCTTCACCGAGGGCGACATGCCGACCCGCGCGATGGAGCGGCCGCTGGTGAAGGAGATCCGGCAGATCCTCGACGCCTGCGCGCGCTTCCACCTCGAGCGCGACCTGCGCGGCGCGAAGTTCCTGCGCGACGTCCTCTCGGCGCGCCCGGCCTAGCGTTCCCGGGACAGCGCGATCTCGCGGTGCTCGCCGGCGAGGACGGCTTCGACGGACTTCTCGTAGCCGTCGACCCAGACGGCGAGCCGCAGCTCGGGGGCCGCCGGATCTTCCTCGAGCCAGGCCTTGAACGCGCCGGCCGCGTCGGAGGTCGCTTCTCCGATCGTCTGAGCCCCGTCGATCAGGCCGACTTTCGCGCCCGCGAGCGGAGTTCCGGTTTTGGCGTCCACGACCCGTCCCGCGACGGCCCGCACGCAGGGGTCCAGGGTCAGAGTCAGCGGGGCCAGCGGAACGGAGGTAGGGAACTCCAGCTCGAGACGCTTCCGGCGATGGCCCCGGGCCGAGACGCTGAGATCGTAACGGCCGGGACGGACATGCCGCAGCAGGAAGCGCGCGTCCGAGGCGTACCGGGCCGGCACGTTGGGCGCGTGGCCGAAGGTGGCGGCGCGATCGACGGCGCGCAGACGAAGGCCGTCGAACTCCTCCCGGCCGACCATCTCGATGGCGAGGCCTTCGAGCGGGGCACCGGTGGCGGACTGAACGCCACCCTCGACCCACGAGAGCTTCTCCGAGGCGGGGAGGGGAACGGCGCCGGCGTCCAGCGTCGCGCCTCCGGCGGCGGCGGGGAGGTCGACGCGCCGCTTGGCGGCCTCTTCTATGACGGCGCGGGAGCCTAGAATCGCCAGGAAGGCCGTGCGGACCTCAAACGCGACGGTCTGGCCCGGCGATGGCCAGTAAAACGAGAAGCCGCCGTCGTCGCCCGGCACTACCGGCTTCAAGCCAGCGCCGATCGGAACGATGTGCGTGGTATGGAGGAGGGCCGGGATGGGCGCGAATCCCCCGGGTTCCACGAGGCGCCCGACGACCAGCACCACGGGCGCTTGGGGAGCGACTTGGGCCGCTTTCGGGTCTGACGTCGTCGTCACGGGCGTCGTCTCCGCGGACGGAGTAGACGGGACTGTCGCGGTCTGGGAGTGGGGTGTGGTGACGCCGGGCGAACCGCCCGCGCGGGCGAACCAGGCGACCAACGAGAGCAAGAAAAGGAGCGTCAGGCCGACGCCCAGGGGGGCCCTGGACTTCGACGCATTCATGGCGTCCAGCCTATCGGCGCCCGGGCGAATCCGACAGTCCGATTCGTCAGGACTTGCGGACGAGGCCGGCGGCGAGGAGGGCGACGGCCAGCAGCAGGGGCCAGGGCGAGGGGACGCGGGCCGTCGAGCCGCAGGAGCAGTTCTCGTCGAGCAGGCCTTCGCTGTGGTCGTTGGTGCGCGGAGGCGGGGCCAGGGCGGTGGCCGTCCAGATGTTCGAGATGCCGCTTTCGGCGGCGCTGACGGCGGTGATCGTGTAGTCGTACGCGACGCCGACGGCGCCGCTCGTGTCCGTGTAGGTCGTGCCGGTCGCGGTGCCGATGGTCGCGAACGTGCCGGTGCCGGCGGGCGCGCGCTTCACGTTGTAGGTGTACGTCACCGCGCCGGGGGGGGCGGTCCAGCTGAGGTCCACCCGCAGGACGCCGTCGACGGGCGCGTTCTGGACCGGCGCCGGCACGCCGTTGGCGAGCACGGCGATCTCCGCGGCGCTGAGCGCCCGCTGATAGATCCGGACGTCGTCGATGTTCCCCGGGAACCAGTGCTGGTCGGAGCTCGAGCGCGCGCCGATGGTGACGGGCCCGACGCCCGTGGTCATGTTTCCCGCCGCGGCGGTCGTGGCCACCACGGCGCCGTTGCGGTACACGAGGATGTTCGCGCCGTCGTAGACGCCCGCCAGGTGGACCCAGCTGCCGTCCGCGGGGATGGCCGTCGCCTGCTCCGCGAAGACCCAGCCGCCGTTGTGGACCCAGAGCCGCGGGTTGAAGGTTCCGTTCGTTTCGTTGAGGGAAAGGACGAAGCCTCCGACGGTCGACTCCTTGTAGGAGACGATGGTCTGCCGGCCGGCGGGGCCTCCCGCGACGCGCTGGATCCAGACGGCGACCGTCGTGCGGTTGAAGGTCCCGAAGTTCGCCACGTTGACGACGTCGTTCGTGCCGTCGAAGAGCAGCGAGCGGGGCGTGGCGCCGGGGTTGGCGTTGTAGCTGAGGCCCGGGACCAGCGCGGAGACCGTGGGGCCGCCCTGCGGGGCGCCGCCGGGCGCGCCGGTGACCTGGTTGGCGGCGGTTCCGGCGACCGTCTCGTCGAACTTCCAGTAAGACGCGGGTCCCTGCGGAGCCGCGGGTTCCTGCGCGAGCAGGTTCAAGATCAGCCAGATGGTCATTCCCGGTCGTTCCTCCCGTCCCTCTTCTTTACCCCACCCTCCGGGATCCGGCAGGAAATTATGAACGTGTCCCATCCCGTCCCGGGTCCGGGGGAGAATGGGTGAGTTCGCATACCCCCGCATATTCATGCGGGGCTTGCATGGATATGCGGTTTGCGCCGATACTAACATTAGGCTAACATAAAGCGGTGCCGCCATGGCCGAAGCCGAGATCCACGAAAAGCTCGCCCGCGTCGTCGTCCGCTACGAAGGCGGCCGGATCGACCCGCTCGAGCTGCGCTGGAAGACCCGCGACCTCGCCGTCCGCGCGGTGAACGCCCGCTGGATCGACCGGGCCACCCGCCCCTGGCGCTACTTCTTCTCCGTCAGCACCACGACCGGCGACGTCCTCATCCTCTCCTGGCGGGAAGGCGAAGGCCTCTGGTACCTGGAAAGCGTGAAGACGTAGGCATTAGGCAATGGGCATAAGGCAATAGGAGACCCCGATGAAAAGCCGGATCCCGAGCTTCAAAGACCTCGAGGTGTGGAGCAAAGCCATGACTCTCGTCACCCGCGTCTATGAGATCACGGAGGCCTATCCGGACCGGGAGCGGTTCGGGCTGACGGCCGAAACACGGAAGTCCGCTCGGTCCGTTCCTTCGAACATCGCGGAAGGGAAGATGCGGACGTCTCCCGCCGACTTCCGGCGCCATGTCTCCATCGCTCTCGGCTCGCTGGGAGAAACACAGACGCAACTGCTTATGGCAGGGCGGCTTCGTTACCTCACGGATGCCGTTGTGGAAGCGGTCGAAGAGGAGATCGAAGAAATCGGACGGATGCTTCGCGGCTTGGAGCGGGCTCTCGTCCCTATTGCCTAAGGCCTATTGCCCAATGCCTACCACTACGGTCCTGCACCTGGACGTCGACGCCTTCTTCGCCTCCGTCGAGCAGCTCATCGATCCCCGGCTTCGCGGGCGGGCGGTGGCCGTCGGCAGCGGCGTCGTCGCCTCGCCCAGCTACGAGGCGCGCGCCCGGGGCGTCGCCACCGCGATGCCGCTCCACCAGGCCCGGCGGATCTGCCCGGAGCTCATCGTGCTCGAAGGACGTCACGAGGTCTACCGCTGCTTCACCGACGCGATCTGGGCGATCGTCCGCCGTCACGCCCCCGCCCTCGAGACCTTCCTCGACGAGGCCTTCGCCGACTTCTCGGGCACCGAGGCGGCGATCGGCGACTTCCTGGAGCTCGGCCGCCGGATCCGCCGCGAGATCCGCGAGGAGACCGGCCTGCCCGTCACCGCCGGCATCGCCCGCAACCGCATGCTCTCCAAGCTCGCCGCCAAGTCGGTGAAGCCCGACGGCCTCCGCCTCCTCCGCCCCGAGGAGGAGGAGCCCTTCCTGCTCTCCCTGCCCATCGAGAAGATCCCCGGCATGGGCCCCAAGACGTCGTCGCTCTTCCGCGACATGAACGTGCGCACGATCCGCGAGTTCCGGGAGATCCCGCTCGACACCCTGGAGCGCATGCTCGGCCGCAACGGCGCCGCCCTCTACGAGCGCGCCCGCGGCCGCGACTCCCGCGTCGTCGAGGAGCGCGAGATCCCCCAGTCCATCTCCCGCGAGACCACGCTGGCGGCGGCGACGTCCGACCTCGCCGAGCTCGAGGGCATGCTGGCCTATCTCGTCGACCGCGCGATGCGCGCCGTCCGCGACCTCGGCCTCAAGACCCGCCGCCTCCGCGTGCGCCTGCGCTACTCCGACTGGGCCGACGAGGAAGGCTCCGCCGCGCTGGCCCCGACGGCCTTCGACGAGGACGTCCAGCCCGCCGCCCGCGACCTCCTCCGCTCGCTCTACCGCCGCCGCGTCGCCCTGCGCTTCGTCGGCATCACGCTCTCGAGCTTCAGCGACGACGGCGGCCAGCTCCAGCTCTTCAGCGACGGCCGCCTCGAGCGCTTCCACGCCGCCGCGGACGCCGTCCGCGAGAAGTTCGGCCACGGCGCCCTCGTCACCGGCCGCGCCATCGCCCTCCTCGGCACCCTCCCCAAGGACGCCCACGGCTACGTCCTGAGAACCCCATGCCTGACGAAGTAAACCACCGAGACACCGAGGACACGGAGGCGAACGTTGTGAACGTCCCCCCCGCGCCCCCCGCCTTCGCGGGCCGTAGCCCGCCTGCCCGCTTCGGCGGGCGAAGGCCCGGGGGGAGGGGGGACTTCCCAGGAATCGTCTTCGTGTCCTTGGTGTCTTCGTGGTGATCGTTCACAGCGCGTTCTCGTTCATGCGCGGGGCGTCGACGCCCGCGGCGCTGGTCGCGCGCGCGGCCGAGCTCGGGATCCGCCGGCTCGCCCTCGCCGACGAGGAGAACCTGGCGGGGGCCGTCGACTTCTGGGACGCCTGCCGCGCCGCCGGCATCGAGCCCGTCCTCGGCGCCACGAAAGGCGACCGCGTGTATCTCGCGCGGAACCGCGAGGGCTACGCGGCGATCTGCCGCCTGATCAGCGCCCCGGCATTGGCCACAGAGGCACAGAGGCACAGAGGCGACGTTCCCGGGAATTCCCTCAAGGAAGCGTCTCTGTGTCTCGGTGGCTCTGTGGCCATTCTGCCGCGGCGCGAGGTCCGCGAGGTCTGGTTCGCGACGCCGAACGAGTGGCGCGTCCACCGCCTGCTCGCGGCGATCGGCGGGAACACGCTCGTCGCGCACGTCGAAGGGCTCGCCGATCCCGGCGACTTTCTTCGCGCGGAGGATGTCGCGCCGGACGTCGAGCCCTGGGACTTCCTCCCCGCGCCGAAGATCTTCCCGCGGAACCAGGGCGGGATCGAGCGCCTCCGCGCGCTCTGCGACAAGGGCGCCGCCTGGCGCTACCCGTCGAACCCGCCCCGCGAGCGCCTCGCGCGCGAGCTGGACCTGATCGCGCGCCTGGGCTACGCGGACTACTTCTGCGTCGTCCACGACATCGTCCGCTTCTCGCGCGAGCGCGGCCTGCCCGTCGCCGGCCGCGGCTCCGGGGCGTCGAGCGTCGTCGCCTACTGCCTCGGCGTCACCAACGTCTGCCCGATCGCCTTCGACCTCCCGTTCGAGCGCTTCCTCCACGAAGGCCGGACCGACTACCCCGACATCGACGTCGACTTCTCGTGGCGCGTCCGCGACGACGTCATCGCCGAGGTCTTCCGGCGCTTCGGGGACGTCGCCATGGTCTCCACCCACATCACCTTCCAGCGCCGCTCCGCCTTCCGCGAGGCGGCCAAGGCCTTCGGCTACTCCGACGAGCAGGTGTCCCTGCTGCAGAAAGGGAAGGTCGACGTCCCCGACCGCCCGAAGCTCGAGGCCGCCGCGGCGGCGATCCTCGACCTCCCGCGCCACTTCTCCGTGCACCCGGGCGGGATCGTGCTGCGGCCCGACGGCGTCGCCCCGCTCGTGCGCGCGGAGAAAGGCGTCCTCGTCACGCAGTACGACAAGGACGCCGTCGAGCGCGTGGGGCTGGTGAAGATCGACCTCCTGGGCAACCGCGCGCTCTCCACGATCCGCGAGACGGTGGAGGTCGCGGGCGGCGGCATCGACGTCGAACGCCTCCCGGTCGACGAGCCCACGGTGAAGCTGCTGCGGGAGGCGCGCACGCTGGGCTGCAACCAGCTGGAGTCCCCGGCGATGCGCTCGCTGATCCGCATGATGAGGCCGTCGGACGCGAAGGGCCTGATGAAGGCGCTCGCGCTGATCCGGCCGGGCGCGGCCTCGGGGGGCATGAAGGAGGCCTTCGTGCGGCGCGAGCGCGGCCTCGAGCCCGTGCCGCCCGGCGCGCTGCTCCGCGACACGCACGGGATCATGCTCTACGAGGACGACGCGATGGTCGTCGCCGCCGCGCTGACGGGGCTTTCGCTGGCGGAGGGCGACCGCTTCCGCCGCCGCGTGCAGAAGCTGCGCACGGACGAGGAGCGGCGCGCGGTCTCCGCGGAATTCGTCGAGGCCGCGGTCCGTCACGGCACGCCGCGGGAGGTGGCCGAGGCCTACTGGATCCAGATGGCGAAGTTCAACGAGTTCTCGTTCTGCCGCGCCCACGCCGCGTCCTACGGCGTCCTCGCCTGGGCCTCCGCGTGGCTCGCCGCCCACCATCCGGCCGCCCACTGGGTCGGCGCGCTCAACAACAACCAGGGCCTCTACGACGCCCGCGTCTACCTCGAGCAGGCCAAGCGCGAGGGGATCGCCGCGCGGCTGCCCTGCGTCCGGCGGTCGGGCGTCGAGTTCACCCTCGAGGACGGCGCGATCCGCGTCGGCTTCAACCGGATCTTCGGGCTCGAGGCGAAGGAGGTCGAGGCGATCCTCGCCGGCCGCCCCTACGACTCGCTCGAGGACTTCCTGGCCCGCGTGAAGCTCTCGGCGCCGTCGCTCCGCAACCTGGTCCTCTGCGGCGCCCTCGACACCTTCGGCCTGTCCCGTCCGCGGCTCCTCATGTTCGCGCGCTCGAAGGGCGGCCAGGTGCCGGAGATCCGCGACTTCACGGAGGAGGAGAAGTTCGCGTACGAGCTCGACATCCTCGGCCTCTCCGCGCGGCGGCACATCCTCTCGTACCTGGCGGGGCCCCGCGTGTTCGACAGCCGCCGCCTCGCGGAGTCCGCGGGGCGTCGGGTCCGCCTCCTCGGCATCATGGCCACGGCGCGGATCACGGTGACGGCCGCCGCCGAGCCGATGGAGTTCCTCACGATGGAGGACGAGCACGGGATCTTCGAGGCCGTGCTCTTCCCGGCCGTCTACGCGCGCTGCCGCCGCTACATCGGGACGATCGGCCCGTACGAGATCGTCGGCCGCGTCGAGGAGCGCTACGAGGCGTCCGCGATCCGCGCCGAGTCGATCCGCCGCGTCCCCGCGCGCGTCCGCGTCCCCGACGCCACGATGTCGGGAACCTCGCGCGCCCACCGCTACGGGGCCGTTTAATAGGCATCATGCGCTTCTGGCCGCTCCTGCTGATTCTGGCGGCCTGCTCCCCCCGCGGGCGAGAGAGAATCTTCGTTCCGTCCGCCGATCCCGTGCCGGCGGGGACCGGCCGCATGAACGTCAAGATCGACGGCGCCTGCGAGCTGGAGGCCTGCGCGGAGTCGATCATGATCGACGTCCCCCGCGGAATCCTGATCGGGGCGTTCGCCAAGGCCTTGGAGATCGCTCGGCAGGGCGGCGCGAGGGAGTTCGCCATTCTGGTGGACACGCCCACGGGCTCCGGCGCGGTTCCGTTTCCCCTGTATGCCGAGACGTCCGGCATCGTGGGCACGTACAGCCGAGGAAAGGCTCGGGTCCTGTGGGGGCATGGGGATTCCAACGACGCCCTCTGCGCCTTCACGCGGGTCGGCCTCGACGGCGATTACCAGATCACCGCCTCGGGCCCGGCGAATCAGTTCTACAGCTTTACGGGACTCAACTACACTCCGCCCCGACCGCCGGTTTACGCGCACATCCGACTCGAAGAGGCCCGCTTCGTCCTCCTTAAGATGGCGCCCGACGACCGTCTGGAGGACGTCGTGCTCTCCCTCAGAGCCCTGGAGGAACGGGCCCCGGGCAAGGTCGTCCTCGAATTGAGCGCCTCGCATTGACGGGGTATCCCCGAGGGCGCATACTGCTGAGGTCATGGCCGACGACGCGACCGTCAGCGGCGTGCGACTGGGAAACGCGCTGCTCAAGAAAGGCATCCTCACCCCGGAGCGGCTGCAGAAGGCCCTGGTCGAGCACGCCAAACGTCCTGGGAAGGGCTTCGACGCCCTGCTCATCGAGCTGGGCTGGGCCACGCGCGACCAGATCGACGCCCTCAAGGACACGCTGGCCAAGTTCGGCAAATACGACCTCCTCCGCGAGCTCGGCCGCGGCGGCATGGGCGTGGTCTACGAGGCGCGCGACCGCGAGCTCAAACGGATCGTCGCGCTCAAGCTCATGCTGGGCCGGCGGGACCGGCCGGTCGTGCCCGGCGACGAGGAGCGCTTCGTGCGCGAGGCGCGCCTCGTCGCCGCCCTGCCGGCGCATCCCTGCGTCGTCGGCGTCTACGAGGCGGGGAGCGTCGACGACCGCCGCTACATCGCGATGGAGCTCGTCCAGGGCCAGCCCTTCTCGGCCTGGCGGACCCGCGCGAACCTCCGCCTCCAGGCCGAGGTCCTGCGGGACGTCGCGAACGCCCTCCACCACGCGCACACGCACGGCGTGATCCACCGCGACCTCAAGCCCGACAACATCCTCGTGGACGCGGAAGGCACGCCCCACATCACCGACTTCGGGCTGGCGAAGGCCGTCGGCGAAGACGCCGGCGTCTCCCTCACCGCCGAGGGCATGGTCGTCGGCACGCCGGCCTACATGAGCCCGGAGCAGGCGCAGGGGCTGAAGTCGATCGACGCCCGCACGGACGTCTGGTCGCTCGGCGTCCTGCTCTACGAGGCGCTGACGGGCCGCCAGCCGTTCCAGGGCAACACGGCCGTCGAGATCCTGATGAAGGCCTCGAAGAACGCGGCGCCGTCGCCCTCGCGTGTCGTGACCAAGGAGGCGATGGCCGCCTTCGATCCCGCGATCGAGAAAGTCTGCCTGAAGGCCCTCGCCAAGAAGCCGGGCGAGCGCTACGCGTCGGCCGAGGCGTTCGCGTCCGACCTCGACCGCTGGCTGCGCGGCGACGCGGTCCGGGCCCAGCCGTCGAGCGTCCGCGTGCCCTCGCCCCCGAAGAAGTCCAAGGCGCTCCCGATCGCGCTGGCCTTCGCGGGGACGCTGCCGATGTGGTGGGTGGGCCTGTTCATCCTGACCATCCTCTTCGCCGCGGCCTACCTGACCTTCTACCCCGGCCTGGGCACCTTCGAGGGCCAGCTGCAGTGGAC
>DASVNH010000243.1:0-89518 GCA_036383955.1 Planctomycetota bacterium | reverse complement strand
CCTCGCCGACCGGCTTGAGCGCGATCCACGCGGGCTCCTGGGCGGCGGGTTTGGCGACGTCCGGCGGCGCCGGCGGCGCGTCGAGCCGCCGGAAGACCGCGCCCAGCGTCGCGACGAGGACGATCGCGGCGGCCGCGGCGGCCGGCCAGGGCGTCCGCGGCGCGAGGGCGCCGAGAAAGCGCGCCCTGGCCTCGGCCTCGCGCGGGCGCAGGGCCGCGGACCGGACCAGCGCCTCGACGTTCCGCTCCAGCTCGCTCATGCTCCGTCCTCCTTCAAGCGGTCCCGCAACGCCTCGCGCGCCCGGTGGAGGCGCGACTCGACGGCCTTCTCGCTCTCCCCCAGCGCCGCCGCGATCTCGCGGACCGGCTTCGCCTCGAGGTAGCGCAGGACCAGCGCCTCCGCGTAGCCCGGGTCGATCTCGTCCAGCGCGGTCCTCACCCGGCGCGCCGTCTCCTCGTCGCGGAGGAGGTCGGCCGGGATCGGCCTCGCGTCCAGCTCCCGCAAGGCGCGGAGGAGGTCGTCCCGCCGGGCCGTCGACCTCCGCCGCGACAGCGCGATCCGCCGGGCGATGCCGAGGATCCAGGTGAGGCGCGAGGCCTCGCCGCGGAAGGACGCGCGGCCGCGCCAGGCTTCGAGCAGGGCTTCCTGGACGAGGTCGTCGACGTCCGCCGCGGGCGCGCCGGTGAGGGCGGCGACGAAGCGGAAGACCCGCGGATAGGCCTCGTCGAAGAAGGCCGACGGATCCAGGCTCGGTCGCGCGTCCACGGTCCCCCGCATGCCGAAAGGTAGTGGCGCGGAACGGAAGAATCCTTCGCGAAAACTAGCCGGCGGATTCCCGGGTCTTCTCGATCATGTAATCCAGCATCGGCTCGGTCAGGCCCGGATAGACCCCGATGAAGAAGGTGTTGGTCATGACGAGGTCCGTGTTCTTGAGCTCGCCCACGACGCGGCGCTCGATGTTCCGGAACGCGGGTTGCCGGAGGATGTTGCCGGCGAAGATCATGCGGGTTTCGATCTTCGCGGCCTCGAGGCGGGCGACGACGGCCTGTCGGGTGACGCGCGCGCCGGGCCGGACGGTGATGGGGAAGGCGAACCACGAGACGTCCGCGCGGGGATCCCAGCGCGGCAGGATGAGGTCCGGAACGTCCTTGAGGCCGTCGTAGAGGCGCTTGAAGTTGCGCTTCCGCGCCTCGATGAAGCGGGGCAGCTTCTCGATCTGGGCGAGCCCCGCGGCGGCCTGCAGATCGGTGGGCTTCAGGTTGTAGCCGATGTTGGAATAGATGTACTTGTGGTCGTAGCCGTGGGGCAGGTCGCCGAGCTTCCAGTTGAAGCGCTTGTTGCAGGTGTCCGACACGCCGGAGGCGCACCAGCAGTCGCGGCCCCAGTCGCGCACCGAGCGCGCCGTCCGGGCGTGGATCGCCTTGTTGGTGACGACGGCGCCGCCTTCGCCCATCGTCATGTGGTGGGCGGGGTAGAAGCTGATCGTCGCGAAGTCGCCGAACGTCCCGACCGGCTTTCCGTTCCACGTCGAGCCCAGGGCGTCGCAGGTGTCCTCCATGAGGTACATCCCGCGGTCCTTGCAGAGCGCGGCGACGCGGTCGAGGTCGAACACGTTGCCCAGCGTGTGCGGCAGGACGATCGCGCGCGTCTTCGGGCCGACGGCCTTCTCGATCTCCGCGACGTCGGCGTTGTAGGTGCCGATTTCGCAGTCGACGAAGACGGGGACGAGATCGTTCTGCACGAGGGGCGAGAGCGTGGTGGGGAAGGTCGTCGCCGGCGTGATCACCTCGTCGCCCGGCCGCAGCGGCTTCTCGAGCATGTCCGAGCACAGCGAGGTGATCGCGACCAGATTGGCGGACGAGCCGGAGTTCACGAGGATCGCGTCGCGGACGCCGAGGAAGCCCTTCAGCTTCTCCTCGAAGCGGTCGCCGTATTCGCCCAGGGTCAGCCAGCACTTGAGCGAGGCCTCGATCAGGAGCGCGCGCTCCTCCTCGCCGATCACCCGGCCGGCGTAGGGGACGCGGTCGACGCCCGCCCGCCAGGGCTTCGGCGCGTGCTCGCTTTCGTATTTGCGGACGAGCGACAGGATGTCATCGCTGAGCATGGGCCCTCCATGCTAGCTCAAGCGCCGCGTCGCTCGACAGCAATTTCGTCCGCAGGAAGGCCGCCGCCTTGTCCACCCGCAAGCCCGCCCGCAGCGGTCGGGGCGCGCGCGGCGCGGCGTCGCGGATCGGCGCGGGCCGGAGGAGCGACGGCGACGTCCCGAAGCGCGCGGCGATCTTGAGGCCGAACGCGTGGCGGTCGACCGCCTCCGTGCCCGCGACGTGCCAGATCCCGGTGGCGCCGCGCTCGACGAGCTCGACGACGGCCTCCGCCAGGTTCGGCCCGTAGGTCGGCGTGCCCACGTGGTCGGTCCAGCAGGGGACGGGCGCGGCCGCGGTGAGGACCTTCGAGAAGAAGCTCTTGTCGCCGGGCGCGAAGACGAGCGAGGTGCGGATGACGAGGGCGCGCGGGTGGACGGTCAGCACGATCCGCTCCGCCTCGAGCTTGGTGCGGCCGTAGACGTTGATCGGCGCGGGCCGGTCGTCCTCCCCGTAGGGCCCTTCGCGGCCGTCGAACACGTGATCCGTGGAGAAGAGCGTGAAATGCGCGGCCTTCGACGCCTCCGCCGCCGCCCGGGCGCCGTCGATGTTGACCGCGTATGCCTCCCCGGGATTCTCCTCGCAGACGTCCGGGTTGGCGAGGCCGGCGGCGCAGATCACGGCGTCGGCGCCGGCGGCGAGGCGGTCGAGCGCCGCTCGGTCGCGGAGGTCGCCGTCCTTGCGCGACGTCCCCCGGGCCTCGTGGTTCTTCAGGGCGGCCAGGAGATGGCCGCCGACCTGCCCGCTCGCGCCGAGGACGAGGACGTTCACGAGAGGTGCTTGCGGTACCAGGCGACCGTTTCGGCGATCCCGCGCGACAGGTCGTAGGCGGGCTTCCAGCCGAGCTTCTCCCGGGCCTTGCGCGAGGAGAGCCACTGCTGGGCGATCTCGTTCGACGCCTCGTTCTTCAGCACGGGGCGCAGCCTGGACTTCATCGCCTTGAGGATGAGCGAGACGAGGTCGATCACCGCCGTCGGCGTCTCCGTGCCGAAGTTGAACGCGCCGGTCTCCTCCGACGCCCCGAGCGCCAGGTAGGCCGACACCGCGTCCTGGACGTAGAGGTAATCGCGGAGCGGCGTGCCGTCGGAACGGATGATGGGCCGCTCTCCCTTCAGCACCGAACGGATCGTGCCCGGGATGATGCGGTTCCAGTTCAGGTCGCCCCCGCCGTAGAGGTTGCCGCAGCGCACCACCGCGACGGGAAGCTGGTAGCTCTTCAGATAGCACTGGGCGAGCAGGTCGGCGCACGACTTCGAGCAGTCGTACGGGTGCAGGCCCTTCAGGGGCATGTCCTCGGTGTACGGCAGGGTCTCGAGGTCGCCGTAGGCCTTGTCGCTCGAGGCGAACACGAGGCGCTTCAGCGGCTTGTGCTGCCGGCAGGCCTCGAGCACGTTCCAGGAGCCCTTGATGTTGGCCTCGAACGTCGAGAGCGGCTGCCGGTTCCCCACGCCGACGATCGGCTGCGCCGCCAGGTGATAGCAGGCCTCGACCTCGTACTCGTTGAGCGCGCGCAGGACGTCGTCGTAATTCTCCAGCGCCCCCCGCACGACCGAGACCTTCTTGTCCAGGCCGAGGCGGTAGAAGTTGGCCTTGGGGACTTCGTCCCGCACGAGGCAGGCGACCTCGTCGCCCCGGTCGACGAGCGCCTTCGTCAGCCAGCCGCCCAGGATGCCGGTCGCGCCGGTCACGAGAATCTTCATCGCCAGGTCACCCAGGGCCGGTCGCCCTTTTCCCACATGTGATTGAGGCGCTCGACGTCCTTGAACGTGTCCATGCACATCCAGAAGCCGCCGTGCTCGTAGACCGAGAGCTCCTTCTTCGCGGCCAGGCCGCGCAGGGGCGCCTCCTCGAGGATCGAGTCCGCTTGAAGGACGTCGAAGATCCCGCGGTTGAAGACGAAGAAGCCGCCGTTGATCAGGCCTTCGAGCTTGGGCTTCTCCTTGAACGACTTGGCGAGCCCCCGGTCGGCCTCGATGACGCCGAAGGGGCTGGCGGGGTGGATCGCCGTGAGGGTGGCGGTCTTCTTGCGGGAGCGATGGAAGTCGAGGAGGGCGTCGAGATCGACGTCCGACAGGCCGTCGCCGTAGGTGACGCAGAAGGTGTCGCCCTCGACGTACTTCGCGATCTTCGACACGCGGCCGCCGGTGGGAGTCGCCGAACCGGTGTCGGCGAAGGTGATCTCCCAGTCTTCCGCGGGGTGGGTGGGGTGGACGACCTGCTTGTGGGTCTTGAGGCTGAGGGTGACGTCGTTGGCCATCCAGGGATAGTTGAGGAAGAACTCCTTGATGAGATGGCCCTTGTAGCCGAGGCAGAGGATGAAGCGGCGGAATCCGTAGCGCGCGTAGTGCTTGAGGATGTGCCAGAGGATGGGCATGTCGCCGACGGTGACCAGCGGCTTGGGCTTGAACTCGGTCTCCTCGCGGAGCCGGGTGCCCATGCCGCCGCAGAGAATGACGACCGGGATCGTTGAGTTTCTACCCATGCGGGAATGAAGATGGCAATATAGGGGGGTCCTGCGGGACCGTCAAGCCTGATCCATGAAACGCCTCATCGCCGTCCTTCTCCTGTCGCCGCTCGCCGCCTGCGCGTCCCGGGATCCCCGGCAGGCCGTGATGGAGCGCGTCCTCGCCCTCGGCACGGACGACGCGGCCTTCCAGGACCTGATCCGGGGCGGGGGGACGGCCCTCGACCTCCTGAAAGACGCGCTGCCGGCGGCGCCGAACCGGGGATTTCCGCTGGTCGCGGTCCTGTACGCGGAAGGGGAAGGCGACGCGGTGCCGCTCGACCTCAAGGCGCGGCACTACGCCGCCTTCCGCTGGCCGGCGGCCCACGCGGAGGAAAACGCCCTGGTCGAGCCGGCGGTGTGGGACGACCTGGAGCGCGACCTCCTGCGGGCCGGCCGGCACGCCCTCGCGTTCCTCGCGGGAGGGCTCGCGAAGGACGCGCCGGACGAGCGGACCGCGCTCCGGGGGGCGCGGCTCATGATGCGGATCGGCGGGCGGCCCGCCCTGGAGGCGTTCGCGGGCCTGCTCGAGGCGGAGCGGCGGCTCGACGGCCCGCGGGTGCAGGACGTGGCGGCCGCGGCCCTGCTCGTGCTGGGCGCGCAGGATCTTCCGCTGCGGCAGGCGGATCCGGACGCGATCGTCCGGGCCGCGCGCGAGTGGTGGGCCGCGGCGAAGGATCGCCCGGAGGACGAGTGGCTCCGGGAGTCGACGGCCTCGCTCGCCGCGAAACGGGCGGAGAAGGATCCGGCGGGAGTCGAGCCCGTCCTCGAGCTGCTCGAGGGCAAGGGGAGCCGGGGCGAGGCGTTCGCGGGGAACCGCCGCCGGGAGCGCGCGACGGGGCTGAGCGCGTGGATGCCCGCCTGGGAGCGGATCGGCGACCTGCGCGCGGCGCTGCGGACCTGGACGCCGCCCGTGGACCTCGACGTCCGCTGGAAGCGGCTGCTGGGCGGGGGCCTGCTGCGGCTGTCGGTGGCCGCGGTGGGGCACCGGCCCAAGGAGGGCGTGGGCGCCGTGCTCTGGGCGCGCGAAACCTACTTCCACGCGACGGAGAGCGACGCGATCGAGCTGCGCATCGCGGGCGACGGCTATTCGCTGCACGTGCGGACGCGCGAGCTCGGCACGCGGGCGGTGGTGGCGGAGTTCGCGCGCTCGGGAGAGACGGGATACGGGCGCCTTTATGAGGCGCCGGTGGTCCGGCCGCACGTCCACTATTCGCCGATCCTGAAATCGGCGCTGATCGTGGCCGTGGACGAGGTGGAGTCCCGACGCCCGCCGCCGCCGCCGGACACGATGAAGATCGAGACGCGGAAGCGGCTGAAGGCGCTCGAGGAGGCGGGCGGGGACGGCGCGAAGGCGCTGGCGTATTTCCAGGATCCGCGCGACGTCCCCTGGTTCGTCGAGCGGAAGGCGGGGCCGGCGCTGCTGATGCTGGGCGATCCCGCGGCGCTGGATCTCAAGCCGGCGCTGGAGAGCTGGGAGATCGATCTGGCGCGGAGGGTGTCGAAGGACGCCGCCGTCCTCGCGTATCTCGAGGGGCTTAGAACCGCACGCCGGCCGTGAGGTAGAAGCCTTCCAGCGTGAGATCGACCTCGAAATCCACGTCGCCGCGATCGTCCTTCATGTCGAGGTTGCACCACTTGTAGCCGACGCCGGCGAAGAGGGGGCCGAACTGCCCGACGATCTCGCCGAAGGCTTCCAGATAGCTGAGCGAGGAGTCGCCGTAGGACGCGGCCATGCCCGCGATTTCCAGCTCGGCGCGGAGGAAGGGCGTCACCTGGAGCGCGCCGTGGACGCCGAGGACCGGGATGCCGACGCCGCCGCTGTCTTCGGCCGTGAAGAGGGCGCTTTCGATGGTGCCTTCCACGAGCAGGGCGCGGACGCCGAACTGGACGCCGAGGTCGAGCCGGAGGTCGTCGCCGCCGAGCGGCAGGCTGGGGAAGCCGAACTCGTAGGTCAGGTAGTACATGTCGAGCTCCAGCTCGCTGTCGATGGCGGTGCCGGCGGTGAAGGCGCGATCGGCGAACGTGATGGTGCGCTCGAGGATTTCCTCGCCGTTGAAGTTGACCCACCAGTAGCCGGCGTAGAAGCGGCCGAGCACCGGGATGTTCAGGTAGAGCTGGATCTCGTGGGCGTTTTCGCGGTCGTAGCCCAGGGTGTCGTCGACGTCGATGTTCGAGCCGGGGAGAAGGTCGCCCTCGCCCTGGAGGCGGCCGGTGATGGCGGCCTTCCATTCGCGCCAGCGGCCGCCGATGATCTCGTCCTGCGGGATCCCGGCGGTCAAGGCCAGAAGCAGAGCGGTCATCGCGGCTCCTCAGTAGGACGGAGGATTATACCTTTTCCGCGGCCGGGGAGGCTTCTGCGGCGCGGGCCTCGTCCCGGCCGGCGGTGCGCGCGGCGAGGAAGCAGAAGAGGGAAGCGGGGACGAGGGCGCAGGAGAAGATGAGAAAGGCGTTGTGACGTCCCACGGCGGCGTCGACTTTGCCGAAGATCACGGGCGCGAGGGTGTCGCCCAGCAGGTGCAGGACGAAGACGGCCAGGGCCCAGGCCATGGCGCGCTGGGTCGGATGGCTGACGTTGGCGATCTGGGTGTTGACGGCCGGCATGCAGAGGAAGATGAAGACGGCGCCGAGGGTGAGAGCGGGGAGGAAGACCCATTTCGCGCCCACGCTGAACCCGACGAGGAGGCAGGGGAGGCCGAGGAGAAAGGCGACGCCCGCCATGAGCGCGTAGGCCCCGCGGACCTTGCGGGCCGCCAGCTTGTCGCCGATGACGCCGGAGAGGGAGCTGCCGACGGCCCCCGCGATGAGGGCGATGACGCCGAGGGCCAGGCGGGCGCCGGCGGGTTCCATGCCCCGCTCATCCACGAAGAACTCGACGCCGAAGTGGATGAGGGGAACGAGGATGATGACGGCCGACGCCTGGGCGAGGATGATGAAGAGAAGGGTGGGCGTCCGGAAGAGGCGCAAGTAGGCCTTCAGGCCTCCGCCGCCTCCGCCGTGGCCGTGCGCGCCGGCCGTGTCCCCGGTCCCTCGGGGGGGATCGACCAGCATCCAGATCAGGACGGCGATCAGGAATCCGGGCGCTCCGGCCACGTAGAACAGCGTTCGCCAGCTGAACCCGAGCTTGATGAAGATCCCGGCCAGGATGAAGGCGCCGGTGCCGCCGAGGGGAAGGCCCAGGGAGAAGAGGGACAAGGCCCTGCCACGCAGCTCCTTGGGGAAGTAGTCGCTGATCATCGAGGAGCCGATGACCAGGCATCCCGCCTCCCCGAGGCCGATCAGGACCCGCGACACGTAGAGGATCGGTTTGCTGGCGGCGGCTCCGGAGGCGATCGTCGCGACGCTCCAGATCACGATGCAGGCCGCGAAGAGCCGGGGACGTCGCACGCGGTCGGAGGCGAATCCGATGAAGGGCGCGCAGACCATGTAGCCGATGGTGAAGAGCGTCCAGAGCAGCCCGAATTGCGTCGAATCCAGGCCGAGGTCGGTGGAAATGGGCTTTTCGAGCGCGCTGACGAGTTGACGGTCAAGATAGCTGAAGAAGTTGGCCGTCGCGATGACAGCGAGCGCGTACCAGGCGTTACGCAAGTTCACGGCGCGGGGAGTATGCCACAGGAATCCCCCGGCCGCGTCGGAAAAAAACCGGGACGCCTAGGCCGTCGCGATCCGCTTGAGCTTCTTCTCGATCGAGGAATCGAGCGACTTGAACTCGATCCCGTAGCTCACCAGCCCGTTGGCGTGGATGCGGACGATCGAGCCCTGGAGCTCCAGGTCGTCGATCGGCTTCTGCATGGGCCGGAGGGCGACCGTGAAGGGCTCGACGGGCAGGGACCCCAGCGGCAGGGTCACGTCGCTGATCCGGGCTCCGCAGAGGGAGATGTCGCGGATCGTGGCGACGCCCTGGTCGTAGAGCTTGCCGTCCCGGCCGTAGATGTAAAGCTCGGCGCCCAGGGCCACTTCCTTGCGGGCGTGGCGGCGCCGGTGCTGGTACTTGAGGCGGCTGAAGTCGTAGCCGAGCTCGCGGGCGACCTTGAAGACCTTCTTGATGGTGTCCTTGCGGAAGACCGGGCCGGCCCGGCGGTTGAGGATCTTGTTGACGCTGGAGACGTCAAGCCCGACGCGACGGGCGATTTCGACTTGGGTCACCATCCCGTAATCCCTCCTAGCCCCTTGGACTTCCCTACCGACTACAGTACGGGGGCCCGTTCACATTAGGCTCAGCCCGGTGCGCATGTCAAGCACATTTGCCCGGACCGGCGGTCCGTTTCCTCAGGGCGGACGCGTGAAACGAATTTGTCGATTTTATTTGCGCTAAGGCAGTTTTTCGATTGTAATTCTGGGGTCTTCGCTTCCGGCGTGGCCGTGAAACGAGTCGGTTTCTCATTTTTTTTGGGGCTTCGGAATGTATCAGGACAAGCAGATCACGTGCGTGGATTGCGGGACCGTGTTCACGTTCACCGCGGGTGAGCAGGAGCGGTTCGCGCAGCTCGGGTTCACGAACGAACCCAAGCGTTGCGGTCCGTGCCGGGCGGCGAAGAAGGCGTCGGGCGGTGGTGGCGGCGGCGGCGGCGGCGGTGGCGGCGGCGGCATGGGCGGGGGACGTCGGGAGATGTTCGACGTCGTGTGCTCGCAGTGCGGCAAGCCGGCCCGCGTTCCGTTCAAGCCCCGCGGCGACCGTCCCGTGTATTGCAGCGATTGCTTCGGTCAGAGACGGTAAGAGGTTGGACTTTTTTTAGCGGAGCCAGAGGAGGAACACATTCATGGCGGCCAAGAAAGCGAACAGCGCGTTCATGAAGCCCCTGCAGCCCAGCGCGGACCTGGCGAAGGTCACCGGCGAGAAGCCGCTGCCCCGTAGCGAGGTCGTCAAGAAGCTCTGGGTGTACATCAAGAAGAACGGGCTTCAGGACAAGACCAACAAGCGCATGATCAACTCCGACGACGTCCTCAAGGCCGTCTTCTCGGGGAAGAAGCAGGTCAGCATGTTCGAGATGAACAAGCTGATCGCCAAGCACCTCAAGTAAATCGACGGTGGAAACGGGGAACGGCCCCTCCGGGGGCCGTTCCCTGATCCCCGGCGCCCCCCTTCCGAGCTCCCCTCGATTTTTTTGACCCCGAGGGAGACGGGTGATACCATGTCTCGCATGAAGCACATGATCGCTCTCCTTCCGTTCCTGGCCCTTGCCGCCTCCGCGCAGGAGGACGTCTATACCACCCTCGCCACGGGCGACCGGGTCCAGGTCACCTTCCGCACCGGCGGGAGCCTGGTCGGAACGCTCGTTCCGCCTCCGGCGATGGGCCCCAACCCCAACAAGCCGAAGAAGCTCGTGGACTTGAAGGCGGCCGGCGCGCCCTTCTCGGTCCAGCTGTTCCAGAAGAGGGGCGACCCCGCGGGCGAAGCCCAGGCCGCCGTGCTGAACACCTGGAAGAAGGACTATCCCGAGGCCTCGGTGACCGTGGTGCTGATGGAAGCCAAGGAGTCGGTGGACCTGATCAAGCTGAACAACGTCGTGGCCACCCCCACGATCATCCTGCGGGACACGGCGAGCGGCCGCTCCCAGGCCCAGGTCGGCCTGCAGTCGGCGGAGCGCCTGACCGCCGGCCTCGCCCGCCTCCGGTCCAAGCTGGAGGAGGAGAAAGTCGACTACGTGAAGGAGCAGTTCCTCACCCTCGACGTCCGCCTCGAGTATCCCGGCCTGAACGGCACGATGTCGCTGTCCAAGAAGGACATCAAGGAAGTGCGGAAGCTCCAGAAGCTCGACGAGGCGACGCGCAAGCGCCTCGAGGAGGAGCACCGCAAGATCAAGGAAGCGCAGTCCGCGGAGGAAGCGGCCCGGCGCGAGCTGGAATCCAAGAAGACGGACGAGGCCAAGGCGGACATCGAGAAGACCGAAAAGGAAGAGAAAGAGAAGGCCAGCAAGGCCGACGAGGGCAAGGCTCTCCTGGAAAAGGCCGAGAAGATCAAGTCCCAGGAAGAGCTGCTGAAGACCTATCCCCCCGAGCTCTGGACCGAGGAGCGCAAGCAGACGATCCTGAACAAGTCCCAGGCCAAGCTCCCCATCTCCACCGAAGAGCGGGTCTTCCTCGACAAGCAGGGCGAGTGGGCGGAGGCCGTGAAGGCCGCCAAGGCCAAGAAGGAAAAGGAAGAGAAGGAGAAGGCCACGCAAGAGGAGAAGTAGCTCTCCCCTCTCCGACGGCGCTCCGCGCATGCTCTACAAGGGGGTCGTCCTCGACCCGTTCCAGGAAGAAGCGGTCCGGGCCGTCGACGCCGAAGAATCCGTCATCGTCGCCGCCCCCACCGGGGCCGGAAAGACCCTCGTGGCGGAATACGCCATCGAGCGCTGCCTCGCCTCCGGCGCCCGCGCCATCTACACCGCCCCCATCAAGGCCCTCTCCAACCAGAAGTTCCGCGACTTCTCCGCCCAGTACGGCGACCGCATCGGCATCAAGACCGGCGACGTCACCCTCAACCCCGACGCCCAGATCATCCTCATGACCACGGAGATCTTCCGGAACACGATCTTCGAGTCGCCCGAGGCGTTCCACGACGTGCGCTACGCCGTCTTCGACGAGATCCACTACCTCGACGACATCGAGCGCGGGACCGTTTGGGAAGAGTCCATCATCTTCGCCCCCGAGCACATCCGCTTCGTCTGCCTCTCCGCCACCGTCCCCAACCTCGAGCCCCTCGCCCAGTGGATCCGGACCATCCGCCCCACCGTCCCCCTGCGCGTCATCATCGAGCGGAACCGGCCGGTCCCCCTCGATTACGCCCTCTACGTCCCCGGCCTCGGCGTCAAGCGCCTCGCCGACCTGCAGAAGCACGAAAAGGGCGACATCCGCGGCTACTTCCAGCGCCTCGATCCCGACCTGAATCCCAACCGCGCCCGCCGCGCCCTCATCGACCACCTCGTGGAAGCCGATCGCCTCCCCGTCCTCTGGTTCGCCTTCAACCGCCGCGAGTGCGAGTCGTTCGCCTCCCTCGTCCACCGCCCCCTGCTCAAGGACCACGAGCGCGACGAGATGACCGCCGTCTACGACGCCCTGCTCGAGCGTTTCGACCTGGTCGAGGACGCCACCACCCGCCACCTCCGCTCCCTTCTCGAGAAAGGCGTCGCCTACCACCACGCCGGCCTCCTGCCCACGCTCAAGGAGGTCATCGAGCGCCTCTTCTCCACCGGCCTCATCAAGCTGCTCTTCGCGACGGAGACCTTCGCCGTCGGCGTCAACATGCCGGCCCGCACGGTCGTGTTCAACTCGATCTTCAAGTTCGACGGCAAGCGCATGGGCCCCATCCAGTCCCGCGCCCACCACCAGATGTCGGGCCGCGCGGGACGTCGCGGCATCGACGAGCGGGGCTTCGTCTACAGCGTCGTCGAATGGCCCCACGTGAAGGCCGCGGAGATCGAGAGGGTCTCCCACGGGGAGATCGAGCCCATCCGCTCGCAGTTCAACCTCTCGTACGCGACCCTCCTGACGCTCTGGGAGCGCCTCGGCGACAAGATCTACACGGCGGCCGAGAAGTCGTTCGCGAACTTCGATCCGCAGCGACGTCCCGAGAAGCGCCTCCAGGGCAAGGTCGCCCAGATCAAGAAGCGCCTGGCCGTGATGCGCGCGATGGGCTACCTGCGCGAAGGCAAGCTCACCCCCAAGGGCCAGTTCGCCCGGCAGATCCAGGGCTACGAGCTGCAGGTCTCCGAGCTGCTCTTCCACGGACAGCTCAAGGGCCTCTCGGAGGAGGAGCTCGCCGTCCTCTTCCACGCCATCGTCTACGAGCCCAAGAAAGGCGATTGGGCCCGGAAGGTCGACCACGGCCGCTTCAAGTACGTGAGGAAGACCGCGTCCGCCGTCGTGGAGGACATCCTCCGCGCCGAAGAGAGGGCGGACCTCGAGGAGCGGACCAAGGAGCTCGATTTCAAGATGGCGAGCGCGGTCCACGCGTGGGCGCGCGGCTGCTCCTGGGCCGAGCTCGAGGCGCACACCGGGGCGTCCGACGGCGACCTCGTCCGGTATTTCCGGCTCGCCCTGCAGCTGCTCCGCAACACGATGTACTCCCTGCCGAAGGACGATCCGCTGCGCGACCGCCTCCACGGCGCGGCCCGGCGGCTCAACCGGGACGTCGTCGACGCCGAGCGGCAGCTGCGGCTGGGCGTCGAGATGGACCGGAGCGCGGCGGGGACGGCCGAGCCGCCCCCCGAGCCTCAGGGCCCCCCCGGGGGCGCGGAAGAGGCCGGCGGCGACGACCTGGCCTCGGCGAGTTGAATCGCGCGTGACGCGGCGGAACCGACCGGCTCCGCTGGTCGGGATGACCCTGTTCTCCCGCGTCCTCGTTCCCCTGGACGGCACGCCTCACGCCGAGGTGGCCCTGACCCACCTGCGCCCGATCCTGCGGCGGGAGGGAGGGGAGCTCACGCTCGTGCGGGCCGCCGAGCTTCCCTTCGTCCCCGAGAGCGGCGCGGCCCTGCGCTGCGCGCGCTCCTTCCTGCGCGACTCCACCGACTACCTGGAACGTCTCGCCGAGACGCTCCGCCGCGAAGGCATCCCGACCCGGATCGTCGCGAAGGACGGCCCCGCCCATCGCGCGATCCTGTCGGAAGCCCACGCCGGGAAGGCGTCGATGATCGGCATGACGACCCGCGGACGGAGGGGCCTGGCGCGCTGGCTGATGGGCAGCGTGAGCGAGCAGGTCGCGCGCGCGAGCCCCGTGCCGGTGTGGATCACGCGCTCGCCGGACGCGGACGACGTCGAAGCCCCGCGGGATCCCCTTGAGCTCGACCGCATCCTGGTGCCGCTGGAGCCGGCGGAGCGGCCGGACGAGGCCTTGTCCCCGGCCCTCGAATTCGCCCGCGTCTTCGGCGCGAGAATCCTCGTGCTGCGGCTTCTGGACGGGGGTCCCGCGCGCCACCTCTCGGGACTGGCCGCGTCGCTGGTCGCCTTCCGCCGCCGCGGCCTGCGCTTCGAGACGCTCGCCGAGCGCGGCGATCCGGCGAGGGCGATCGCGACCGCCGCGCGCCACCGGCAGGCGGGGCTGGTCACGGTGCGCGAGGGGCCGGCGCGCTGGGCGCGCGCGGGGCTGGCGGAGCGGGTCCTGCGGGCCGTCCGCGTCCCGCTGCTCGTCGTCCGCGGCGCCTAGAACCGCAGATCGAGCGTGGCGCCGATCCAGGCGCTGGAGCCGCCCGCGTGCTTGGCGCCGCTGACGACCTCTTCCTCGTAGTCGTACTCGACCAGCCGGTATTCCCCGACCGCGCCCACGGACAGGCCGGGCGACGGCCTCCACGTCAGGGCGAGCCCCGCGCGGAAGCCCAGGGCGTCGTCGAAGTCTCCGAACCCGGACGCGTCCACCTCGAACGAGCCCCAGAAGCCGCCCGCGTAGACGGCCACCTCGTCGGGGACGCCGCGCGCCGCGTCGGGACGCTTCCGCTCGAGATAACCGACCGCCGCGCCCGCCGTCGGCGCGGTGACATGGTCCGTGGCGGCGTAGTCGCCGCTGAACATCAGCAGGAATTTCTCGGCGAAGACGAAGCCGAGGTCGATGCCCGCCGCCGGCAGCGCCTCGTCGTCGAGCTTGACCTGGGTCGAGTCCGCGCGGATCGCCTCGAACGCGAAATCCCGCGCCACCCACGCCCCGGCGCGGATCCGGAGGAACGTCTCGGTGCCGCCTTCCTCGCTCGAGCCCAGGCGGATCGGGAGGTCTCCGGGGCCGGACAGCAGACAGGCCAGGATCGCGATCATGTCGCTCCTTTCAACGCCGGTGCAGTCTCCGGGTTTGATGGATGACGCGCAAGGATATTCCCGGCCGGGTATGCTGGAAGCGTGAGCGGCGTCTTCTGCGGCGGGTGCGGGGAAGGAAATCTCCGGCCCGATCCCGCCGGCGCCGGCCGCCGTCCCGTCCGCTGCGACCTCTGCGAATGGACCGCCGACGAGGACGCCCTGCCGCGCGAGTGGCCCGAGGAAGACCTCCCCTGGACCAAGCGCGAGCGCAAGGCCGCCGGACGCCTTTTCTTCCTCTGGGTCGATCTCGAGCCCGGGAACGACGCCGCCGTGTCCGCGCTTATGAAGGCGCTGCGCCTGACGTCGATGTCCGTCGCCCCGCGCGTTCTCCTGGAGCTCGAGGAGAAGCCGTCCGACGACCTCCTCCGGAGCCTCGCCGCCCTCCGAGGCATCCGCGGGCTGCGCCTCGTGCCCTAGCGGGCTGCTGAAAAAGGCATTTGGCCATAGGCATTAGGCAATGGCGGGGCCGTTCCCCCTCGGGGGGACAAGGGGGGGACGAGTCTGCTAATGCCAATTGCCCAATGCCTATTACCTTTTTCAGCAGCCTGCTAGCGGGGGAGGCCGGCCAGGACTTTGCGCGCGGCTTCCCGCACCGACTGGGGAATCCCTTCCGTCGCGGCCAGCCGCTCCAGATCGGCGCGCGCCCCCGCGTCCTTCATCTTCCCCAGCGCGTTCACCGCCGTCAGCAGGTAGGACACGTCCGTCGTGTCCGCCAGGATCCGGCGGAACAGCGGGGCCGTCGCGGGGGCGGCGACGTCCGCCAGCCCGCCCAGGATGGCCAGCCGGTACTCGGCGGGCGTCTCGGCGGAGCCGTAGGCGCCCTCGAGCATGCGCAGGCCGTCGTCGCGCCCCAGCTTCGCGAGGCCGTACGCGGAATTGACGCGGACGCCCCAGTCCTTATCTCCGCCCATCGCCACGCGGAGCGCGGCCTCGCCGGCGTCGCTCCCGATCACCGCGATCGCGTGGGACGCCATCCGGCGGACCAGGTCGTCGGGATCCTTCCGCAGGGCTTCCGCGAGCGCCGGAACGGCGGCCGGGTCCCCGGCCCCTTCGAGCGCGGCGGCCGCGAGGAAGCGCTCCTGGGACGTCGAGCCGTCCCGCAGCCGCGCGACGAGGAACGCGACCGCCGGCGCCCCTTTGGCCTTCACCTCGTCCAGGAACGCCCGCATGTCCGGCCCCGCCATCCCCGCGAGCCCCTTTTCGACGAGGGCCTCGAAGCGCTCCTCCAGCTTCACTTCCGGGGCCGTCGGGGACGTCGGCGCGGCCGGGCGCGGGGACGCCTCCGCCGGCCGCTTCTCCAGCTCCGCGACGCGGGCCGCGAGGCGCTCGGCCTCGG
Organism: Planctomycetota bacterium; assembly: GCA_036383955.1. GTDB lineage: Bacteria > Planctomycetota > MHYJ01 > MHYJ01 > JACPRB01 > JACQFK01. The sequence continues at coordinate 73,770 of DASVNH010000243.1, read as the reverse complement.
CCCGGGCCGCCCGGAGCGCGCCGTCCGGGGCGGGCTTCGACGGCGCGGGAGGCGGCGAGGACGAAATCCAGCTGAAGACGGCGGCGATCGCGAGACCCGCGAGGAGGCCGGCGAAGAATCTGCTCATGGACTGATTGTAGCGATCCGGGGGGCGGCGTGTTTATCGCGCGCGCAGCCAGCGGCGCGCCAGGCCGCCGTCCGAAAGGGCCCGCGCGAGGTCGCGGCCGAGCTCCCGGAACAGCGCCTCGAGCTCGGCCTCGAGCTCCTCGCGGCTCCGGCCCGCCGCCGCTCCCGTCACCGGAAGCCGCTGGCGCCACGCGGGGTTCGCGACCAGCTCCCGGCGAAGGAGGTCGAGCGCCGACAGCCCCGTCGGCGACATCAGCCCGACGGCGATCGTGAGCGAGCCGTTCCCGACGCCGTTCGCGCGGTGCCACCAGCCGGGCGGGATGTAGAGGGCGTCGCCCTCCTCCAGGCGCGCGGTCCAGACCGGCGAGATCTCCCGCTCGTAATGGAGGTCCGGGCCCATGGCCTCGAGCACCGGCCAGGGCAGGACGGTGTTCTTGCGGAGCGGGTACTCCTTCGCGCCGCGGACCTGAAGGATGAAGACGTCCTCGACGTCGTAGTGCCAGCCGAAGCCGCTCCGTCCCGCCGGAGTGGCGTAGAGATGGACGTTCACCGGCGCCCCCAGGTCCCGCTCGAATCCGGCCGCGATCCCGGCGAGCCCCGCGTCGTGCTTCTGGGCGTCGCGCGCGACGGCCGTCCAGCCGTCCGCCGCCATCGCCCGGGCCCGTTCCGGCCCCGGCGAGCGCCCGCCTTCCCACATCGCCGCGTCCCGCGCGAGGAAGGCGTCGACGCCCTCCGCCGCGAGGATCCGGTCGAAATCGACGGGAATCTGGAACGCCCGCGCGCCGCCGGGGCGGGCCAGCGGCAGCCGGGACCAGTGGCGGTCGAAGAATTCCCCGGCGGGCATCCCGCCCAGGAAGGCCTCGAGCGTCACGGAGCGATCCAGAGCGGCTGGGTGAACGCGCCGTTGGTGGCGACGTCCCACGCCTCGAGCCGGACCCAGCGGACGCCGTTCAGGTCGAGCGGCCAGCGGAACGCCCGGCGGCCTCCTTCGCGCGTCTCGTCCAGCGGGATCGTCCGGCGCCGCACGTTCGCGCCGTCCCACCACGCGAGCTCGACCTGGCGGAGCGGGAACGTCCACTCGAGGTCGGCGGACACGTGGCCGTCCTTGGCGTCGAACGCGTGGATGAGCACCTCGCCGGTCGTGACGAAGAAATCGCCGCGGCGGAGGCAGTCGAGCACCGGCGACCAGTCGTCGACGGTGGGCTTTTTCGCGAGGCGCAGGTAGTTGACGTTCATGTGGCCGTAGAGCTCGTGGGTGCGGTCGAGCTCGAACGTGTCGACCTCGCCGTGCGAGATCTTGGGGCGTCCCCAAGTGTTCATGTCGTCGAGGAGATCGAGGACGCGGACGCCGAGGCGCGGATGGGAGAGGTCGGCGGGCATCGACTTCCAGGCGCCGCCGAGCCAGAGGTCGCTCTTGAACCAGTCCTTGTCCTTGTAGCTGTCGGGGCAGGCGAACGACGCCTTGATGCGCGGATGGGCGGTCCAGGCGAGGGCGTTCTCGCGCTTGAGGATCTCGACCATGTCGGCCTCGCTGCCGGCGTGGTAGACCTTGCCGTAGGGCGCGATCGTTTCCTCGAAGGGGGCGCCGGCGTCGCGGACGAGCGTGAGGTAGACCGGCTTCGGGAACAGGTAGAGCCAGTGGCCCGCGTGCGTGCCCTTCGGCGCGGGATGGTTGAGGTGCGCGTTCGCCTCCTCGCCGGGGATGAAGAGGAGCGCATCGTCCGAGTATTTCCGGCAGAGGTCGAACATCGCCTTCAGCTCCGGCAGGCGCTTCGGACCGGGATCGCCCGGCGAGCCGTCGCCGTGGAATTCCGCGAGGTGGACGAGATTGACGCCCATCGACTTCATCACGCGCGCCACCTCCGGCGCCCGGGGCGTCCCGGCCATTTCCGCCACCGTGAGCCGCACGTGCCAGTGGCTCGTGAAGGTGAGGCGCCCCTCCATCGGCGCGAACGTGTCCCCCCGCGTGTAGCGCCCGACCCGCTCGAGCGCCTCCTCCGCCTTGCCGGCGTGGACGAGGAGGAACGCGGACATCCGCTGCGCGCGGCCCGCCGGGGCGTCGATCCACGGCACGAACGCGTTCTTGCGGTCGGGATCCTGGCGGAGGCCGAAGCGCTTGCCGCCGGCCTGGGCGAACTGGAAATTGTCGCTGTGGTCGCGCGGAAAGAAGAAGGCGTGCGGAGGCGGGAACACGGCGACGGCGCCCGCGGCGGTCTCGCCGATCATCGTCCGTCGCCGGACCGCGATCGGCTTGGCCTCCCCCTCGCCCGCCGGGACGCGCGCGAAGCGGTCGCTCGTGTCCATCCAGGCGTAAGACGCGACGTCCCCCTCGAGCGTGAAATCGTAAATGTAGGCGACGAGCTTTTCTTCGAGTGACATCGCCGCTTCCAGCTGGATCAAGGGACTGCCGGAGTAGATTCGCGCGATGAGCTCTCCTCGAAAAGGTCCCGCGGAAAGGGCGGAGAACGAGATCGACGTCCGCGCGCCCGCGCTTTCCGCGCGCACGGTTTTCAGCTCGAGCGCGGCGTCGTGGGACGAGGTGGGCCGTTTCGCGGGCTTGTCGAAGAAAATGTACCGCTCGTTGGGGCGCTCGACGCGGGAGCCGGTGGTGACGCGGAAGCGCGGCGCGAGGCCGCGCGCGACGACGGCGCCGTTCGCCTCGAGCGAGGCGAGGAGCGGCCGTCCGGGCTCGAGCGAGAACTCGACGGCGTGGCCGCCGTCCCAGGAGGCGCGAAGGACGTCGTTCTTCCGCTCGATCTTCACGCCGCACGCGTCGTCGTGGCGCGAGAGATCGACGGCGACCTGGAGAAAAAGCGCGAAGATCATGGGATCCCCTCTTTACACGGCCGCGGAAGTTTCTTCGTCTTTCATTCGCCGCGGACTTGTTCCGCGTGACGTCGATTGTATAATCCAAATCGGCGCGAGCGTCGCGGGAGACGCGCGCGGGTGGGAAAAGGTAGGGAGACAAGAGTAATGAGCGATTCGGAGCCTGGGGGAAAAAGTTCGTCGGCCGTCGCGATCCAGAAGCACATCAAAGATCTCCTTTCCGATGACTACGCCGTGCGCGCGGCGTCGGTGCGCATGCTGGGAAAGTTCGGCGAGGAAGCCGCGGAGGCGATCGTCGACTCGCTCATCAAGAAGCCCGACGCGCTGACCAATTTCTCGGACGCGCTCGCCGAGATCGGCAAGCCCTCGATCAACGTGATCCTCCACGCCTTCAACCACGTCGTGGAGATCCGCAAGGTCGAGGACGTGTATCTGCTCGAGAGCTTCATCGAGCTGCTCGTGCCGATCGCCGACCGTCGCGTCGCCGCGCCTCTTCTCGAGCAGCTCGCCAAGCTCGACAAGCGCACGAAAAAGAACCACGACAAGCAGGTCGTCCACTGCTGCGAGGCCGCCAAGATCAAGATCCACCGCATCCTCGCCGGCCTCGGCGAGAAGGGCGGCCTGGACGATCTCCTGTCGATGCTCGGCGACGGCCGCAAGCGCGTCCGCGACGGCGTAGTCGACGCCCTCACGCGCGTCGGCGACCGCCGCGCGATCGTGCCGCTCATCCGGCTTTACGACATCGAGGAGCACGTGTCCTTCTCGGGCGCGCAGTTCATCAAGGAGGCGGTCCGCGAGATCGGCCGCCGCGAGCACGTCCTGGCGGACGACAAGATGTTCAAGGACGTCGTCCCGGCCGAGCGCGCGATCCTCGAGAAAGTCCTGCCGAAGGCCAAGCGCGAGTAGGCTCCTCCGGCGGGTCGTTTGTCCATGGACGGAGTTTCGCGCCGACATTTTGTCGCCGGCGCCGCGGCCCTCGCGGCCGCCGGCTGCCGCGGAGGCTCCGTCGTGACCGGTCCCGAATCCCGCGGCGGCGCGGTCGCCACCAGCCAGCGCGTCGCGTCCGAGGCCGGCGCCGAGATCCTGCGCGCGGGCGGCAACGCCGTCGACGCCGCGGTCGCCGCCGCCGCCGCGCTCGCTCTCGCGGAACCCTGCTCCACCGGCCTCGGCGGCGACATGTTCGCCCTCGTGTACGACGCCGCCTCGAAAAAAGTCTCCGGGATCAACGGCTCGGGCCGCGCCCCCGCCGCGCTCACTCGCGAGATCGCCGCGCGCGCGTGGACCGCGGGCCACGGGAACACCGTCACCGTGCCCGGCGCCTGCGCGGGGTGGTGCGACCTCCTCGCGCGCCACGGCACGCGGGCGATGAAGGACGTCCTCGCGCCCGCGATCCGCCTGGCGGAGGAAGGCTTCGCGGTCGGCGCGCACACCGCCCACAGCTGGGACCTCGGCGCCGGCCAGCTTCGGAGGTCGCCGGGCGGCAAGGACCTCCTGCCGCCGCCGCGCGCCGGCGAACGCTTCCGCAATCCCGCGCTGGCGAGGAGCTTCCGCGCGATCGCGGACGGCGGCCGCGACGCCTACTACAAAGGCGAGATCGGCCGCGCCGTCGTGAAGGTCGTCCGCGAAAACGGCGGCCTCCTTTCGGAAGCGGACCTCGCCGCGCACGCGTCCACCTGGGACGAGCCGATCTCGACGACCTACCGCGGCCTCCGCGTCTGGGAGTGCCCGCCCAACGGGCAGGGCATCACCGCGCTGCTCGCGCTCAACATCCTGGAGGGCGTCGACCTCCGCTCGACCGGCCCGCTCGGCCCGGAGCGCTGGCATCTCCTGATCGAGGCGACGCGCCTCGCCTTCGCGGACACGCGCTGGTTCGTGGCGGATCCCGCGGTCACGCGCGTTCCCGCGAACGAGCTGCTGTCGAAAAGCTACGCGGCGGAGCGGCGCAAGCTCCTGGATCCGAAGCGGGCGGCGGCGGACGTCAGGCGCGGCTCGCCCGTGGCGGGCTCCGACACGGTCTATTTCTGCGTGGTGGACGCGCGGGGAAACGCCTGCTCGTTCATCAATTCGAACTATATGGGCTTCGGGACCGGCCTGGCCCCGGAGGGATGGGGGTTCACGCTGCAGAACCGCGGGTTCTGCTTTTCGCTCGAGGAAGGGCATCCGAACGTCGTGGCGCCGCGCAAGCGGCCCTATCACACCATCATTCCGGGGATGCTCACGCGCGAAGACGGCTCGCTCTACGCGCCGTTCGGAGTGATGGGCGGCTACATGCAGCCGCAGGGCCACCTGCAGGTCGTCGTCGGCCTCGTCGACGACGGCCTGTCGCCCCAGGCGGCGCTCGACCGCCCGCGCTTTTGCGTCGACGCGGAGCACGTCGCCCTGGAGGAGGGGCTGCCGGCGGCGACGGCCGACGCCCTCCGCGCGCTCGGCCACGCGACGAAACCGGGCGTTTCCGGCTTCGCGCGGGCGCTCTTCGGCCGCGGCCAGATCATCCGCCGAGATTCCGACGGGACGCTCACCGCGGGCAGCGACCCGCGCGCCGACGGCGCCGCCGTTCGCGCGTGACCTTCACCACGGAGACACCGAGGACACCGAGAAGCGTTCTAGCGGATACCGCGGAGTGTCCGGTCAGGCCTCCAGCGGTTCCTCGTCCAGGTCGAACGGATGATCCTCCTGGACCGCGACCCAGACGCGGCGGCATTCGCGGCACACCAGGGCGAATCCGTCGTGGAGGCGCTCGATGTTCGAGTGGGCGCAGTTGACGGGCTTGGGCCGGTGCGGCGTGAAAACGGTCTTCCCGCGGATGTCCAGCGCCTTGTCGCGAAGGCCGTCGAGATCCAGGTTCAGCGCGTTGCCCGCGAGTCGCTCCGCTTGACTCCATCCCATGAGTAGATGACCGGAGTCGATGCCGCGAGCCCCCGTCGCGGCGGTGGCCTCCGAAGCTAGGTTCACGGCACGACGGACGGCCTCGGAAAGCCGAAGATTCTGGGGATCGCTGGAAAAGGGTCGTCGGGCCTTGTCGGACTCGTTCGGCGGTGCGGGAGCCCTCGCCGCCACCTGCTGTTTGAGCGTCGCTATGTCGACTCCGTGATTCTTGAAGGTCACCGCGGCGATTCCGTCCTCTTGTCCCAGGAGCCCCAGCAAAAGGTGATCCAGGCCCATTTCTTCGGCCCCGAGACGGAGCGCTTCCTGGCGCATGAGGCTCATGACGAGTTTAGCGCGGCGAGAGAATTTCTCGAACATAGTCGATTTAGAACGGGCGGCGATTCGCGCGCTTGACCTCGTCGGCGCGGCGCGCGCCTTCGAGGATGAGGGAGGACATCGGCGTCCGGATCTCGTCGGCGGCGGTGATGACCTTGGGGCGGAAGTCGAACTTGCCCTTCACGCAGGGGATCAGCGCGTAGATGAGGTCGTGGTTGACCGGGACGCTCTTGCCGTCGAGCGTGGCGCGGACCAGCATCCCTTTCTGCACCTCGAGGCGCGCCTTGGCCTTGAGCTCGTCCGCGGCGACGACGAGCACGCCCGACTTGCGGTCCATCTCGAGCGTGGTCAGCACGGTCGGCAGGCCGATCAGCGCGAGGCTGCCCCGCATGCCGCTCATCCGCACCGTCCAGTCGTCGCCTTCCGGGGACGCGGGGCGCAGCCGCCGCTCCGTCTCCCCGCGCCGCTTCATCGCCGCGCGGACCCGGATCTCCAGCTCCTGCGGGTTGATCGGCTTGGGCATGTAGTCGTCGGTGTCGAGGTGGAAGCCCGCGATCCGCTCCTGGACCTCCTTCTTCGGCGCCTGGAAGAGCACCGGCAGGAGCGGCGCGCCCGGCCGCGCGCGCAGCAGCCGCACGAGCTGGTAGCCGTCCATCACCGGGACGGCCGGGTCGAGCAGGATCAGGTCGGGCGGCCAGCTCGACACCAGGTTGAGCGCCGTCTGCCCGTCCGTCGCCGTGCGCACCTCGTGCCCGCGCTTGCTCAGCGTCTCCTCGGCGAGCTGCAGCGAAGCCCGCTCCGCGTCCACGATCAGGATTTTCAGGGAGCCCATCGAATGCCCCTAGCTTAGCCCTTCAGGGCCCCGGGCGGAAGTGCCCCGACGTCCCGAACAGCGCCGGGACGGGGGCGATCGACATCCCCAGCCGCCGCGCCAGCGCGCTGCCGATCGCCTCGTCGTGGCGGTGCCCCCAGCAGCGCGGATCACGCGAGGCGACGCCGACCGGCTTTCCGGGCTTCCGCGCGCGCGCCTCGGCCGGCGCCCGCTCGGTGAAGTAGGGGCCGCTCAGCAGCCCCTTCGCCGCCGCCTCGAGCATCGCGTCCAGCCAGGCGCCTCCGCGGCGGAACTCGAGGCCGATGAACGTCCCGTTCAGCAGCGGCAGCTCCATCGCCGCGTCGCGCGACAGCCCCAGCGCCTCGAGCGCCGCGTCGCCGATCCAGTTCCCCAGGCGGTCGCCCGAGCTCACGAACAGATGGCCGTCGCGCTCGATCCGCTCGAACACGGGCGCGGGATCGCCGGAGGCGACGACCGGGGCGTCGAGCCAGAGAGCGGACGTCGCCCCGCGGCGGCGCGACTCGGCGAAGGCGTGCAGCTTGAAGGCGTAGGGCGCCTCCGCGTGGGCGGGGCTGCCCGGCGGCCACGCGTCCGTCCAGGCCAGGACGTCGGCGCCGCGAAGGCTGTCGAGGAGCCGCTTCTGCAGCGGGACGTAGGGCCCCGTCGCGACGTTGAGGATCAGCCGCGTCATTTGCGCTTGTCGACGAGTTCCGCCCAGCGCTCGAGGTCGTCGAAGCGGTCGAACCAGCTGGTGTACATGATCCCGGTCACGCCCTTCGACTTCGCGGCGGCGTCCAGCCAGAGGGTCGCGCGCTCGGGCATCTTGTCGTAGTAGCCGGCGATCAGCGTGCGGTGGCCGCGGCCGGAGAAAAACGCGAGGTTCTCCTCGCGGCGGTCGAAGTACCAGTTCGCGATGATCACGTCCTTGTCCAGGCCCTCCCAGGAGCCGGCGAGGTTCCCGCGCACGAGGCAGTAGTCGTCGTGCGCGTTGTGGTAGGGGTCGAACATGTCGTTCCAGACGTAGATCTCCGCCCGCGGATCCACGTCGCGGAGCACGCGGAGGCATTCGCGCGCGGCGGCGGCGACCAGCGGGCCGGCGTCGAGGTTCTTCACCCGGCAGGACTCGTCCCAGTTCAGCACCCGGATCTCGTCGAAGCTCATGAAGAAGGCCTTCGGCTTGAAGAGCCCGTGGATCCGCTTCGCCTGGTCGCGCAGGAGGTCCATCGTCTTGGGCTCGTTGAAGCAGATCGCCATCTGCCCGGCGTCCGGGAACGTCAGCGGATGGAAGTAGGAGACGCGCAGGCGGGAGCCGTCCGGCATCGACGTCCGGATCGGCGGCGGCGGGTGCCATTCCTCGAAGCCGCCGATCTTCGCCGCGGTCCCCAGCCGCGGGTCGCTTACGCGGTCGAAGTGCCGCCCCTCCTCGAGCTGGAATCCGGCCTCCGTCTTCACCGCGAGCGGCGCGCCCGGGCGGCGGAGGACGTTGAGGAGCCCGACTTCCTCGATCTTCGGCTCCTTCCACTGGTATTCGCCCGTCTCGCCGGTCCAGCTGCCGAGGATGACGCGGACGTCCTTCGCCCCGAGCGAGTTGAACACCGCGTGGATCTCGGTCCAGTCCTGGTTCGGCGCGACCTTGGGGAGGTCGTAGTTGAGCATCCGCCCGCCGCCCATGATCACGATCCGCGGCAGGCCGTCGAACGCCTTCACGCGCAGCTTCGCCGAGACGTGGTACTGGCGGTAGGGCTGGACGGGCGTCCGCCACGTCGCCCGGGCGAAGGCGCCGCGCGGGTCGCGGACGAGGAGGTCGTCGGAGACGAGGTCGTCCTTCCACGCGGGCCTCGGGGAAAGCTCGACGGCCGGATCGGCGACGAGGCGCGCGGTGCCGTCCTTGACCACGAAGAGGGCGTTCTGGACGGGCAGGCCCTCGGCGAGGTTCGGATCCTGGGCGAGGAGGTTTTCCGAGTGGCCGACCTGGAAGAGCGCGGGGACGATCGAGAGGCCGTGCTTCGCGGCGATCTCCTTGACGCGCTCGACGTTGCGGAAATAGCCCTCGCCCATGAGCGGGAGCTTGCCGAAGCAGGGGTCTTCGAGGAGGACGGCGTTGTAGCCGGCCCGCTGAGCGCGGGCCGCCAGGCCCTCGAACTTGGCGACGTGCTTCTCCTCGCGGAGGTCGAAGGGGAAGTAGAACCAGCGGTCCTGCAGGCCGAGCTTCTCCTGCGGAGAGAGGCAGGCCAGCGCGGCGAGGAACAGCGTCATGGGGGCGCCACTTTAGCATCCTGCCCGGACGGTAGCCAGTAGCCAACACAGATCCGCGAGATCGGCGCCCCTGGAACGTAGGATAGGGAGCTTATGAACATCCTGATCGCGCTGCTCCTCCTGCAGGGCTACCCCGAGGGCACGAAGAACACCGAAGACCCGAAAAACGTCCCGCTCCCGCCCGCCGAGGCGCTGAAGCGGATCAGCCTCCCCGACGGTTTCACGGCCACCCTCTTCGCCGCGGAGCCGGACGTCGCGCAGCCCATCGCGATCCAGTTCGACGACCGCGGCCGCCTCTGGGTCGCCGAATGCTACTCCTACGAGAGCTCCGGCGGGCCGTGGAACCAGCCCGTCCGCGACCGGATCCTCATCTTCGAGGACAAGGACGGGAACGGGACGTTCGACACCCGCAAGGTCTTCTGGGACCAGGCCCGCAACCTGACCGGGCTGGCCCTCGGCTTCGGCGGGGTCTGGCTCTGCTCGACGCCCAACTTCCTCTTCCTCGCCGACCGGAACGGGGACGACGTCCCCGACGGCGAGCCGGAAGTGCTGCTCGACGGCTGGAACGACGGCAAGATCGGCCACTGCGTCTTCAACGGCCTGACCTGGGGCCCCGACGGCTGGCTCTACGGCGCGCAGGGCATCCAGGGCGACTCCCTCGTCGGCAAGCCCGGCGCGGCCGAGCGCGTGAAGTTCAACGGCGGCATCTGGCGCTTCCACCCGACGAAGCGGATCTTCGAGGTCGTCTGCGAGGGCACCACGAACCCCTGGGGCCTCGACTGGGACGACCGCGGCCAGGCCTTCTTCACCAACTGCGTCATCGGCCACCTCTGGCACGTCATCCCCGGCGCCCACTACGAGCGCATGTACGGCAAGGACTTCACGCCGAACACGTACGCGCTCATCAAGTCGACGTCCGACCACGTGCACTTCGCGGGCAAGGACTGGACCAAGTCGCGGACGGGGGCGGAGCACGACGTCCTGGGCGGCGGCCACGCGCACGCGGGCGCGCTTGTCTATCTCGGCGACAACTGGCCCGCGTCGTACCGCGGCGCGCTTTTCACCCACAACATCCACGGCCGCCGCGTCAACAGCGACCTCCTCGAGCGCCGCGGCTCGGGCTACGTGGGGAAGCACGGCCCCGACCTCCTCCGCTCCGCCGATCCCTGGTACCGCGGCGTGGCGATCAAGACGGGGCCGGACGGCGCGGTCTATCTGGGCGACTGGTCGGACGTCGGAGAATGCCACGACACGAAAAGCGTGCATCGCACGAGCGGGCGGATCTACCGGATCGCGCACGGGACGCCGAAACCGATGACGTCGGACCTGTCGAAGATGCCGGACGTCGAGCTCGCCGCGCTGCAGCTGCATCCGAACGACTGGTGGGTGAGGCAATCCCGGCGGATCCTGCAGGAGCGCGGGGGGAGCGGCGCGAAAGCGGCGCTGACGGAGATCCTGGAGAAGAATCCGGACGAGACGCGGAAGCTGCGGGCGATGTGGGCGCTGCACGCGATCGGCGCCCTGGACGCCCCGGCGCTGTTCGGCCACGAGAGCGAGCACGTGCGGAGCTGGGCGGTGCGGCTCGCGGAGCCGTCCGACGCGGCGCTCGCCGCGTGGAAGGACATGGCCGCGAAGGACGCGTCGCCGCTCGTGCGGCTCTTCCTGGCGTCGACGCTGCAGAGGGTGCCGGTGGCGAAGCGCGGGGAGATCCTCAAGGGACTGCTCGCGCGCGCGGAGGACGCGGAGGATCCGAACCTGCCGTTCATGATCTGGTACGCGCTGGAGCCGGTCGTCGCCGCTGACCCGGCGGGCGCGCCGGTGTTCCTGAAGGAGGCGAAGATCCCCTTCGTGCGCCAGTCGATCACGCGCCGGATGGCGACCCGAGACTAGAGGCTCAGGGACAGACGAGCCAGCGGGGGGTCCGCGCGACGTTGGGGTGCGGGATGCCCCACGCCTTCCATTGGGCCTCGGGGGCCGGCGCGTAGAGCCGGATCCAGGGAAGGTCCTGCGGGTCGATGAAGCGGCCGTCGGGCGCCGTGAAGGATTCGAAGTAGTCCCACTCCAGCGCGTCGATGAAAAGCACGATGCTCCACCCGTTGCCGGCCTGGTAGGTGAGGTTTCCGCTGTGCAACGCTTCGGGGTCCACATCCGTCGTCAACGTCACCTCGCCGCGCTCGACGGCCTTGAGCAGCGTCATCAGTTCCGTCTGGAGCGCCTCGTCCTCGGGGCGCCGGAACCAGCCGCGCCAGCGGCGGCCGTCGGGCGTCGGGCCGGAAGGGCCCCGCAGCACGCCACGCCTTTCCAGGGTCGCCCAGGGGTTCTCGCCCTTGTCCGGCTCCGCCGCCGAAAAATGATCGGCCACGGCCGCCGGGGCTTCATGGACGTCGTCCAGGAGGAAGGCCGTGCCTCCGCAGGAGCACAAGACCCTCACCGGTCCGGCCCACGTCACGACGTCGTGCGGGGGCCCGGACGGGCACCAGGGGCAGGGTCCCGCCTGCTCCACGTGCTCGCGTTCCGTCCCGCCGCGGGAGGCCGAGGGGCCCGCCTCGGTCGCGGCTTCGGCCAGGGCGATCGCGTCGCGAAGCCGCCGGATCGTGAGCTGGTCCTTGCTCGCGGGCAGCGTTCTCCGAGCCGGCTCCCCCTTCGTCGGGAGGATGATCTCCAGCGTCCAGGAGCTGCCGCCGAGGGAGCGTAGGATTTCCTTGGGCCAGGGCTCCGGGCCCAGCAAGGGCTCGAGGGCGTCGCGCAGCGTGTTCGCGGGCAGGCGCGCGTCGCGGGAGGTCGGCGGCGTCGAGGACGGAGGAAAAAGCCGCGGCTCGCGTGTCACGCGCGCCGCGCCGTCGGCGGCGAGTTCCAATCGCGTGAAGCCCTCGTAGGGGGAGCCGCCGTAAAGGACCACGGAGACCGCCGCGCCATCGGCCAAGGCCCGGGCCAGCGTCTCCGCGCGCACCGGCTGGGCGCGCTCTTTCGCGTCCTCAAGCCGCCGGACCTCGTCGGGGTCGATCATGCCGAGAATGTGGGCGACGAGGCCCCACGCGGGCGAGGGCCGCTCGCCGGGCCGCGGCTCGGGGCAGTCGACCTGGAGCAGCGTTTCGTCGCGGAACGAGATGAAACGCGCGGACCACGAGGCGCGGCGCGGATCCGCCGCTTCGGAGCGGACGCGGACCGCCTGCGTCTTGATGACGGCCAGATCCTCGCGCCCGATGGAGTACGCCTCGCCGTGGCTATCGCTGACCTCTCCGGAGTCGAGGATCCGGATTTCGCGTCCGATGACGCCGTCCGGCAGCGTCATTGTGAGACTTATGGAAACGCCGGGAGGGAGCTCTTTCATACGGGTGGCGTCCGCCGTCGAAGTGTAGCGCGGAGAAACCGCGAGAGGCGTGATAATTGGTCCGTCGCCGCCGACCCGGAGGGCGCCCTGAAATGAAACCGGGGGCGCCCGCGGCGGATTCCGCGAGCGCCCCCGGATCATTGGTCCTTGGTCCTTGGACTTTGGTCCTTCGTTAGGGTCCCTTGCCGGACGGGGTGAACGTCTTGTCGGTGGTGAGGATGATCCGGTCGAGGATGAAGCCGTCCTCGCGCATCCAGACGTTGAGCGTCCGCTTGCCGGGGGCGTCGATCTTCAACGTGGCGTCCTCGCCGTCCTTGGTGTCCTTGGTCCAGGTCCACTCGGTGTCGAACTCGGCGATCTTGTCGGCGCTGGCGACGGCCTTGCCGTCCAGGCCCACGTGGCAGGAATTGTCCTCCTGGTCGGCGCCCAGGCCGCGGACCCACACGAAGTAGGTGCCGGCCTTGGGGAACTCGACCTCGAAGTCGATCCGGGGGCTCTTCTCGACGAAGTCCTCCTCGTTGAGGACGTTCTCGTTGGGCGTGGCCTGCAGCGCGCCCGTGCCGGAGTATCCGGCCGGGGCCGTGACCTTGACCCACTCCAGCTTGCCGACCTTGACGGTCTTGCCGCCCTCCGCCTCGAGCGAAATCTTCGGGGCGTCCTGCGGAACCGCGAGCAGCGCGAGAATCAGAACGAATCGCATGACCTTCTCCTCCTCAATGAAAACTGGACGTACCGGACGATACGGACCCGGCGCCGCTTCATGACACGAAAAAGCGACGGCCCAGGTCAAGCGGTTCAGGCCGGCTTCGCGCCCGGGACGTCCGCCTCGACCACGAACGAGGCGCGGGTGGCCACCGGCGCTCCGGGGCGGGTCACGAAGGGCAGCGTGCGGAAGTCCGTCCGCATCCGTTTCGCGCCCACATCGCAGACCACGTAGCCGCGCTCCGTGTTGTGGAAGCGGACGAACGGGTTGTCCGCGAGCAGCTTGTCCAGGTCCTTCGGCGCGGCCGCGCCGTCGCCGCCGGAGCTGATCGACGTCCCCACGAACTCCGTGGCCACCACGCGCGAGCCCAGGTCGTCGAAGTCCGCGATCAGGTCGTTCGCCCAGTTCGTGTGGATGTCGCCCGCCAGCGCCACGGCGTTGAGGATCTTGCGCTCGTGCAGGAACTTGAGCACGCGGCGCCGCTCCGCCTCGTAGCCCGGCCACTGGTCCATGCTGTGCAGCACGCCCTCGCCCGGCTTGCGGTCCACCCGCGCGATCATGATCTGCTGCGCGATCACGTTCCAGGCCGCGCCCGAGCGGCCCAGGCCGTCGAAGAGCCAGTCCCGCTGCGCGGCGCCCATCACCGTGCCGTTCGGGTCCAGCGTCTCCGGGCTCGGCGGCTTGTTGCCGTCGCCGCAGGGCTGGTCCGTGCGGTACTGGCGGGTGTCGAGCATGAACAGCTCCGCGAGCCGGCCCCAGGACAGCTTGCGGTAGAGGAGCATGTCGGGGCCGCGAGGGATCGACGTCCTCCGCAGCGGCATGTGCTCGTAGTAGGCCTGGTAGGCGGCCGCGCGGCGCTTGAGGAAGGTCTCCTTGTCGACGTCCTTCTCCTCCGAGATGTCGCCGGCGCAGTTGTTGTCGAACTCGTGGTCGTCGGGCGTGACGAGGAAGGGCGCCGCCGCGTGCATGGCCAGGAGGTCGGGGTCGGCCTTGTACTGCGCGTAGCGCTGCCGGTACTGGTCGAGCGTCTTGCACTCGGGGCCGTCGTGCTTGCGGACCTTCTTGTCGGCGCCCTTGCCTTCGTAGATGTAGTCGCCGACGTGGAAGACGAGGTCGACGTCCTCCCGCAGCATGTGCCGGTAGGCGGTGAACCACCCGGTCTCGAGGTGCTGGCAGGAGGCGAGGGCGAAGCGCAGGCGGTTGGGCGTCGACCCCGGCAGCGGGAGCGTGCGGGTGCGGCCGACGGGGCTGGGCTGGTCGCCGACGCGGAACTGGTACCAGTAGGGGCGGTCGGGGTCGAGACCGGCCGCTTCCACGTGCACGGAGTGCGCGAGCTCGGGCAGGGCCGTGACGTCGCCGGTCCGGACGCCCTTCGTGAAGCGCTCGTCCTCGGCGACGACCCAGGAGACCGGAACGGGTCCGGTGGGCAGGCCGCCGGCGGGCGCGAGGCGGGTCCAGAGCGCGACGCCGTCGGGCGAGGGGTCGCCCGAAGCCACGCCGAGCGCGAAGAGCTCCTGCCGGAGATCGGCGCCGGCGCAGGAGCCGAGGGCGCCGCCGGCCGCGAGGGCGGTGGCGCGCAGGAAGTCGCGTCGGGACAGCGTCATGTGGCTATCCCTTAGTACGTCGCGCGGCCGCCTGAAATGTCGTAGACCGCGGCGGTGCTGAAGCCGAGCTTGTCCGAGGAGAGCCAGGCGACGAGCTCGGCCACCTCTTCCGGCTTTCCGAGCCGGCCCATCGGGATCTTCGACACCATGTAGTCGAACGTCTCCTTGCTCACGCCCCGGCTCATCTCGGTCTCGATCACGGCGGGCGCGATCGCGTTCACGAGCACGCCTTTCGTCGCGAGCTCCTTCCCGAGGCTCTTCGTCAGGGCGATCACGGCGCCCTTCGAGGCCGAGTAGGCGCTCAGGTTCGGGTTGCCTTCCTTGCCGGCGATCGAGGCGATGTTCACGATCCGCCCCCAGCCCCGCTCGATCATCCCGGGGATGCCGGCCGCGCAGACGTTGAACGTGCCCATGTAGTTCACGTCCATCACCCGCCGCACGTCCGCCGGATCCAGCTCCCACGCGGGGGCCGTCGGCCCCGAAATCCCGGCGGAGTTCACGATCACGTCGACCGGGCCGGCGGCTTTGAAAGCGGCGACGACCTGCGCGCGGTCGGTGACGTCCGCCGCCACGCCCTTGTGCGACGGCCCGAGCGCGCGGGCCGCCTCGACGGCCAGATCCTGGCGGACGTCGAGGAGGACGCAATCGACGTCCTCCGCGGCCAGCCGCCTGGCGCAGGCCAGCCCGATGCCGCGGCCTCCGCCGGTGATGAGCGCGACGCGTTTGCGCATGGCGGCCATGATAGTACACTAGGCCCCGTGAAACACCTGATCATCGGCGCCGCGGGCATGGTCGGCCGCAAGCTCGTCGAGCGCCTGGCGAAGGACGGGGACGTCGGCCACGCGGACCTCGTCGACCTGGTCCAGCCGCCGGTGCCGCCCGGGCTGGCCGGGCGGGCGACGGCCCGGGTCCTCGACCTGACGGTCCCCGGCGCCGCGCGCGACGCCATCGCGGGGCGGCCGGACGTCGTGGTCCACCTCGCCGCCGTCGTCTCCGGCGAGGCGGAGGCGGATTTCGACAAGGGCTACCGGGTGAACCTCGACGGCACCCGCGCGCTCTTCGAGGCGATCCGCGAGGAGGGGCGCCGCGCGCCCTACCGCCCGCGGGTCGTCTTCACGTCGTCGATCGCCGTCTTCGGCGCGCCGTATCCGCCGCGGATCGGCGACGAGTTCCTCAACGCGCCGCTGACCAGCTACGGCACCCAGAAGGCGATCTGCGAGCTGCTCCTCGCGGACTACGCGCGGCGGGGCTTCTTCGACGGCGTCGGCCTGCGCCTGCCGACCATCTGCGTGCGGCCCGGCAAGCCGAACCTGGCCGCCTCGGGCTTCTTCTCCAACATCATGCGCGAGCCGCTGGCGGGGAAGGAGGCCGTGCTGCCGGTCGACGACTCCGTGCGTCACTGGTTCGCGAGCCCGCGCGCGGCGGCCGGCTTTCTCCTGCACGCCCTGCGGCTCGACCTCTCCCGCCTCGGCCCGCGCCGCAACCTGACCCTCCCGGGCCTGTCGGCCACCATCGGCGAGCAGATCGAGGCGCTCCGGCGCGTCGGCGGCGAGAAGGCGGTCCGCCTGATCCGCCGCGAGCCCGACCCGAAGATCCGGGCGATGGTCGCCGGCTGGCCCGCCGACTTCGACGCCCGCCGGGCCGTCGAGCTCGGCTTCGTGGCCGAGTCGAGCTTCGACGAGATCCTCCGCGCCCACGTCGAGGACGAGCTCGGCGGCAAGGTCTAGCGCCTGGCCGGCGAGATCTCGAGGGCGACGAGCTCCGCCCGCTCGATGACGGGGATGAGGAGCTTGCGGACCTTGGCGCCGTTCTCATGCGCCTTTGCCTGCGCGTCCTTCACCGCCGCCAGGCCGCGTGGAGTGAGGTCGTTCGCCAGGAACGTCAGGACGTCGCGCATCTGCGTACGCTGCTCCGCGAGCGGCGGAAGGGCCTCCAGGAGGACGCGGTCGATCTTCTCCATCGAGTCGTCGACTTCGCGCCGGCGGTCCATCGAGCTGGCGCGGAGCTCGGGATTCACGATGGTCCCGGCATCCTTCTCCCGGCGATCCAGGTAGGCCGTCACCTTCGACTTCATTTCGCCGGCCGCGGCCGACAGCGCCGCCGCTCTCGCGTCGAGCTCGACCACGTCGCGCGCGAACGTGTCGAGCGCCGGACGCGCGTCCAGCGCGATGGCCCGCGGGACGTCGTCCATGCTCCCGAGCGCCTTCACGATCGCGGCGTCGGTCTTCACGGCTTCGTCCCGGAAGCGGATCACGACGTCGCCGGCCGCGTCGGTGCGATCGACCCCCTCGGTTCCCGAAGAGGACGCGCATCCGAAGATGCCCAGGGCGAAGCAGCCGAAGGCGGTGAAGCGGCTCAGGACGACGCGACGGAAGGTCGCGATGACGTCCGGGGGATTCGGAGTCGCGGCGTCATCGACATCCGGAAAGGGAGCGGAGGGGTTGGCGGGCGCACCGGGGATATCGAGGGCCGCGATCGAGACCGTCACTTTGGATTCCATAGACCATCACTCCTGAGAGTTGCCTTTAGAAACCGGACCAGAACGAGGGGGGGAAGTTCCCGGACAGGCGGAGAACCGCGATTCCGACGAGCGCGAAGGTCATTTCGGCGACCAGGAGCAGCGTGGCGGCCTGTCCCAGCCTTCGACCGATGGAAACCGCGCGCTCCGGGCGGAGTCCCTGGTCCCGACGGCGCTTTTCCAGGCTCACTCCGGCGATCCACGCGATGGGCGCGAACGGCGCGGAGAACCCGCTCATGCAGAAGCCCAGGATGCCCAGCACCCGGGTGCCTTCAAACGCCAGCGTCAACGGAAGCAGCAGGGCCGGCACGAAGGCCAGGATTCCCAGGATCAGGGGACCGTTCATCGGTCTCGCGGGAGCCCGCAACGTCTCCGCCCAGGAGCGCGTCGAGAGGATCGCCGACTCGTCCTGGGGGATCCGGAGCACCCGGGTTTCATCGGGAGCCTCATCCAGCGGTAGCGTCGGCGCGGGCGGAGCCAGGTCGGGTTCCGGCTTCAGGACGGCCTCGACCGGCGCCGTGTCCGCCGCGCGGACTTGCGGCAGCACGCGCGTTTCGGCCGTTCGGAGCTCGGGGGAAACGTCCAGGACCGCGCTGCCGTTCGACGCTTTGCGGGCGGAGCCGTCCGAGGAGGCGTAACTGACCGCGGGCGTCGGCGTCTTCGAAAAAACGGCAGTTTCTTCCACCCGGGTGTCGCAGATCGGGCAGAACGGCAGCCCCGAGGACGTCCAAGCCGTCCCGCATTTCACGCACTTCACCATGGGAATCGTCCAACGACGGTCGGTCACAAAGGCGATCGGATCAAGGGTGTCGACCGGCATGGGGTTCCATATGCCGTCTGCCGTCGAAAGTTACCGGTCTGTTCGCCCCGCGCGTTTTAATAGGTCGGCCGCGCTTTTCCGTACCGCGCCCGAGCGTAGGATCCTCATGATGATCGTTCTGCTGCTCGTTCTGGCCCAGGATGTCCCGTCCGGCAAGCTCCACGTGGGCTGGGCGAGCCGCGACATCACGCCGGACCGCCCCGTCGCGCTCGCCGGCCAGTTCCACAAGCGGATCTCCACCGGCGTCGCGGCCCGCCTTTCGGTCACCGCCCTCGCGCTCGAGACCCGGAGCGCCGACGGCTCCCTCGAGCAGGGCATCCTCGTCTCCTGCGACCTGGTGGCGATCCGCGACGGCATCCAGGCCCGCCTGCGGAAGCTTCTGGAGGGCAAGCTCGAGGGCTTCGACCTCCGCAAGCTCCTGCTCAGCGCCACGCACACGCATACCGGCCCGGTCACGGACGACGGGTGGTACGACGTCACGGAGGAGGGCGTGATGAAGCCGGCGGAGTACGTCGACTTCTTCCTGGGCCGCGCCGCGGAGGCGGTCGTCGACGCCTGGAGCGGCCGCAAGCCCGGCGGCGTCACCTGGGGGCTCGGCTACGCCGTGGTCGGGCTCAACCGCCGCATGACTTACGCGGACGGCAAAGCCGCCATGTACGGGCGGAACGACCGGCCCGACTTCCGGGGCGTCGAGGGCGGCGAAGACCACGGGGTCGAGAGCCTCTTCTTCTTCGACGGCGAGCGCCGGCTCACGGGCGTGGCGATCAACGTCGCCTGTCCTTCGCAGGTCGTCGAGAACGCGAACACGATCTCGTCCGATTTCTGGGACGACGTCCGGTTGCTCCTGCGGGAGCGCCACGGCGCGGCGCTTCAGGTCCTGGGCTGGTGCGGCGCGGCGGGCGACCAGTCGCCGCATCCGCAGCTCCGCAAGGCCGCGGACGCCCGCATGCGGAAGCTGCACGGCGGCGTGACGGAGACGCGGGCCATCGCCCAGCGCATGGCCGACGCCGTGGACTACGCCTGGCGCGCGGTGAAGAACGAGGTTCAGACCGACGTCCCCTTCGCGCACCGCGTGGAGGACCTGAAGCTCCCCGGCCGGAAGGTGACGCCGGCCGAGGCGGACGCGGCCCGGGCGATCGTCGCGCCGCTCGAGAAGAAGCCCGTCGAACAGCGGACGTCGACCGACATCTCCCGCCTGCGCTGGCACGGCGAGGTGCTGAAGCGCTACGAGCGGCCGGACGACTACGCCGTCTATCCGATGGAGCTCCACGTGCTGCGGCTGGGGGACGTCGCGATCGCCTCGAACGCCTTCGAGCTTTTCCTCGACTACGGGGTCCAGATGCGCGCGCGAAGCCGGGCGCTGCAGACCTTCGTGATCCAGCTCGCTTGCGGCTGCGGCGGCTATCTTCCCACGGAGCGGGCCGTGGCGGGCGGCGGGTACAGCGCCATTCCGGAGAGCGGTCTGGTGGGCCCCGAGGGCGGCCGCGCGCTCGTCGACCGGACGGTCGAGATCCTGAACGGCCTCTGGCCCGCCAAGCCCCGCAAGTAGGGCGATTTCGTTTCCCGGCGAACGGGGCCGCCGCTCTAATACCCCGATGACGACTTCCGCCGCGCTCCCCGAGCCGGGTCCCATCCTCCAGACGGCCTTCGGCTTCTGGTCGTCGAAGGTCCTCCTGACCGCGGTCGAATTCGACCTGTTCAGCAAGCTCGCCGGGCGGCGCCTCACCGGGGCGGAGCTCGGCGCGGAGCTGCGGCTGCATCCGCGCGGCATCGCCGATTTCTTCGACGCCCTGGTCGCGATGAAGTTCCTCGACCGGGAGGGCGACGGGCCGTCGGCGCGCTATTTCAACACCCCGGCCGGCGAGCTCTATCTCGTCCGGAGCAGCCCGCGCTACGTCGGCGGCATCTTCGTGATGCTCAACGCCCGCCTCTTCAAGTTCTGGCACGACCTCCCCGAAGCGCTGCGGACGGGCAAGGCGCAGAACGAGGACAAGCACGGGCAGAAGGGGATGTTCGAGACCCTCTACGAGGAGCTGCCGCGCCTCGAGCAGTTCATGGGCGCCATGACGGGGCTGTCGCGGATCAACTTCGAGGCCTTCGCGGAGAAGTTCGACTTCTCCCGCTTCAAGACCCTCTGCGACGTCGGCGGCGCGACCGGCCTCCTCTGCACGGAGGTGGCGAAGCGGCACCCGCACGTCCGCGGCGTCTCCTTCGACCTCCCGGCGGTCGAGCCCATCGCGAAGCGCCACATCGCCGCGCTCGGCCTGAGCGACCGCGTCGGCACGGCGTCGGGCGACTTCTTCAAGGACCCCCTGCCCAAGGCCGACGTCATCACCATGGGCATGATCCTGCACGACTGGAACCTCGAGAAGAAGATGCGGCTGATCCGCGCGGCCTACGACGCCCTTCCGCCCGGCGGCGCGCTGGTCGCGATCGAGGCCCTCATCGACGACGCCCGCCGCGAGAACGTCTTCGGCCTGCTCATGTCGCTGAACATGCTGATCGAGTTCGGCGACGCCTTCGACTACTCGGGCGCCGATTTCCGCGGCTGGTGCGGCCAGGTCGGCTTCAAGCGCTTCGAGGTCCTCCACCTCGCGGGCGCGTCCAGCGCGGCCATCGCTTACAAATAACTAGCGGCCGCTCAGGCGCGAGCGGATGTCGTCGAGCGGGGCGCCCGGCGGCAGGGCCGCTTCGCCGCGCAGGCGGTCGAGCGCCTTGATCGCGGCGGCCATGAGGGGGACGGACGGCGCGCTCGGGTGGGCGGAGAGCCAGCGGAGCAGGAGGTCGGGCGGATCGGCCGGCGGGCGGCCGGCGGCGGCGGCGACGCACTCCGCCGCGGCGAGGGCGTCCGAGGCCTCCGCCGGGTCGACGGGCTTTTCGGGGGCCCGGCGCGCCACGCGCTGGAGCAGGGGCAGGAGGTCGAGCTCCCGCTCCACGACGTGCCGCAGGCCCGCCTCGTACGCCCAGACGACCATGAAGGGCGGATCCGCGCGCGACGTCCGGCGTTACTCTCCGTCCTTGACAGGCTCCGCGGGGACGGAGACGATTGTCCCGGAATCCCCATGAACGCGAAGCGCAAACTCGAAGTTCTGGGAAACGTCGGGCCTCTGTCCCTGCTGGACGCCGCCGCGCTCCAGGCGCTGGCGAACGCCTCCACCCTCAAGACCTACCCCTTCGGCGAGAACGTCTTCCATGAAGGCGACGCCGCCGACGCCATGTTCGTCATCGTCTCCGGCCGCGCCCGGGTCGTGGGGACCGGCGCGAGCGGGGAGGAAGTCAGCCTCGCGCTCCTCCAGGAGGGCGAAGTCCTGGGCATCACCGCGCTGCTGTCGACGGAGCCGCGGAACGCGACGGCCCGGGCCGCCGACGAGCTCATCCTGCTCCGCATCGGCCGCGCCGACTTCCAGCGCGCGATCGAGCGCAATCCGGGCGTCGTGGAGCCCTTCCGCAAGCTCGTCTCGAGCATGGGGCTCCAGAACTTCCTCAAGCAGTACACCGCCCTGGAGACGCTGCCGGCCCACGTGCTGCGGAGCCTGATCACCGAGTTCGAGGAGCGCCCCGCGCGGCGCGGCGACGTGGTGGTGAAGCAGGGCGATCCGGGCGACCGCTTCTTCATCGTGCGCTCCGGCTCGCTCCAGGCGCTGCGCAAGGACGGCAGCGCGGAGCGCGTCGTGGGCCAGATCGGTCCGGGCGAGTTCTTCGGCGAGCTCGCCCTGCTCACGGGCGCGCCGCGCGCGGCGAGCGTCGTCGCCGGCACCGACTGCCAGCTCTACGCGATGAGCAAGGCGGGCTTCGACCGCGCGCTCGCCGCCTCGCCGGCGTTCCGCGCCCGGCTCGAGGAGCGGGCGGAGCTCTATCGCGCGGAGGCCGTCGGAGGCGCCGAGGCGTCCCAGGAGCTGGCGGCTCCGGACGCGGAGGCCGGCGAGGGGGAGGCGGCCGTCGACGCCGGGGTCCGCGGACCGCTCTGGCGCCGGCTGCTGAAGAAATACCCCTACGTCCGCCAGCACGACGAGACCGACTGCGGCGCCGCGTGCCTGGCGATGATCACGGAGTATTACGGGTCGCCGGTGGGGGTGGCGCGCCTGCGGGACCTCGCGAACGTGGACGCCGACGGGGCCACGATGTGGTCGGTGGCGCAGGCGGCGGAGTCGCTGGGCTTCCACGCCCGCGGGCTCCAGATGTCGTACGAGGCGCTCGAGGACCTGACCCTGCCCGCCATCGTTCACTGGGAAGGCTACCACTACATCGTCCTCTGGGAGGCGTCCGCGAAGGGCGTCCTGGTGGGCGATCCCGGCATCGCGCCGCGGCGGCTGAGCGCCGACGAATTCAAGCGGGGCTGGACGGGCCGCGCCCTCGAGCTCGTGCCGACCGCGAAGTTCGGCTCGACCGAGAAGATCAAGAGCCCGTTCCGCCGCTTCTGGCCCCTGCTCCGCCCCCACGCCGGCCTGCTCGGCGAGGTGCTGGGGGCGTCGCTGCTCCTCAGCGTCCTCGGCCTGGGGATCCCCCTCTTCACCCAGACCATCCTCGACCGCGTCATCGTCAGCGGGTCGGCCGACCTCCTGAACGTCCTCCTCCTCGGCATGCTCGGCGTCGCGATCTTCCAGGCCCTCCTCACCGCCGTGCGCCGCTCGCTGCTGCTCCACGTCTCGACCTCCGCCAACGCCCGGCTCGTCTCCGACTTCCTTCGCCACGTCCTCAGCCTGCCGATGCGCTTCTTCGACCTCCGCCGCGTCGGCGACGTCATCTCGCGCGTCGGCGAGAACGACAAGATCCGCGACGCCCTCGTCGGCACGATCCCCGGCATCATCCTCGACACCGTGCTCGCCCTGGGCTACTTCGCGCTGATGGGCTACTACAACGTGAAGCTCATGCTCGTGGTGCTCGCGGTCGTTCCGCTCTTCGTCCTGCTCATGCTCGCGTTCACGCCCGCCATCCGCCGCAACCGGCGGGAGCACTTCGCGCGGCATGCCGACGCCTGGAGCTCCATGATCGAGACGTTCACCGGCATCGGCACCGTCAAGGCCACCGCCGTCGAGAGCGCCGTGCGCTGGAAGATGGAGACGCAGTTCGTGGAGTCGGTCCTCGCCGCCCGGAAAGGGGCGCGCCTGGAGGTCGTGTATTCCACGCTCGCGACGTTCCTGCAGACGTCGAGCGCGATCCTCTTCCTCTGGTACGGGGCGGGGCAGGTCATGGCCGGGACGATGACCGTCGGCCAGCTGCTCGCGTTCACCGCCATGGCCGCGAGCGTCATCGCGCCCATCCTCCGGCTCGTCGACGCGTGGGACCAGCTGCAGGACGTCGGGAACGCCCTCGAGCGCCTAAACGACGTGTTCGACGCGAAGCCCGAGGAAGAGGACCGGACGCTTCTGGCGCCGCAGAAGCTGAAGGGGCGGATCACCTTCGACAAGGTGACCTTCAAGTACTCCAGCGGCCAGGACAAGCCGACCCTCGCGGGGATCTCGTTCGACCTCCAGCCGGGCCAGACGGTGGCGGTCGTCGGGCGCTCCGGCTCGGGGAAGTCGACGCTCGCCAAGCTGATCCTCGGCCTGTACGGGGCGTCGAAGGGGCGCGTGCTGCTCGACGGCCACGACGTGCGCACCCTGAACCGCCGGGCCGTGCGGCGGCGGATCGGCGTCGTGCCGCAGGAGGTCTTCCTCTTCTCGGGCACGATCCGCGAGAACATCGCGCTGGGGGATCCCGACGTCCCGTTCGACCGCGTCGTGGAGGCGGCCAAGCGGGCCGGCGCGCACGACTTCATCGCCGGGATGGGCATGGGCTACGACACGAAGGTCGGCGAGCGGGGGATGTCGATGTCCGGCGGCCAGCGCCAGCGCATCGCCCTGGCGCGGGCGCTGCTGAGGAATCCCGACATCCTGGTGCTCGACGAGGCGACCTCGGCGCTCGACAACGAGTCGGAGCGGGCGATCCAGCAGGCGCTGCGGGACGCGGCGCGGGACCGCACGACGATCGTGATCGCGCACCGGCTGTCGACGGTCCGCGACGCCGACCGCATCCTGGTGCTCGACGGCGGCACGATCGTGGAAGACGGGCGGCACGAGGAGCTGGTGCGCAAGGCGGGGCTCTACGCGAACCTCGTCGGCCAGCAGGTGCAGGAGTAGGCGATGGAAACGACCGCGGCGCCGTCGAAAGCGCTCGACCGGGTCCTGCCCGGGCCGGGCACGCATCTGTCCCGGGGCCTGTTCTACGTCATCCTCCTGCTCCTGGCGGCGGCCGGCGTCTGGGCGGCCTACGCGGAGGTGGACGTCGTCGTCCAGGCGCGCGGCCGGGTGCTCATCGAGGGGGAGCCGATCGCGATCAGCGCGCCCGAGCCGGGCATGGTGATCGAGGCGCCGGCCCGGGTGGGCGCGCGGGTGAAGAAGGGCGACATCCTGCTGCGGCTCGACGCCTTCAAGGTCGCGGGCGAAGCCTCGCAGCTCGACGCGGACCTGCGGGCGGGGATCGGCGAGGCCGAGCGGCACCGCGAGGCGGCGAAGTCCGGGCGCGACGTCCTCCGCAAGGTGGTGGAGGAGCGCGAGTTCGCGCGCAACTCGATCTCCATCCTCGAGTCGCAGGTGAAGGGCTTGAAGTCGCTCCTGGAGCAGGGGGCGGCGTCGGTCTTCCAGGTGAACCAGAAGGAGCAGGAGCTCAACGAGGCGCGCTCGCGGACCTCGCGGCTGGACGCGGAGCTGCAGCGCGGCGAGACGGAGGCGGTCCAGCGGGAGCGGCAGGCCCGGGAGCTGGAGACGCGGCTGGAAGGGGTCCGGGTGAAGCTCGAGCAGCTGAAGGAGTCGCGGCGCCAGATGAGCGTCCTGTCGCCGGTGGACGGCGTCGTGACGAAGGCGGCGGCGGTGCATCCGGGGCGCTTCCTGTCGCCGGGCGAGGCGGCGGTGACGATCAATCCCGACGACCGGCCCCTGATGGTCGCGCTGCAGGTGCCCAACGCGTCGATGCGCCGGCTGAGGGTGTCGATGCCCGTGCGGATGCGCCTCGACGCGTATCCGTGGCAGGACTACGGCCAGGCGGCCGGAGAGCTGGTCCGGATCGATCCGGACGCCGACGAGGAGGGCCGCTACCGCGCGTGGGTCCGGCTGTCCGCCGCCGACGTGCGGGGGCCGCGCGGCGTGGAGCCGCTGCGCGCGGGCCTGCTGCTGGAAGCCGACGTCATCGTGGAGCGCCGCACGGTGCTCGACCTGGTCGTCCGCCCGTTCCGGCGGCTGGGCTCCATGACCATCACCGACTGAACCAAGCAGGGCGAGGGAACCAGGGACATCTTCACGCCCTGCTTGCCCTGAGCGAAGCGCGGCGGAGTCGAAGGGTCATCGGGGGCCCGCGAGGGCGCCGGAATTTGACTCGGGCCGCTTAGACGAGCAGCTGGATCGGCTGCTTTTCGAACGCGCGCGAGATCTCCTCGAGGAACATCCGCTCGCGGATCTCCTCGCGCAGCTCGTCGTCGAGCTCCGGATCCTCGCGCGAGATCAGCCGGTAGATCGCGTGGCCGCCCTCGTCCGTCTCGAGGGGGCCGAGGAACGCGCCGGGCGGCGCGGAGAAGAGCTCGGCGGCGACCTCCTCCGGGGCCTCGGCGCGCGTGAGGGTCAGGGCGTCCACGCCGCCCGCCCGGGACGTCGCGTCCGTCCACGCGATCTCCCCTTCGCGGAGCTGCAGCGCGGTCTCGGCGGCGGCGCCGGGGGAGTCGAGCTCGACGATCTCCACGTTGGCGCGGGCGTACTGGTGGAGCGAGGCCTGGTAGCGCTTTTCGACGGCCGCGTCGGGGGCGAGGTGGACGCGCAGTTTGCGGGTGAGGAGGACCTCGGCGAAGTGGGCGCCGAGGGCCGCGCGGGTGAGCCGGGAGCGGCCGAGCCAGGCTTCCTGCTGGGCCTCCTCGAAGAGATCGTTCTCGCTGAAGAAGTCGGAGAGGGCGTCGGCGATCTCCTCGTCCGTCGCGACGAGCCCCTCGCGGCGCGCGCGGTCCGCGGCGGCGCGGCGGCCGAGGATGTCGCGGAGCAGGCCCAGGCCCGGGCCCAGCTTGACGGCGAGCAGCAGGTCGGCGGTCGACGCGGAAACGCCGCCGCCGCGGGCGATGTCGTCGCTCATGGGCGGCCATCGTAGCCGCCCGCCCCCGCGAGGGTCAACCTCGCGCGTTTTTCCTGTCATGCGGACGGCGCGCCGGCGGTAGAAGAAAGGTAAGGAGGGAAAGACCATGGCGAACAAGAAGGCGAAGAAGCCCGCGAAGCCGCTCGGCAAGACGGCGATGAAGAAGACCAAAGGCGGCGCCGTCGACGCGTTCATCTGGTTCAAGCCCACGGAATCGCTCATGCCCACGGACCAGATCAGCCTGAACTTCGAGAAGCGGTAGGGCGGACGCGGGAGGGGCGGATGAGCCGAAAGAAAGCGGTCGAGCACGTGCGGATCGAGAAGGGCTCGTTCCGCTTTTCGGGCGACTGCCCCTCCTGCTGGTCCGTCTGCCACGCCGTCTGCTGCCGCACGGCCGTCGTTCCGCTGGCGGACGAGGAGATCCAGAGCGGCCGTTTCCGGACGATGAAGCACCAGGGCGCGACCATCCTCGAGCGCACGGACGAGGGCTGCGTCTACCTGAAGGACAACGGCTGCTCCATCTACCAGGACCGGCCCGCCGCCTGCCGCGCGTTCGACTGCTCCAAGCACCTCTGGCGGATGCTTCCGCTCGACATGAAGCGCGCCGATGCCCAGCTCCCCGCGAAGGCGCCGCTTCTGAACATCGACGGCAAGACCTACCACTACTCCACGTACAAGCGCGGGAAGTGACGCGGCCTCACGGCACGCGGTGCAGGACCCCCAGCGCGACCAGGGACTCGAGCAGCCCGCGAGGTCCGCGGCCCGGCAGCTCGGAGGGGGCGAAGGGCGTCGAGCGGCCCGCGACGAAACGCAGCGCCGTCCAGGCCGACCGCGGCGCGCGGAAGGGCTCCGCGCCGGGGAAGCTCAGCACGCAGCCGTCGCGGTCGCGGTGGACGTGGCATTCGACTTCCGGAGGCCGGACGAAGCGGCCGCCTTCGGCGAACGCCCGCGCCAGGGCGCCTTCCCGCAGGGCCTGGCGGTTCCGGAGCTGCCGCCCGTGGATGTCGTCGAGCGCCCGGTCCAGCGATCGCCCGGCGGCCCCGGCGAGGCGCTCGAGCGAGCGCTCCAGCTCCCGCTTCAGCCGGCGGCGGTCGTCGAACCAGCGGCAGGGCAGCGGCTCCCGGGGCAGGGCCTCGATCGTCCGGCGGAGCCACCCGAGCAGGAGGTCGCGGACGTCGAGCCCGCGGATGCCGACGCCCACGGAGAGCGAGAGGGCGCGCGTCGAACGGGCCGCGTGGATGACGCGGGGCGGGACATAGAGGACGTCGCCGGGGCGCAGCCTCACCGAGCGCAGGACGCGGCCGGCCTTCGAGCGGGGCATCGGGGTCGGCTCGCCCGCCCGGGCGGGGCGATGGAAGCTCCAGGTCTTTTCGCCGGCGAGCTGGATCGTGAACGTGTGCTCGTCGTCGAAGTGATGCGGAAGCGCGGCGCCTCCCGGCGGGGTCACGAAGATCGTGGCGTCGTTGAGCGGCTGCTGGGTGAAGTCCTCGATCGCGCGGACGGCGGCGGCGACGCGCGGCAGGCGGTGCTCGACGAAGTTCAGCTTGATCGACTCGCCCTGACGGAGGGCCGCGTACAGCCGCGCCGGGGGGATCCGGTCGTGATGGCCGAGGGGGCGGTCGACGACCGACGCCGCGGGTCGCGTCCCGTTCTCCGCGGAGGAGACGAACGCCGTCTCGCCGGCCTTCAGGCGGGACAGGAGGCCGTCGATGTCCTCG
Organism: Planctomycetota bacterium; assembly: GCA_036383955.1. GTDB lineage: Bacteria > Planctomycetota > MHYJ01 > MHYJ01 > JACPRB01 > JACQFK01. The sequence goes on along the minus strand of DASVNH010000243.1, from coordinate 45,744 downwards.
GCCGTGACGACGTCCCGGGCGCGCGGCCCCGGAACGTGGAGCACGCGGCGTCCCCAGAAGCGGCGCGCGAACGTCCCGGGGGAGACCGGGGCGATCAATTCCTGGAAACGAAACATGGCAAAACATGGTAACCGTAACAAGTCCGGATCGTCTTAGAAGAACGTCCAAGAACGGGGAGGAGAAACCATGGCGGACAAGAAGAAGAGCGCGAAGAAGCCGTCGAAGGCGCTCGACAAGAAGTCGATGAAAAAGGCCAAGGGCGGGCTGAATTTCACCGCCCCGTCGGAGCGGTACGCGGGCAAGTACGCGGCCCCGTCGGATCCCAGCGCTCCGATCGACGGCGGCTCCATCAACTTCGGCCTCTAAGGCCAGGAAGAAGCCGTCGACGACGGCGTAAGGAGGGAAACCATGGCGCCTAAGAAGAAGTCCCCCAAGAAAGTCCTCGGCAAGACGTCGATGAAGAAGACCAAGGGCGGGCTGAATTTCACGATGGGCGATCCCACGACCCAGGGCCTGCTCCTGCCGGCCATTCAGAAGGTGCGCGAGGCGTCGATCTCCAGCCCCTGAGCCGCGTGCCTCACACCCGCCATGTCCGGTTCGAACGGGGCGCGTTCCGCTTCTCCGGCGATTGCGACGCCTGCCGGCCCGCGTGCCGCGCGGTGTGCTGCCGGGGCATGCGCGCCCCGCTCGCGGACGAGGAGATCGCCTCCGGACGCTACGAGTCGGAGGCCGTCGAGGGCCGGATCGTCCTGCGGCAGAAGGACGGCGGCTGCGTCTACCTGGGGGAGGACGACCGCTGCTCGATCTACGCCGACCGCCCCGCGGCCTGCCGCCGTTTCGACTGCTCCGGCCACCGCTTCCAGCTCTACCCGATCACGGCGCCCCGCGTCGGCGAGCGCGGCATGCCTCCGGTCGTCACGCAGGACGGCCGGCGCTACCACTACTCGGTAAAACGGACCCGGACATGAGAGGAGGATGACCATGGCGAAAGCGAAGAAGCCCGTGAAGCCCCTCGGCAAGAAGGACATGAAGAAGACCAAGGGCGGCGCCGTGACCACGACCGACAAGAAGAGCGGCCAGCAGGACTTCCTCAAGATCACGCTCAACGACATCCAGATCACCGGCTAGAAGGAGGGAAACCATGCCTCCGAAAAAGGCGAAGAAGCCCCTGGCGAAGAAGGCGATGAAGAAGACCAAGGGCGGCCTGAATTTCACCCAGCCGAGTCCGAGCATCACGGACGGCACGAGCAACACGATCCTGCTCGCGGAGAAGGTCGCTCGTCCCGGCACCCAGATCTCCGGCGACGGCTCCGTCTAGCGCGGCAGGACCGTGAACGGGACCGGGGGGCTGGTGGGGTTGCCCACCTCCCGGGCCCGGGCGTGGCACCAGCGCTTCTCGGGGGCGACCCAGGGGGCGCACTGCAGGAAGATCCGGCGCTCGGTCTCCTTCTCGGGGATCAGCACGCCGCTGAGGCCGATGTCGCCCACGATCACGCCGAAGGGGAGGCCCTCGACGTCGAACGTCACCCGGGCCTCGAAACCGTTCCGCTCGATCTTGAGCAGGGCGGGGATCTCCTTGCCCGGGACCACGGCCAGCTCCTTCGCGCCGTCGACCGGCTCGAGGAACACGCGCACCTGCGGCTTGGGCGCGAGCGAGAAGGCGCCGAAGGCGTTCGCCTCCTTGACGACTTCCTTCCCGCGCACCATCGCGCGGGCGACGAGCTTCGCCGCCGGCCCCGCCGCGGGCTTCGGGGCGCCGGCGCCGGCGTAGAGGGTCCCCTGCGTGGTGAGGTGCCCCTCGTAGATCGTGAGCGGGGACGTGGCCGTGAAGCCCGGCGGCATGCCCGAGATCTCGACGCTCACGGGGCCGTCGAAGCCGTCCACCCGGTCCACGCGGACGGTGAAGTTGCGGCCGCTGCCTTCGGGCACGCTCGAGTTCTGCCCCTCGAGGGACACGTTGAAATCGGGCTTCGCCTCGCGGATCGAGAGCCGGTACGTGTGGCGCTCGCCGCCGAGGCTCCGGACGTCGCGCACCCGCGCGAGGTAGGCGCCGTCGGCCGGCGCGGTGAACGTGAGCCGCGAGTCGGCGCCGAGCTTGCGGGACGCGTCGTCGTCGTTCGCGTAGTGGAGCGTGAACACGGGGAGGCCGTTGGGGGGCAGCTTCGTGCCGGGCGGATGGGGGTCGACGATGTAGGCCGGCTCGTCGAGCGGATGGGCCACCGCGCTGGTGTCGAAGTAGCTGAGGCGCTTGCCTCCGGAGGCGAAGAAGTCCCACTGGGAGTCGGGCCCCCGGGGCGCCAGGAAGAGCCGCACGACCTCGCCGTTCATGTACAGGTACTGGCCGAGCTCCATCTCCTCCCACTGCCAGTACCGCCCGCCGATCGCGTTCGCGTCGATCGCGCGGAACTCCAGCCAGCTGTCGCGCGCCGCCCGCAGCAGGACGCGCGGGACGGGCTTGCCGTCCGCGCTCAGGATCTCGATCTTCGTGTCGGCCGCGGAGCCCATCCGCGCCGCCAGGGTCTCGATCACCCAGGCCTGGCCCTTCTTCGCCTCGAAGCGCCAGAGATCGACGTCCCCCGGCGCCCCGATCCGGCCGTTGGCGCCTCCCGGAGCGGCGATCGCGTTCGGGGCGTCGCCCTCGACCTCCAGGGGCTCGGCGCCCTCGACCGCCTTCACCTTGATCTCCCGCAGCGAGCGGTAGCCCGCGGGCACGACGACATCTCCCGGCGCCCCGGCCTTCACCCGGACGGAAGCTCCGGGCGGCAGGTTGTGGCCGACGAGGACGACCGTCGACTCCGCGTGCGCGGGGACCGTCAGCGGATACGCGCCGGTCACCACCGGAAGCGCGCCGACCGAAAGCCGGTAGAAATGCTCGGCCGACGCCGCGTGCTGGAGGTCGCGCACGCGGGCGTGATACAGGCCGTCCGCCGGCGCGGTCCAGGCCAGGAAGGGATCGGCCTCCCCTTCGTAGTCGATGTTGCTCGCGAGCAGGCGCCCCTGGGCGTCCGAGACGGAGATCACCGCTTCGAGCTTCGAGCCGAGCCGCTTCGCCGCCAGGTCGAAGACGAGCGTCTCGCCCTTCCTCGCCTCGAACGCGAAGACGTCCTGGTCCGTGGGCGACGCCAGCGAGCCCCAGACGCTCGCGGGAGTCGAGACGGGCATCGACGCGTTCGACTCCTTCTCGCCGATCTGGAGGAGGTCGTCGACCCAGACCTTCAGCGGCCCCGCCTCGCCGGCCGGGCCCGAGACCCACACGTCCACGCCGGCGGGCGGGGCGTCGGGCGCCGCCGTGATCTCGACCCAGGCCTCGTCGGCCCGGTCGCTCTTGAGGACGCGGGCCTGGACCTTGGGATGGCTCGTCCGCGCCGACGCCAGCCCGCCGAGGTTTTTGCCCGTGATCTTGAATTCCCCCCCGGCGCCGCGCCGCAGGCCGCGGGGCCGGATCATCCCCGGCTCCGGCGTCGCCTGGGCGAGCGGCTTGCCGTCGGCGCTGGCGTAGAAGCCCAGCGTGCCGTCGAGGCGCCCGACCACGGCCGTCTTGTCGTCGAGCGCGAACGCGAGCGCGACCGGCCAGTCGGGCTGCGCCTCGAGAACCAGCTTCTGCGAGAAGTCCCCGGCGTTCCAGAGCTTCACCGTCCGGTCGTCGGCCGACGTCAGCAGCGTCTTTCCGTCGCCGGAGAAGCGGATCGCCAGGATCGCGCCCTCGTGCGTGAAGACCGACGCCCTGAGCGCGTTCGTGCCTTCCTTCGCGTCGGCGCTGACCTCCCACTGCCGCACCCGGTTGTCCACCCCGCCCGCGTAGACGTGACGGCCGTCCGCGCTCCACGCGACCGCGTGCAGCGCCTTCGTCGCCTCATTGAGCGTCTCGCGGCGCTGGCCGGACTCCACGTCCCAGAGCTTCACGGTGCGGTCGGCGCTCGCGCTGGCGAGGATCTTTCCGTCGGGGCGGAACGCGACGTCGAACACCGCCTCGTTGTGGCCTTCCAGCGTCCGGAGCGGCTTGCCCGCCGCCAGATCCCACAGCACCACGTCGCGGTCGTAGCTGCCCGTCGCGAGCAGCTTGCCGTCGGGCGAGAACGCGACCGCGTAGATCGCGTCGGCGTGGCCCTTGAGCGTCTTCACCACGGCCGCGTCGGCCCAGATCTTCACCTCGCCCGCGACGCCGCGCTCGCCGCCCGCCGCGGCCAGGAACTTGCCGTCGGCGCTGAACGCGAGGTCGAGCACGGGCCCCGCGTGCCCGGCGAGCTTGCGCGTCACGGCCCGGGTTTCGGGGTCGAGGATCTCGACGTCCGCCAGGCGGGCGACCGCGAGCTGTTTCGGGGCGGCGGCGATCGCGCCGACGGCGCGGCGCGGCGCGACCTTGGGGGCGATCTTGGGGACGTCGACGGCCTTCGCGACTTCGCCCGCCTTCGGGGCGGGCGCGCCGGCCGCGACCCACTTGCGGACGACGTCGATTTCCGCGGCGCCCAGCTTCGGCGCCTTCTTGGGCGGCGGCATGAAGGGCTTCTTCGCGTGCTCGAGGACCGCGACGAGGGAGTCCACGACCGGCCCGTTCTCGCCGCCCTTGAGGAGCCCGGCGTGGCTCTCGAGGTTGAGCTCGCCTTTCAGCTCCTTGGGGTTGTGGCAGGAGACGCAGTGCTTGCGGAAGATCGCGTCGACCTCCCCGTAGCTCTGCGTCAGGAGGGCCAGGATCAGCAGGCTCATCGCTTCACCACCGAGACACCGAGAACACCGAGACGGCACCACGAAGACACAAAGGACACGGAGAACGCGGGGCTTCCGGAGAAAGCCGAGGCCGCCTCGGGCGGCCTCCCCGCGTTCCTCGAAGCGGCCGCTTCGCGCTCTTCGTGCCTTTGTGGTGAGTTTCTCATCAGTGGTTGAACAGGAACTCGCGCGACGACAGCAGGCCCCAGAACAGGTCTTCGATCGCCTCGCGGCGCTCCGTCTCCTTCGCGCCGGCCAGGACGTCGAGGATCTTGCGGCGCTCCGCGTCCGTGGGGAGGCGCGAGACGGAGGCGAGGTAGGCCTCCTCGACGATCGTCTCGGGGCTCGACGCGAGCAGCTTCTCGATCCGGTTGCCCTTCGCGCGCAGCTTCTCGTTCAGGGTGTCGCCGTTCGACAGGTGCAGGGCCTGGGACATGGAGGGCGCGTTGCTGCGCTCGCACTCGCAGGTCTGGATGCGGTCGGCGCGCCCGAAGGCCTTGAGGAAGTAGGAGTCGGTCTTGGAGTCGGGCAGCTGCAGCGCGCGGAGGCCGGACGGCAGCGCCCCGCCTTTCTGGTTCGCGTTGCGCAGGTCCTCGACGAAGGTCGTGGGCGCGCCGGTCGCCTGCGAAAGGGCGTCGAGCGCGATCTCCGCCATGAGCCGCCGCGGGTAGAAGCGCGCGTAGAAGCGCTTGTCTCCCGCGTTGCCGGGCAGCGGGCGGCTGGAGCGCTGGTAGGCCTGGGAGCGCAGGATCGCGCGGGTCAGCGCCTTGAGGTCGAACTTCGCCTCCGCGAGGTGGGCCGCCAGGGCGTCGAGCAGCTTCTCGTTCGAGGCCGGGTTCGTCTTGCGCATGTCGTCGACGGCCTCCACCAGGCCGACGCCCATGTAGTTGGCCCAGACGCGGTTGACGATGGAGCGCGCGAAGTAGGCGTTGTCCTTGGAGACGAGCCAGTCGGCGAGCGCGTGGCGGCGGTCGCCGGGGGCGTCGAACGCCACGGGCGTCCCGTCGAGCGGGGTGGGCGGCTGGGGGCGGCCGGACACGGGCTGGATGAGCTCGCCCTCGGAGGCGGCGAAGACCACCGCGTTGCCCGCGCGGGGCGTCGCCTTGTGGCGCACCCGCGAGAAGAGGTTGGCGAACGCGTAGTACTGGTCGTTCGTCCACTTCTCCATCGGATGGTTGTGGCACTTGGCGCACTGGATCGACATCCCCAGGAACGCCTGGCTCACGTTCTCCGCCATCTCGGTCGGGTCGTCGTGGAGCAGGTAGAACGCGGCCGCGCCGGTCTCCATCGAGCCGCCCGTGGCGGTGACGAGCTCGCGCACGACGGCGTCCCAGGGCGTGTTGGCGGCGACGCGGTTGCGCACCCAGGCGAAGTACGCCCACATGGCGGGCTTGCTGAGCGTGCGGCTGGAGACGAGGAGCAGGTCGGACCATTTGTAGGTCCAGTAGTCGACGTACTCCGGGCGGGCGAGGAGCGCCTCGATCAGGCGGTCGCGCTTGTCCGGGGCCGGATCGGCGAGGAACGCGCGGGCCTCGTCGGCCGTCGGGAGCGTGCCGGTCGCGTCGAGGAAGGCGCGGCGGAGGAACTCGGCGTCGGAGCAGGGCGGCGAGGGGGGGAGGTCGAGCTCCTTCAGCTTCGCGAGGACGAGGTCGTCGATGAAGTTCGCCCGCGGCGCCTTCGCGAAGACCTCGGCGGGGACCTGGTTGGCGTAGGGGACCGTGATGGACGCCACGGCGATCTTCTGCAGGTACCAGGCGGTGATCGCGCCTTCGCCGTTGCCGGTGACCTTCACGCGGCCGGCCTCGTCGGGCACGGCGACCGAGCTGTCGGAGCCGGTGTACTTGGCCCAGGGCGTCGCGTCGAAGACCGAGCCGTCGGTGAAGTGCGCGAGGACGAGGACGGGCTGGTCCTGGCCGGGCTTGAGCTCGGCGTGGGGCGGCAGCACCTCGATCCGGGAGACGCGGGGATCGTCGGCCCGCGGCGGGGGGCAGCCGGCGGCGATCCACTCGCCCAGGACGTCGTATTCGCGCGACGACGGCGCGAAGCGGACGCCGCCCTTGTGGGCGACGGCCCCGGTGGCCTTGAGGAGGAGGAGGCTGCGGCCCGGGTCCTCGAGGTCGACGCGGCGGCCGAGCGCGTGGCGCGTGAGCGCCTTGTGGTCGCCCTCCTCGTCGTAGCCGCGGAGCGAAAGCTTGAAGCCGTTCTTGCCGGCGGCCGCGCCGTGGCAGGCGCCGGAGGAGCAGCCGTAGCGGGCGAGCACGGGCTGGACGTGGTTGCGGAAGCTCCGCGCGAACGGCCTGCCCATGTCGGTGACCTTCACGGGGGAGGTCGACGTCCTTCCCCCCGCGCGCGCGGTGATCGTCGCGGTGCCGTCGCCGACGGGCACGGCCGCGCCGTTTTCGATCACGACGACCCGCAGGTCGCTGGACGCGTAGGCGGCGCCGTCGGCGGGCCCGACCGCCGTCGTTCCGCGGGTCCGCTCGAGGAGCAGGGTCTGGCGGGAGGCGGGGCCGTGGAGGCGGATCTCGCGGGGGTAGAGGACGACGTCCTCCTGGGCGGCCAGGACGCACAATAGCGCGATCATCAGAACAGCTCTTTGATGGGCTGGGTGCCGAAGTCGACGATGGGGAACGGCCGGCCGGCGGGGCCGGGCAGGTGGGCTTCGAGGTCCATGCCGAGGCTGTGGAAGATGGTGGCGACGACCTCCGCCGGATTGACGGGCTTCTCGGCGGGGTAGGCGCCGATCTCGTCGCTGCGGCCGACGACGCGGCCGCCCTTCACGCCGCCGCCCGCGAAGCCGATGGTCCAGCACTGGGGCCAGTGGTCGCGGCCGCCGGCGGGGTTGACGCGGGGGGTGCGGCCGAACTCGGCGAGGTTGGTGACGAGGGTGTTGTCGAGGAGGCCGCGCTGGTGGAGGTCCTCGATGAGCGCGCTGTAGCCCTGGTCGTACATGGGCGCGACGATGTCGCGCATGCCCGCGATGGACGTGAAGGGCTTGGAGCCGTGGATGTCCCAGGTGATCTCGTCGAAGACGGTGATGAAGGTGTTGATCGTGACGAAGCGGACGCCGGCCTCGACGAGGCGGCGGGCGAGCAGGCAGCACTGGCCGAAGCGGGTCATGCCGTAGCGCTCGCGGACCTTCGCGGGCTCCTTGGTGAGGTCGAAGGCCTCGCGGGCGCGCGTGCTGGTCATGAGCGTGAAGGCGGTCTTGAAGTTGCGGTCCATGAGGTCCGCGTTCTCGCTCGCCTCGAAGTTCTTCACCGTCTCGTCGACGATGTCGCGGAGGCGGCGGCGGCGGTCGATCCGCGCCTGGCCGAGCGAGGCGGGAGGAAGGAGGTCGGGCACCTTGAAGTCGGGCTTGGAGGGGTCGGCGTTGAGGACGAAGGGGTCGAAGGCCTTGCCGAGGAAGCCGGCCTCCTGGCCGTGGGGCATGTTGCCGCCGGTCGGGCCCATCGGCTCGGGCAGGATGACGTGGGCGGGGAGCTCGTTGCGGGAGCCGCGGAGGAACTGGAGGGCCGCGCCCGCGTGCGGCGTGTTGACGCCGCCCGTGAAGAGGCGGCCGGTCTGCAGCATCTGGTGGCCGGAGTCGTGGACGGCGGCGGCGGTGTGGTAGACGCTGCGGACGAGCGAGAACTTGTCGGCGATCTTCGCGTGCAGCGGGAGGATCTCGGTCAGCTGGATGTCGGGCGACGCCGTCTTGATCGTCTGGAAGGGGCCGCGGATCTCGGCCGGGGCGTCGGGCTTGGGGTCCCAGGTGTCGATCTGGCTGGGCGCGCCGAGGTTGAAGATCATGATGCAGGAGCGGTCGTTCTTGGGCTTGGGCGCGTGCTCCTGCGCCGCGAGGAACTTCGGGAGCGTCAGGCCCAGGGCGCCGAGCGCGCCGACCTGCAGGAAGTCGCGCCGCGTGGAGCCGTCGTCGCAGACGTGCTTGGCGCCCTTGGACGAGAAATTCAGCATGCTCGGTCCCCAGCTCTGCCTAAAAGATATATCTTTTGTGCGCCGCCGTTCAAGCCCTACTTCTATTCACCTTCCGGGGTCCGGGCGGTCGGGCAATCCCTACTCGGGCAGGGTGAAGCTCGTCAGGGCGTCCCGGAAGGCCTTTTCGTGCTTCTCGAAGGCCTCGGACGTCGAAGTCCCCGTCACCAGGAAGACCCGGCCCTTGTCGTGAACCGCCAGGGCCAGCCAGTGGAGATCGAGGCCCTGCGTCTTGCCCTGGTAGTCCCAGAGGAAGGCGTTCCGGCCGCCGACCTTCAGCTCCTTCTCGGAGTGGACCTTCAGGCCCATCTGCTGGAACTGGCCGCGGGAGAGCTCGGCGTACTCCTGGGCCGTCATGGACGTGGTCTGCACGGCCACGTTCAGGTTCGCGGCGAAGCCCTTCTCGCCCGCCGCGAAGAACATGACCGGGGTCACGCTCTCGGCTTCGCCGGGAGCGAAGGCCGGCGGCACGATCGAGAAGCCGTAGCGCGCGTCCTTGTACGGGGCGGCCTGGGACGTCACCACCAGCGAAAACGGCAGGAGGCAGGCGAGGATCTTCATGGCGTCTCCTTCATCAGCGGTGCTTGAGCCGGGTCTTGCCGGGAACCTTGCCGCGTTCGGGGCAGTGATCCGCTCTGAATATAACCTGGATTCGCGCGCCGACAGATTTCGCTTGGTGTTCGGTTTTGGCGAAACTAGACTCGACCGCCATGAGCCTTCCCGAAGAGTTTTACATCATCCCCGAAGAAGTCTTTCGCGTCGGCAACTCGACATCGCCGCTTCTGCATAAGGTGCGGGGAGGGGAGGTCGACGTCGTGGACTTGAACGGCGTGAAAGTCATCCTCGCGAACGGGAAAGGCGTGAGCGTCTACAATGAAGCGGGTCTCAAGCTCGCTCCGCTGTCCGGGTGGGTGTGGAAGTTCGCCCGTGGAACGGTGTTACCGACCGACCTGAAGCTCGTCTCGGAAGGGGCCGGGCATTTTCTGGTTGCCCCCGCCAGAAACATGCCGGTCGACAAGTACAAAGGAATTCTGGAAGAGATGGGGCTGAAGGCCCTGAAGCTCTTCAAGAAGGCGGCGGTTCAATGAAAGAGCTCGATCTGCGGATCAGCGAGCGACGGTTCAAGGTGATCCTGCGCTCGCTCAAAGACCGTGAGCGTCTGCTCAACGAGCTCTGCGCGGTTTCCACGGATGAGGATGAGGTCGCGCTGGCGGGCAATGACCTGATTGAACTCCGGATGTTCCTGCGTGAATTCGAGGCCCTTGGAGTCCAAACGTTCGGCGAGTCCGCCCTCAACATCAGCGACGAGCTTCTCTAGGCCTCAGCGATGCTTGAGCCGGGTCTTCACGGGGACCTTGCCGCACTCGGGACAGGCGATCTTCGCCTGCGGATACTCCTTCGCGCAGGCGAAGCAGCGGTAGTTCGACAGCCCCGCGTCCCAGTAGTAGCTGCTCGCCTTGGCGCAGGCGGGACAGAGGCCCGGCAGCACGATCTCCTTGTCCGCGTGCTTCCCGCTGTTCGCGCAGACGAACATGATGTAGCCCGTGTCCTGGACGGAGCGGTCCTTGGCGACGGCCTCCGGGGCGGCCTCGACGGCCTTCGGGGGCGGGGGCTTCTTGCCTCCCGACGCCGCGACCGCGATCACGACGACCAGGACCGCGACGCCGCCGCCGAGGATCAGCGGCAGAGGGCTCTTGGCGGCGGGCGCGGGGCGGCGGGAGCGCATGGGCCCTATTTTAGGACGTCGGCGACGTCCCGGTCCACCACCAGGATGGTGTCGTCGTCCATGATCCGGACGTGGGCGGGGTCGCGCTTGCGGAGGGCCTCGGCCTTCTTCGCGTTCCGGAACTTGAGGATCATGCCCTCGCGGCCCTTGGAGATGGAGGACAGGTCCCAGGGGGTCGCGCGCAGCTTGATCCGCATCACCCGGATGAAGTTCTCGACGGTCTCCGGCAGCGTCCCGAAGCGGTCGAGGACTTCGCGCTCGGCCGCCGCGAGCTCTTCCTCCGCGCGGCATCCCGTCAGGCGCCGGTAGACCTCGACCCGCGTCCGCAGCTCGGGAATGTACTCCTCCGGGATGTAGGTCGGCAGGCCCAGCTCGACCGGGCACTCCAGGGGCTCCGTGATCGGCTGCTTCTTCGCCTTCTTCACCGCGCGCTCGAGGAGGCGGCAGTAGAGGTCGTAGCCCACCGAGACGATGTGCCCGTGCTGCTCCGCCCCGAGCAGGTTGCCGACGCCGCGGATCTCCAGGTCGCGCAGGGCGATCTTGAATCCCGCGCCCAGCTCGCTGAACTCCTCGACGGCCTTCAGGCGCTTCTTCGCCTGCGGGACGATGGGCCGGTCCTGGGGCAGCAGCAGGTAGCAGAAGGCCTGGGCCTTGTAGCGGCCCACGCGGCCGCGCAGCTGGTGGAGGTCCGCCAGCCCGAACATGTCGGCGTTGTCGATGATCATCGTGTTGGCGCTGGGGATGTCGATCCCGCTCTCGATGATCGTCGTGCAGACGAAGACGTCGACCTCCCGGTTGAGGAACTTGAGCATCGACGCCTCGAGCTCGTGCTCGTGCATCTGCCCGTGGCCGACCGCGAACTTCGCCTCGGGCACGAGGAAGCGGAGCCGCCGGGCGACCTCCTCGATCGAGCGGACGCGGTTGTGGACGAAGTAGACCTGCCCCCCGCGCCCCATCTCGTAGAGGATCGCCTCGCGGATCCGCCGCTCGTCGCGCGGCAGGATCTCCGTGCGGATCGCGAGCCGGTCCCGCGGCGGGGTGAGCAGCGACGAGATCTCGCGGATGCCGAGCAGCGACATGTGCAGCGTCCGCGGGATCGGCGTGGCGGTGAGCGTCAGGACGTCGACCGTCGCCCGCACCCGCTTCATGAACTCCTTGTGCTCGACGCCGAAGCGCTGCTCCTCGTCGATGATCACGAGGCCGAGGTCCTTGAAGCGGACGTCCGGCTGCACGAGGCGGTGCGTGCCGATGACGACGTCCACCGAGCCGTCGGCCAGGCGCTTGAGGACCTCCCGCTGCTCGCCCTTCGTCTTGAAGCGCGAGAGCGATTCGATCCGCACCGGGTACTCGGCCATGCGCTCCTTGAAGGTCTGCAGGTGCTGCTCGGCGAGGACGGTCGTGGGGACGAGCACCCCGACCTGGCGGTTGGCCACGGCGGCGCGGAAGGCCGCGCGCATGGCGAGCTCGGTCTTGCCGTAGCCGACGTCCCCGCAGACCAGGCGGTCCATCGGCTTCGGCGAGCGCATGTCGGCGGAGATCTGGGCCGCCACCTCGATCTGGTCCTCGGTCTCCTCGAAGGGGAAGGCCCCCTCGAACTCGCGCTGCCATTCGCCGTCGGGCGGAAACGACGTCCCCAGCTCCATCGCCCGGAGCGCCTGGACCTGGAGCATCTCCTGGGCGAGCTTCTCGACGGCCTGCTGCGCCCGGATCTTGGCGTTGGCCCAGCGGTCGCCGCCGAGCGCGGAGAGCGGCGGGGGCGCCTCGGCGCCGCCGACGTAGCGCTGGACGAGGTCGAGGTTGGTGACGGGCACGAAGAGCCGGGCGCTTTCCGCGTACTCGAGGACCATGAACTCGTGATCCTTGCGGCGCTCGATGCCGACGAAGCGGCCGATGCCGTGCGTGACGTGGACGACGATGTCGCCCTTCTCGATCTCGAGGAGGGAGTCGATGGGCCGCGTGTCGGCCCGCCGCGCGCCGCGGCGGAGGCGGTAGCGGTTGAAGAGCTGGTGGTGGGGGATGAAGGCCGTCTCGAGGTCCTCGAAGAGGAAGCCGTGATGGAGGCGGCCGCGGCGGATCTCGACGGGCGTCTTGATCAGCTCCTTGAGGCGCGACTCCTCGCCCTCGTTCGCGCAGAAGATCACGGTGTGCTTCCGCCGCACCGCCTCCAGCTCGCGCTCGACGTTCGCGAGCACGCCGCTGAAGCGCTGGAGCGACACGATCCGGAGGTTCTCGGCGTCCGGCTGGGGCAGCGCCGTCAGCGTGAGCACGGCCCGCTTGGCCAGGTGCCCGTAGGCCTCCGTCCAGCGCGGGTGCTTGAGGTCCATCTCCTCGGGCTCGCGGAGGACGACGACGGCCTTCGCCGGCAGGAAGTCCATGAGCGTCGCGGTGTCGGGGGCGTCGGAGGGGACGAGCGGGAACGCGACCCGGTCGAGGCGCTCGAACGAGGTCTGGGTCCCGACGTCGAACGCGCGGATCGACTCGATCGCGTCCCCTTCCAGCTCCACGCGCACGGGCCGGTCCTGCGTGAGCGGATAGAGGTCCAGGATCCCGCCGCGGAGCGCGTACTCGCCCGGGCGCTCGACCGAGGCCGCGCGCTCGTAGCGGCTGGCGGTGAGCAGGTCGGACAGGCGGTGGAGGTCGAGCGCGCCGCCCACCTTCAAGTCGAGGCGGGAGCCGTCGAGCGTCGACGGCGCGGGCAGCTCGCCGAGCGCCTCGGGCAGCGAGGCGATCAGGAGGTCGATTTGTCCCGTCCGGAAGCGCTCGGCCTCCTTGAGGGTCTCGAAGAGGACGGGGCGGGCGCCGAAGCAGAGGAGGTCGTCGACGGCCTCCTCGGCGGCGAGGGGATGGGGGACGAGGAGCAGGGTGGGGCGGGGGAGGCCGGCCGTGATGAGGGCGTAGGACGACCCCCAGGCGCCGCCCACCTGGAGGGGGGTCCCCCCGGCGAGCGCCGCGTTCACGCGGGCCAGTACTTGGGAAGTCGAAGGCAACCGGCGCGGGGGCCGATCCGGGCCGGGGGCCTTCGGGAGCCTTTATAGCATGGAGTTAGGTGACGGGGTCCTCTTCGACGGCGCCGGAGAGGAGGCCCAGGGACTGGAGGGCCTTCTTGGCGGCGCGCTGCTCGGCTTCTTTCTTGTTGGCGCCCCAGGCGGGGCCGTACTGGGCGCCGGCGAGCTCGACGACGACGTGGAACATCTTCTTGTGGTCGGGGCCTTCCTCGCGCATGACCTTGTAGTTGGGGATGGTGGCCCGGGAGCGCTGGGCGTAGTCCTGGAGGAGCGACTTGTAATTCTTCTCGTGCTCGTCCTTGAGGATTTCGTCGACCTTCACCTTCAGGGTGCCGAGCACGAACGCGCGGGTGACCTCGAAGCCGCCGTCGAGGTAGAGCGCGGCGATGACGGCCTCGAAGGCGTTGGCGAGGATCGACTTGGGGAGGCCGCGCTTCTCCTTGAGGCCGCGGCCGAGGATCACCAGCTTCTCGAGCTCCAGCTCCTCGGCTTTTTCCGCGAGCGTGGCGGCCGAGACGATGATCGACTTCATGGTCGAGAGGTCGCCTTCCTCGTAGTCGGGGAAGAGCTGGAAGAGGTGCTCGCTGATGATGTGGCCGAGGATGGCGTCGCCGAGGAACTCCAGGCGCTCGTTGCAGGGGAAGTCCTTGTCCTTCGCGGAGCTGTGCGTCAGCGCCTGCAGGGCGATCTTCGGGTCCTTGAACGTGTGGCGGAGCTTCCCTTCGAGGTGCCGGAGACTCTCTTCGTCGCCGGGCGCGGTCGCGTCCATGGGGTCCCCGTCCTTGAAATCACGCGCCCCGGGACGGGGTTTGCCGGTGATTCCGGGGATACCGCTTATCCGCGGGATCAGGGGCAAGCGCGCCGGTCCGCCAAGGGCCCTACTGTCTTAGCAAAGACCCGCGCGAAACACAACGCCGGGCGGAGTTACAGAGGGCGAGGGACGGAGCGCGCGTCGAGCCCTACGCGACCGTGAGGACGCAGTTCTCGGTGCCGAACGGATTGGGCACGCGGCGCGGCGCCTCGGCGTGGTCGCGCCACTGGCCGTCGACCAGCAGCCGGTACTGGTACTCGCCGGGGGCGAGCTTCAGCGTCGCCGTCCAGGTGCCGTCGGTCGTCCGGCTGAGCGGAACGGCCGAGCCGTTCCAGTTGGTGAAGTCGCCGGTCACCAGCACCTCGCGGGCGCCGTCGAGGCGCGCGGCGATGGACACGTTCTTGAGCGGGCTCACGGGAGCCTTCGCGACGACGGCCGGCTTGGGCGCGGCCGCCTTGGGGGTCAGCTTGGCCATGACGTTCTCCACTCCACTTCTAAGAGGCTTGGCCCAGGAGGGCGTCGTTCAGGCGCCTCCGGGCCAGGATCCGTTCCACGCGGACGGCCGCGGCGGTCGTCCCGAAACGCGTGGCGATTTCCTCGTCGTCGACCTCGTCGTCTCCGGCGAGATCGGCGGACAGAATTTCCTGCTGCAGGACGCTCAGGCGCTGCCAGGCGTCCCGGACGCGGGCGTTGTACATCATGGCGGTCCTCTCTTCCTCCCTGCGACCCCTGTAGAGTGCCGCCCTCTCTTCAGGATTCCATGAACCCGGCGTCAAGATCCGGTCAAGCGAGCCCGCCCAAGGCCCGGACCGCCTTCTCGACGCCCCGCTCCGATCCGGTCAGCTCGACCTCGTACCACGATTCGGTGCGCGTGACGCGCGCGTGCAGGATCTTCAGCCCGACGCGGAGGCAGCGCGCCAGCCCCTCCAGTCTCGCCCCGACCGTGGGGGACTCGGCGAACCTCAGCTCCAGGCGGATCGCGCGCGCGGTGCTCATGGCCCCCGTTAAAGCAAGCCCCGTGCCAGAGTTCTCCCTATCCGGAACGACGGGAAGCCCGACCGCTCCGTAGGGGCCCCCCTCCAATCCTACCGGCCGGTAGCGAACGCCATAAAACGTACAGTACGAGTTATGGTGCCTCCCGCGGGGCCGCGGCGTAGAATGACCGCGACCATGGGGCGCAAACACGACATCGTGATCATCGGGGCCGGCATCGTGGGCACGTCCATCGCCTGCCACCTCGCGATGATGGGCCGGCCCGACGTGGCGGTGATCGACAAGGAAGCCGCGCCGGGGCTGGGATCGACCGCCAAGGCCGCCGGCGGCATCCGCGCGCAGTTCTCGAGCGACATCAACATCGAGCTCTCCAAGCTCTCCCTCGACCGCTTCGAGCGCTTCCCCGGGGAAATCGGCGTCGACGTCGCCTTCACCCAGGCCGGCTATCTCTGGATCGCGACCCGGCCCGAGGAGATGGAGGTCTTCCGGCGTAACGCCGAACGTCAGCGCCGCCACGGCCTGGCCATCGAGCTGCTCGACCGCGCGGGCGTCGCCGCGAAGGCGCCGTACGTGAGGACGGACGACGTCCTGGGCGGCGTCTTCCACGCGCGCGACGGCTACGCCTCGCCGGCCGACTACGTGATGGGCTACCACAAGAAGGCCAAGGACCTGGGCGTCCAGTTCTTCTTCGACCACGAGGTCAAGGGACGCCGGGGCGCCACCGTCCTCACCTCGAAGGGGGACGTCGAAGGCGGCCGGATCGTGCTCGCGGCGGGCGCCTGGACCGGGAAGCTCGGGGAGCTGTTCGGCTTCGACATCCCGATCCGCCCGGTGCGCCGCCAGTGCTTCACGACGGAGCCCTTCCCGGAGCTTCCGCATCCGATCCCGATGACGGTGGACTACACGAGCGGCGTGTACCTCCACAGCGAATCGGGCGGCCTGCTGGTGGGCAAGGCGGACAAGGACGAGCCGCCCGGCTTCAACGAGGCCGTCGACTACGGCTTCGTCGAGCGGGTCGCGGAGCTGGCCATGGCCCGGGTGCCGGCCCTCGAGCGCGCGACGGTGCGGACGGCCTGGGGCGGGCTCTACGAGGTGACGCCCGACCATCATCCGCTGATCGGGGAGATCGGGGAGAACTACTGGATCGCCGCCGGCTTCAGCGGCCACGGCGTCATGCACGCGCCGGCGACGGGGATGCTCGTCGCCGAACTACTGGTCACGGGGCGCTCGTCGCTCGACATCTCCAGCCTGCGCCTCTCTCGGTTCAAGGAGGGTCAGCCCATCGTCGAGACCAACGTGATATGAACATCGTCTTCTTCGGCACCGCCGGCTTCGCGGTCCCCGCGCTCGACAAGCTCATGGAGTCGGGCCACAAGGTGCTCGCCGTCGTCACCCAGCCCGACCGCCCGGCGGGGCGCGGGCAGGAGATGCAGGCGAGCCCCGTGAAGGAGGTCGCCCTCGCCAAGAGCCTCTTCCTCTACCAGCCGGCCAACTGCAACGAGTACGAATTCCTCCGCGAGCTGCGGGCGCTGTCGCCGGACGTCATCATCGTCGTGGCGTACGGGCAGAAGCTGGGGAACGACATCCTCCAGATGGCCCGCTTCCAGTGCCTGAACATCCACCCGTCGCTGCTGCCGAAGTACCGCGGGCCCGAGCCGGTGGCGCGGACGCTGCTCAACGGCGACGCGTTCACGGGCGTCTGCATCGTGAAGGTCGTCGAGAAGATGGACGCGGGCCCGATCCTGGGGATGTCGAGGGTCCCCGTGCCGCCGGAGGCGACGACGCCCGCGATGGAGGACGAGCTCTCGGTGGTGGGGGCGGACCTGCTGATCGACGTCCTTCAGGCCGTCCAGGAGCGCCGGGCGGTGGAGATCCCGCAGGACGAGCGGGAGGCGACGTACGCGCGGAAGTTCGAGAAGAACGACGGGCGGATCGACTGGCGCAAGCCGGCCGCGAAGATCCAGAATTTCGTGCGGGCCCTGCAGCCCTGGCCCTGCGCGTTCACGTTCGCGGGCCCGGTCCGGGTGGTGATCCACAAGGTGCGGGCCGCCCGCTACCCGGCCAAGCCCAGCCACCGGCCCGGGGAGATCGTGGCCATCGACAAGGACGGCATCCGGATCGCCTGCGCGGACGGCGACGTGACGGTGCTGGAGATCCAGCCGCAGAACAAGCGGCGCATGAGCGGCGCCGAGTACGTGAACGGGTATCAGCCGAAGATCGGGACGTTGTTCACGTAGACAGCTGACAGTAGACAGTAGACGGGGAGACGGGAACCCGGCGGGCGGGGCGTCGTGTCAGACCCCATGAGACGCATCGACGCGTTCTTCCCGGGCTCGGCGATCGGGCGGCTGTTCCGGCGGCTCCTCAGCCAGTGGTGATTCGGCGAATGCCGGACGTCCCCCTCCGCGTTATCAGACAACGGAGGGTGCTATGAAGCCGCAGACCGGGCTGTCCGACAAGGCGCGCGAAACGATGGGCAAGGTCCTCAACGACCTGCTCGCCGACGCCCACGTCCTCTACGTGAAGACCCGGAACTACCACTGGAACGTCACCGGGCCGCATTTCAACGACCTCCACAAGGTCTTCGAGGCGCAGTACCAGGCGCTCGAGGGCGAGATCGACGAGATCGCCGAGCGCGGCCGCGCCGTCGGCGTAAAGGCCGAGGCGACGCTGGCCGACTTCCTCAAGCGCGCCCGGATCAAGGAGTACCCGGGCGAGCAGCTCGACGCCAAGGGCATGCTCACCAGCCTGCTCTCGGACCACGAAACCCTCGCGCGCCAGCTGCGCAAGGACGTCGAGGCGGCGGAGAAGAACGACGATCCGGCGACGGCCGACTTCCTGACGGGCCTGCTCGAGGCCCACGAGAAGACGGTCTGGATGCTCCGGGCCACGCTCCAGGATTGAGCCGCGCGCTTTTCTCTTGACGCCGTCCGGCCTGGTTTCATACAACTGTTTCATACATGAGTTTGAAGGCCACCCGGGAGCGGATCCTCGACGCGGGGGCGGACGTCTTCGCCGAAAAGGGCTTCCGCGAGGCGACGATCCGCGACATCGTGAGCCGCGCGAAGGTCAACCTCGCGGCGGTGAACTACCACTTCCGCGACAAGAAGAAGCTCTACGCCGAGGTCCTCGAGCGCGAGATGCGGGCGGTGCACGCGAAGCACCCCATCGACGGCCAATCGACGCCCGAGGGGCGCCTCCGGGCCTTCATCGACGGCTTCCTGCGCCGCGTCACCGACCGGGATTCCCGCGCGGGGCGCCTGATGGCCCGGGAGATGATCGAGCCGACGGCCGCCCTCGACCGCCTGGCCGAGCGCGTGATCCGGCCGATCTACGAGGGCCTCGTCGCCCTCACGCGGGAAATCCGGGGGATGTCGAGGCCCAACGCCGAGCTCGCGGCCAAGAGCGTGCTGGGGCAGATGCTCTTCTACAAGCACTGCGCGCCGGTCGTCGAGCGCATCGACGGCCGCCTGCCGCGGATCGAGGTCCTGGCGGAGCACATCCTCCGCTTCTCGCTCGGAGGGATCCGCGCGTGAGCTGGATCGCGCTCAAGATGCTCGTGGGGGACAAGGGGAAGTATTTCGGCATCCTCTTCGGCCTCACGATCGCCTCCTTCCTCATCACCCAGCAGATGGCGATCTTCACGGGCCTCATGACCCGCACGTTCGGCTTCATCACCGACTCGGGCCTCGCCGACGCCTGGGTCATGGACCCCAAGGTGCAGTTCGTCGACGACATCAAGCCCCTGCAGGACACCCAGCTGCTGCGCGTGCGCGGCATCGTCGGCGTGGACTGGGCCGTCCCGCTCTACAAGGGGCTGCTCAAGGCCCGCCTTGAGAACGGGAACTTCCAGACCTGCAACGTCGTGGGCCTCGACGACGCCACCCTCATCGGCGGGCCCGCCACGATGGTCGAGGGCCGGCTCGAAGACCTGCGGCAGAGCCAGGGGATCATCGTCGACGAAGTGGGCGCGCGGACGCGGCTCGCCCGGCGCGGGCCCGACGGCCTGCCGACCCCGCTGCGCATCGGCGACAGCCTGGAGCTCAACGACCACCGCGCGGTGGTCGTCGGGCTCTGCCGCGTCTCGCGCACGTTCCAGTCCCAGCCGGTGATCTACACGACCTACGCGCGGGCCACCCAGTTCGCCCCGCGCGAGCGCAAGCTGCTCTCGTTCATCCAGATCAAGGCGAAGGAGGGCGTCGATCCCGCCGCCCTCTGCGCGCGGATCACGACGATCACGGGCCTCCAGGCGCTGCCGAAGGAGGCCTTCATCGAGCTGACCTGGAAGTACTTCTTCAAGTACACGGGCATTCCGGTGAACTTCGGCATCGCGGTGGCCCTGGGCTTCGTCGTCGGCCTGGCGATCGCCGGCCAGACCTTCTACAACTTCACGCTCGAAAACCTGAAGCACTTCGCCGCCCTCAAGGCGATGGGCACGACGAACCTCACGCTCCTGCGGATGGTCGTCCTCCAGGCCCTCTTCGTCGGCGGCATCGGCTACGGGCTCGGCACGGGCCTCGCCGCCTGGTTCGGCTCCAAGGCCAGCGCCAACACCGAGCTCGCCTTCCGCCTCCCCTGGCAGATCCTCGCCGCGACCGGCGTCGCCATGGCCGTCATCTGCACGGTCGCCGCCCTCATCAGCCTCTGGAAGGTCGTCCGGCTCGAGCCGGCGGTGGTGTTCAAGGGATGAGCACGCCTCACCACGAAGACACGAAGGCCACGAAGAAGCCTTCGAGAACCTTCGTGCGCTTGGTGTCTTCGTGGTGACGTCGACCGCCCACGCCGTCGAGCTCCGCGGCGTCGTCAAGACCTACGGGAAGGGCGCGACGTCCGTCACCGCCCTGCGGGGCGCCGACCTCGAGGTGCGGCCCGGCGAGCTGCTCATGCTCGTCGGCCCCTCGGGCTGCGGCAAGACCACCCTCATCTCCGTCGCCGCCGGCATCCTCGACCCCAACGAGGGCGACGTCCGCCTCTTCGGCGAGGACCTGCGCGCGATGAGCGACGGCGCCCGCGTGCGCTTCCGCGGCGCCTCCGTGGGCTTCGTCTTCCAGGCCTTCAACCTGATCCCGACGCTGACCGCCGCCGAAAACGTCGCCGTGCCCCTGCTCATCCGGGGCGACTCGCGCCGGACCGCCCTCGCCGGGGCGAACGAGGCCCTCGCCCGCGTCGGGATCGGCGACCGGGGCCGCTCCCTGCCGTCCCAGCTGTCCGGCGGCCAGCAGCAGCGCGTCGCGATCGCCCGCGCCTTCGTGCACAGGCCCCGCCTGATCGTCTGCGACGAGCCCACCAGCGCCCTCGACCACGACACCGGCCACAAGGTCATGGAGCTGCTGCGCGGCCTCGTCGACGCCGACCACCTGTCGCTCGTCATCGTCACCCACGACAGCCGCATTTTCGGGTTCGCCGACCGCGTCGCCCGCATGGACGACGGCCGCGTGGTCGGCATCGAGTCGCGTTCCACCGGAGGTTCCCCATGATCCGCGCCGCCCTCGTTCCGATCCTCGCCCTCGCCGGCGCCGGCTACGCCGCCTGGGTGGTCGCCCAGGGCAGCCAGCCTCCGAAGGTCGCCCCGCCCGTCGCGCCGCCGGCCCGCGCGCCCTTCGCGGCCTACATCGCCGGCGCCGGACTCGTCGAGGCCCAGGGCCAGAACGTCGCGATCGCCTCGCCGCTCGCCCGCCTCGTCGAGAAAGTCCTCGTCCAGGTCGGCGACGACGTCGACGCGGGCGCCCCGCTGTTCCGGCTCGACGGCCGCGACCTCGCCGCCGAGCGGGAGATCCGCGGCAGCGCCGTCCTCGCCGCGAAGGCGCGCCTCGACCGCCTCCTCGCCTCCCCCCGCCCGGAAGAGCTCCCTCCCGCCGAAGCCCGCGTGAAGGAGGCGGAGGCGGCGCTCGCCGACGCCCGCCGCCAGGTCGAGCTCTGGGAAAAAGTCTCCGACGCCCGCGCCGTGTCCATCGAGGACCTCGACCGCAAACGCTACGCCGCCCAGGCCGCCGCCGCCCGCGTCGAGGAGCTGAAGGCGGCGCGCGACCTCCTCAAGGCCGGCGCCTGGAAGCCGGACGTCGACGTCGCCCGCGCGGATCTCGCCGGGGCCGAGGCGCAGGCGAAGGCCGTCGACACCGAGATCGACCGCCTGACGGTGCGGGCGCCGACGGACGGGACCGTGCTGCAGGTGAACGTGCGGGCGGGCGAATTCGCGCCGGCGGGTCCGACCCTCACGCCGCTGCTCCTCTTCGGCGCGCTCAAGCGCTTCCACGTCCGGGTGGACGTCGACGAGAACGACGCCTGGCGTTTCGAAAAGGGCTCGAAGGCGGCGGCGTTCGTGCGCGGCAACCGCGAGCTCCGCGCGGACCTGGCCTTCGTGCGGGTCGAGCCGTACGTCCTGCCCAAGCGCTCGCTGACGGGCGAGAGCACCGAGCGCGTGGACACGCGCGTGCTGCAGGTGATCTATTCCTTCGACCGCGCCGCGCTGCCGGTCTTCGTGGGCCAGCAGATGGACGTCTACATCGAGGCGAAGCCGATGATCGGGAGCGGCAAGTGAGGCGCGCGCTGCCGCTGCTCCTCCTGACCGGCTGCGTCGTCGGGCCGGACTACGCGCCGCCGGCGACGGCGACGCCCGCCGCCTGGACGCGCGCGGAAGGGGAGAAGATCGACGCGGGAACCGCCGACGTCTCGCGCTGGTGGGCCGTCTTCCGCGATCCCCTCCTCGAGGCCCTCGTCGCGCGGGCGGTCGAGGGCAGCCCCGACCTCCGGATCGCGGCGGCCCGCGTGCGCGAGGCGCGCGCGGCGGCCGGCGTCGCCCGGGGCGCGCTGCTGCCGGAGATCGCCGCGGGCGGATCGTACGAGCGGCGGAAGACGAGCGGCAACGTGTTCACGTTCCCGGGCGCCGACCTCCACCAGAGCCGCTACGCCGCGGGGTTCGACGCGGCGTGGGAGATCGACCTCTTCGGCGGCCTGCGCCGGGACGTCGAGGCGGCCGGCGCCGACGCCCAGGCCGCCGAGGAGGACGCGCGGGCGGTCCTCGTGACGCTGCGGGCGGAGACGGCGCGGGTCTACGTCGAGCTCCGGGGCGCGCAGCGGCGCCGCGCGGTGCTGCGCGCGCAGGCGGCGTCCGCCGCCGACCGCCTGGCGCTGCTCAAGTCGAGGCTCGCGGCGGGCGTCGCGACCGCCCTGGACGTCGCCCGCGAGGAGGCCCTGCTCCACGCGACCGAGTCGGGCGTGCCGCCGGCCGAGGCCGACGTGGCCCGGGCCGTCCACCGCCTCGGCGTCCTGCTCGGCCGGGATCCGGGGGCCCTCGTCGCCGAGCTCGCCGCGGACGGCCCGATCCCGGTGCCTCCCGCCCGGATCGTCGTCGGCCTGCCGGCGGCGCTGCTGGCGCGGCGGCCCGACGTCCGTCGCGCCGAGCGGGAGCTCGCGGCCGCGACGGCGCGGATCGGCGTCGCGACGGCCGAGTTCTATCCGAAGATCTCGCTCACGGGCGCGTTCGGCCTCGAGAGCCTGCGCGCGTCGGATCTCTTCGAGACGGGGAGCCGCGCGTGGTCGCTGGGGCCGGCGGTCCGCTGGCCGATCTTCACGGCCGGCCGCCTGCGCGCGGGCGTGGACGCCGCCGAAGCCCGCCAGGCGCGGGCGCTCGCGGCGTTCGAAGGCGCCGTGCTCGCGGCGCTGGAGGAAGTCGAGAACGCCCTGGTCGGCTATCTCCGGGAGGGGGACCGGCGCCGCTCGCTGGAGCGGGCGCTGGAGGCGGGGCGGCGCGCGCTCGCGCTGTCGGAGGACCTGCACCGGCAGGGGCTGGCGAATTTCCTCGACGTCCTCACCGCCCAGCGGTCGGTGCAGCTGGACGAGCTGGCGCTGGCGTCGAGCGACGCGGCGTTGACGCTGTTCTGCGTCGCGTTGTACAAGGCGCTGGGCGGAGGCTGGGAGCCGGCGTCTCCTTGACGCCGGCTCCGATGTGCTACAATATTCCCCGTCGTGGCGCGCCGGCCCTGGAGAGCGGGGGGGTCGAAGCGGGCGGCGGGCCATGAAACTCCACACCGTCCTGGCTCGCGCCCTGCGTCTGCGCTGTCCGGCCTGCGGCGCCGGCGCGCTCTTCCGCGGCTTCCTGCGGGTGAACGACCGCTGCGCGTCGTGCGCCCTCGACTTCCGCCAGGAGCCGGGCTACTACGTGGGCGCGATGTGGCTGAACTACGGAGCGACGGCGCTCAGCGGCATCGCGGCGGGCCTGCTCCTGCTCGGCCGGATCCCCACCGGGGCGATGGTGGCGGCCCTCTCCGGCTGGGGCCTGGTCTTTCCGATCCTCTTCTTCCACCACTCGCGCGCGATCTGGCTGGGCGGCGAGCTCTGGCTGAGGTCGAAGACGACCGAGCCGGGTCCCTAGCGCGGATCCGCGACGACGCGGGGGATTCGGAGAAGCGACGGATGGGGGGATTTACCCTTTCATCCGTCCCCGTCCCCTTCCGGAAGCCGCCGCTAGGAGGAGGGCGCGTTCCCGCGGGGCTTACACCTCGGCAGAGGATGGCTCGTAAACTCAGGACTCTGCGAGGTCGGCGCATCTACTCTCGGAGAGAGGCCATCGTCGAACCCGTCTTTGGGCAAATCAAAGGACGAGGATTCCGACAGTTCCTGCTACGAGGCCAACAAAAGGTCCGCGGAGAGTGGAAGCTGATCGCCGCTACCCACAACCTCTTGAAGCTCTACGGAAACCTGGGCGGACGCTGGCCTCGCAACTGAATCCGAATGAAGGTCCTTTTCGCCACCCCAAGGAAACTTCGTGTCCTTAGTGTCTCGGTGGTGATTTCTCGCACGGGCCCCTAGCGCCGCCGGAACGCGAGGAGCGCGAGGGCCGCGAAGAGGGCCCAGGCGGCCGGCGCGCCGGACGCGGTGGAGCCGCACGAGCAGTTCTCGTCGAAGAGCCCCTCGCTGTGATCGTTGGTTCTCGGCGGCGGGAAGGGGATCATGACCGCCGAAGGCGTGGAGTCGGCGCTGTTGACGAGGCCGACCGCGTAGACCACGTAGGTGTAGGTCGTCCCCGGCGTCAGGCCGGAGTCGGTGTAGCTCAGCCCCGCGATGCCGCTCGCGACCGTGACGAAGGCGCCGCCCCCGATCGACCGCTGGACGACGTAGCTGGTCGCGCCCGCCGCCGCGTCCCAATTCAGCGTGGTGCCGCCCGGCGTCGTGTTGGTGAAATTGAGGTTCTGCGGGATGGCCGACGCGACCTGGCCGGCGAGCGTCTGGATCTCCGTGAGGGTCAGCACGCGGTTGAAGAGGCGGACCTCGTCGAGCTGGCCGCGGTGGTACGTGTGGATCTCGCCGTAGCCGAAGCGGACGGGCTGCGTGTCCGTGGACGGCGTTCCCGTGCGGTTGACGGCGGCGCCCGACGCCGCGCCGTTCAGATAGATCTGGCAGCTGCCGGCGGCGACGACGCTGGTGTCGACGGTGCAGGCGACGTGGGTCCACGTGTCGAGCGCCACCTCGCCCGCGCTGAAGAAGCTCACGACGGCGGCGCCCGCGTTGTACTGCTGGAACAGGATGTGACGGCCGGCCCCGGCCTCCTCCCAGACGCCGATCGTGCGGTTCGTCGAGCTGCCCTTGCCGACGAGGCGGACCCAGTCCCCCTGCTCGGCGACGACTTTGCGCATCCAGAACGCGACGGTCAGGTTTCCGGTGATGTTGAAGGCCGCGTTGTGCGCCACCGTGACCTGGTCGTCGGCGCCGTCCATCTCGAACACGCTGTCGTTGTTGAAGAGCCCGGGGGGGAACGTGGCGGTGGACGTCGTCGCCCCGCTCGTGTAGGTGCCGGGGCGGTTGAAGCCGGAGGAGTCCGCGGCGGTCGTCGGGGCCGCGCCGTCGTCGCCGCGCCACCAGCCGACCGGTCCCTGCGCCGCCACGAGTGAGAGAATTCCCGCGCTGAAAGCGATCATGCGCCCCTTACCCTTTCCGCCCGCCTACTGGATTGAAGGTTGTTTACCCCTCGAGAGGTTTTCGGGTTCAAAGAAACGCGTCATCGCCTCCGGAGAAACGCGAGGAGCGCGATGGGAAGGAGCGCCCAGGGGATCGACGTCCCCGGCGCCGAGGATCCGCAGGCGCATTTATCGTCGAAGAGCCCCTCGCCGTGATCGTTGGTTCTCGGCGGCGGGAAGGGAATCGTGTCGGAGACCGTATTGGAGACGGGTCCCGCGCTCACGCTCACGGGGGTGACGCGGTAGCTGTAGATCACGCCGGGGGTGAGCCCCGAGTCCGTGTACGAAGTCCCGGTCACGGAGGCGATTTGCGTGAACGCTCCGCCGGCCACGCTGCGCTCGATCGTGTAGGAGACGGCGTTCGGGACCGCCGCCCAGCTGAGGTCGGCCGTGCCCGTCGTGACGACCATGTTGACGACCGGAGCCGTCGTCGGCTCGGTGCCGCCCTGGGCGAGGAGCTGGATCTGCGCGGGGGTGAGGACGCGGCCGTAGATCCGGAAGTCGTCGATCAGCCCCTTGTGGCGGAGCGCGGGCCCGGTCCAGCTGCCGATCTGGAGGCCGGTCAAGGCGACGACCGGCCCGTTGGAGTTCGTCGCGGAGGCGGCGACCGTGCCGTCGAAGTAGATCGCCTTGAAGGCGCCGCCGACGCCCTCCGAGACGAGGGCCACATGGGTCCAGGCATTGACGCGCGAGGCATAATTCGCGCTGATCCGGCCGTTGGCGTTGATGTCGCCGTAGTCCCAGTACAGGACGCTGTCCCCCCAGGGCCCGTGGACGTGGAAGCGGTTGGCGTTGTCCATGTTGCCGACGGTGAAGGCGCTGGAGTTTTGCACGCTGCCCGTCGGAACGAAGTTCCAGAACGCCACGGTGACGGGGCCGCCCGTCGGCCACGGGAAGGTCGTCTCGCTCACGAGATCGTCGACGCCGTCGAAGCTCATGCTCGTGCCGGTCAGCGCCGCGGGCTTGGAGGGGTTGGTCGTGGCGCCGTTGGTGTAGACGCCGTTCCGGGCGTTGGGCGAGCTGTCGATCGCCATCGGCGGCGTGTCGTCGCCCTTGTAGTAGCCCACCGGCCCCGCCTGCGTCAGCAGGCCCAGCAGCGACGCGACAAGCACCATGCCCCGGTCCCTCGGATGACGCATAAAGTATGTCACGAGGTAGGGGAGATGGGGGAACAAAGTGAACGTCCTAACCGGGGGGCCGTGGGATCTGACTACTCAGGGGCTTCCGCGTCCGGAAAGGCCTCCAGCGGCCCGGGACAGAAGAGGGGTCGGCGCAGGCGCTTCAGCCCGAGGAGAAAGGCGGCGGCGCCGATATAGGCGGGCAACAGATGGAAGAAGCTCGTATAGCCGACCAGGGGATGGATGCCAATCGCTGCGCCGAAGCCCAGCAGTCCGGCCGCCAGGAGGACCCACCAGAGGTCTCGGGCTCCGGGTCGCAGGCCGTTCCAGGCGACCCCCAGGATCGCGAGCCCGCCGGAGCAGAGGCCACCGCCGAAGCCCGCACGGTCGTGGGCGATCAGCGGGACCAGGCGCGGGTTGATCGCGCGCAGCTCGGCGGCCGTGATCCCCATGTACTCCAGATCCTGTGGCACGAAGACGGCCGTGATGCCCACGCCCATGATGACCGCTCCAGCCAGGATCATCCCCGCGGCGGTGAAGAGGAGCAGGGCGCGTCCTTGCCCCCCCGGGCTCCAGAGCCAGGCGCGGGCGCCGGGCCGTCGCAATACGCCTGGGCCACGCGGCGCGGCGAGGCCCGTCCAGCTCAGGACGAGCCCCAGCGAGAAGCAGGGGAGCAGCGCAAGCGTCGCCCAGCCGTGCCAGACGTCGAGGTACCCCGTGCCGAGGTAGGTCAGGAAGCTGGCGAACCCGGTCGCGCCTGACGCGAGCAAGGTCCACCAAGCCCAAGCCTCGCCCCGACGCAACGGGCCGAAGGCCATCCAAAGATAGATGATCCCGATGCTTAGGATCGACCCTCCGAAGGCCACGCGGTCGTGGGCCATGAAGTGGACGATCCGGCACTCGTTGCGGGCGCAAAGCTCGGCCATCGTCATGCGGAGGTAGGCGACGTCGTGGGGGAGAAGCTTGGTCGTCGCGGCGAGCGACAACGCGAGGATCCCTGACGTGGCCAGCGCGAAACCGGTCAAGGCCACCAGGAAGACGCCCGGCACCGTCCGCGCCCCGGAAGAACGGGGAGCCGGCGGGGCCACCGGTGGCCTGCGTTCCAGCGCGTGGACAATACGGCCGGGAAGTCCCGGACCCGCGAAGACAAGGCCCGCGTCGAGCTCGACCAGCTTCGCCCCGGCGTCGAGCATCGCCAGCGCCCGGTCTGGATCCGTGATGCCGCCGGCTCCGATGACGACCGCGCCGCGCCGGGCGACGCGGCGCGCCGCCTCCAGCGAACGCTCGAAAAGAAAGGGCCCATCGGTTTCCCCCTCCGGAAGAAGGTCCGTGCGAGCCCCCGCTGTCGCGACGCAGCCGTCGAGACCGGCCTCCAACGCCGCGTCCGCGTCGCGCTCCGCGTCCCGGTCCGGTGAGAGGCGGACGAGCAGGGGACGTCGCGTCGCCGCCCTCCAGCGGCGGAAGGTCCCGGCGTCGGCGACCGGCACCGTCAGGAAGTCGGCGTCCGCGGAGGCGATGGCCTCCTCCAGGCGGGGGCCTCGCAGGGCCAGGCCCGCCGGGACGCGGAGATCGGGAGCCGAGCGGAGCCGGATCCCGATCTCCGCCGCGGCGGGCGCGCCTGCCTGAAGGGAGCGCGCGAGCGTCCAAGCCGCGGCGAGGCGGCGGGGATCGGTCGCGGCGCTCCGCGGGACCGCCTCGAAGCCCGCCGGGCCGGCCGTCAGGAATCCGAATCCCAGCAGCGGCATGACCGCGGCGGCCGCGCCCTCGATGTCGATCCCGGGACCCAGTCCCACCTGGCCGGGAAAGCGCAGGCCGAAGGCTTCCACCGCCAGCGACGCGGGCGGAGGGCCGTGGCCGAAGAGGCCGAAGAGGCGACGTCCCAGAGCCGTCCGCGATTGGAACTCCAGCAAACCGAGCGTGAGCCGCCGCGACGACTCCGCCGGGAGAAGGAAGAGCAGGGGCTTGAAAAATGGATGGTAGGTGTAGTCGGGCACCCGGACTGATTCTAACTCAGGGCGCGGCGGAGGGAGGCGACGAAGGTTTCGACGTCCTTCGCCGAGCCGCCGTTCTCGACGATCTTCAGCAGGGCGCTGCCGACGATCACGCCGTCCGCGTGCTCGGCCGCGCGGGCCGCGTCCTCGGGCGTCGAGATCCCGAAGCCCACGTGCAGCGGATGCTTCGTCAGGCGGCGGACGCGCTTCACGAAGGCGCCGACGTCCGTCGCGAGCTTCGCGCCGGTGACGCCCTTGAGCGAGACGAGGTAGATCCAGCTCTTCGTCAGGGCGTCGATCGCCCGGATCCGCGCGTCGGTGCAGGTCGGGGAGATCAGGAACACGATGGGCACGCCGCTCTTCTCCGCGGCGGCCGCGTAGGGGCCGGCCTCCTCGGGCGGGACGTCGGGGAGGATCACGCCCCGGATCCCGGCCTTCGCGGCGCGGGCGAAGAAGGCCTCGGGCCCGAACTTGAAGATCGGGTTCACGTAGGTCATGAAAAGCAGAGGCGCGGAGGTGAAGGCGTCGGCCGTCGCGAACGCGTCGTCGGTGGTCACGCCGCCGGTCAGGGCCTTGTGGGAGGTCGCCTGGATCACGGGCCCGTCGGCGAGGGGGTCGCTGAAGGGGATGCCGAGCTCGATCTGGTCGGCGCCGCCGGCGGCGCAGGCGCGGAGGAGATCGAGGCAGCCCTCCTTCGAGGGGTAGCCGCAGGTGACGTAGGGGATCAGCTGCTTAGGCATGGCCGCCCTTGGCCTTCTCGAAATCCTGGAGGATGCCGATGTCCTTGTCGCCGCGGCCGGAGACGTTGACGACGAGGATCTGCCCCTTCTTCATCTTCGGCGCCAGCGTCTCGGCGAAGGCGACGGCATGGCTGGACTCGAGGGCGGGCATGATGCCCTCCTCGCGGCTGAGGCGGTAGAAGCCGTCGACGGCCTCCGTGTCCGTGGCGGAGACGTAGCTCACGCGGCCGCTGTCCTTGAGCAGGGCGTGCTCGGGGCCGACGCCGGGGTAGTCGAGGCCGGCCGAGATCGAGTGGGTCGGGATGATCTGGCCCCACTTGTCCTGGAGGAGGTAGCTCATCGCGCCGTGGAGCACGCCGGGGGAGCCGCCGGTGAGGGTGGCGGAGTGCATCCCGCTCGCGACGCCGTGCCCGCCGGCCTCCACGCCGTAGAGCTTCACTTTTTCCGACCGGATGAAGTCGTGGAAGATGCCGATCGCGTTGGAGCCGCCGCCGACGCAGGCGACGACGGCGTCCGGGAGCCGCGGCTTGAGCTGGGCGCGGACCTCCTTGCCGATGATGGACTGGAAGTCGCGGACCATCATGGGATAGGGGTGCGGCCCGACGACCGACCCGATGATGTAGTGGGTGGTGTCGACGTTGGTCACCCAGTCGCGGATGGCCTCGTTGCAGGCGTCCTTGAGCGTCTTCGTGCCGCTGAGGACGGGGACGACCTCGGCGCCGAGCAGCTTCATGCGGTAGACGTTCAGGGCCTGGCGCCGCGTGTCCTCTTCGCCCATGTAGACCACGCACTTCAGGCCGAAGAGCGCGCAGACGGTGGCCGTCGCCACCCCGTGCTGGCCGGCGCCGGTTTCCGCGATGATGCGCTTCTTCTTCAGGCGCATCGCCAGCAGGATCTGCCCGAGGCAGTTGTTGAGCTTGTGCGAGCCCGTGTGGTTCAGGTCCTCGCGCTTGAGCCAGATCTCGGGGCGGCCGATCCGCTTCGTCCAGCGCTCGGCGAAGAAGAGCGGCGTGGGACGTCCGGCGAAGGTCTCGTTGTAATGGTGGAAGGCCTTCCAGAAGGCCTTGTCCTTCTTCGCGGCGGCGTAGGCTTTCTCCAGCTCGGCGACGGCCGCCATCAGCGTGTCGGGGACGAACTTGCCGCCGTAGGGGCCGAACTTGCCGGCCGCGTCGGGATGGTTCCAGCTCATCGGGTGCGGACCTTGATGCGCGTGGTTTCCTTGTGCGCGAATCGCGCGGCCTGGATGAAGTCGCGGATCTTCGCGGGGTCCTTCACGCCCGGCGCCTTCTCGGTGCAGCGGCAGGTGTCGACGCCCCACGGCCGGACCCGGCGCACCGCCGCGCCGACGTTCTCCGGGTCGAGCTTGCCCGCGAGGATGACCTTGCCGTGGCGCTTGGCGAGGAGGGCCCACTCGTGGTCGACGCGGACGCGCCCTTTGGGGCCGGCGCCTTTGGGGAGGTCGAGCAGGAACGCGAACGCGTCGTAGGCCTTGAGGCGCTCGAGGGACGGCTCGTTGAAGGCGTCGAAGGTCTTGATGACGGCGACGCCCGTCGCCCGGCAGAAGTCGGGGTCCTCGTCGCCGTGGAGCTGGACGAAGCGGAGGCCGGACTCCTTGATCGCGGCGCGGACGGCCTCGAGCGGCTGGTTCATGAAGACGCCGACCGCCTCGACGCCCTTGGGGAGCGCCTTGACGATGTCGCGGGCGATCCGGGCGCCCACCTGCCGCGGGCTCTTGGCGAAGATCAGGCCGACGTAATCGGCGCCGGCCTCGGCCGCCGCGAGGGCGTCCGCGGGGCGGGTGACGCCGCAGATTTTGACCTTGAGCATGGAGGGGCGATTCTAAGGAGCCCCCGGACATAAGGCAAGCACGACCCGGACCCGGGAGTCTAGGGGAACTCCGGATACGGCGAATCGGCGTCGCGGGCGACATAACATTCCCCACGCGCGGGCCTCCGCAGCGATGTCGTGCTGTTGTTGGCAGGGTGGGTACTGGCGCTCGCGCAGGAGGGGGAACGGCCGGAAGGCCCGTTGCCGCTCCGGCCCGCGCCCTCGGCGCCGCGGCCGCAGGCCGTCGAGCCCGCCGCGCGCTACAACCTCTCCCAGCCCGAGCACATCGACCGCCGCACGATCTCCGATCTCGCCGCGGGCGCGATGGATCTCGCGCACCTCGGCCTGCGGGACGACGGGAGCGACGTCTGGGCCGCGCGCGCGCTCAAGTGGACGGTGTCGGCCTGGTTCGGCGTGGCGTGCACGCACGTCGTGCACGAGTACGGCCACATGTCGAGCCTGTCCCGCTGCGGCTGCGACACGGCGGTGATCGGCAAGGTCGGCGCGCCGCTCTCGGAGCGCGAGGACGCGACGGTGGAGCGGCTCTTCGTGCACGGCTTGTGGCCGGCCCAGTCGCGGGCGCTCAGCCTCGGCGAGGACGACTGGGCGGACGTGCAGGCCCGCTTCGAGGGCCGCCCCGAGGCCTTCAACCGCTTCTGGCTCGGGGTCGAGGCCGGCGGCCTCAACCAGGAGCAGGCGCTCGCCGCCCGCTACGCCGTCCGGCTGCGCGAGGAGCGGCTGTCGTACCTGGACACGACCTCGTACCTCTGGGCCGCCTCCGGCACCTTCTTCTATCCCTCGAACTCGGAGGAGAGCGACATCGCCGACTACATCGCCCGCCTGAAGGTCGAAGGCCGCGAGGTCTCGGCCTCGCGCCTCAAGGCGCTCACGGGCTTCCGCTTCGTCGGCGGCACGGGCATCGCCAGCGCGCGCGGGGCGATGGCCGGCGCGTTCGGGACCCCCGGCGGGTTCGTGGAGCCCCTCTCCACCGAGCCGCTCGAGGACCTCCGCGTCTTCTGGCCCGAGTTCGAGAGCTACCTCACGCTGGCGGGCCCCACGCTCAAGACGTCGCTGCCGGTCCGCCTGGGCGAGTGGACCTTTCTGCCGAGCTACGAGAGGTCCTTCGCGGCGGGAGGCGTGGATCACGAAGGCGGCGCGCGGGCGCGGGCGCCGTTCCTCGACGGCATCCTGGTCCTGGAGGGGGGGCTTTATGTCAACGACCGGGGCGGCGTCTGGCAGTCGGGCGAGGCGGAGCTCCGGCCGATCGAATGGGTGTCGCTCCTGGTCGGCGTCGAGGCCGGCCGGGGCTACACGTTCCGGCGGGACGTGTTCGGCGCGCGCGAGGAGGTCCTCGAGGGCTCCGAACACTCCCTGCTCGTCGGGCTTCGCGTCACGCTGGCGTTCTGAGCCTTCACGCCGTCTTGGCGCGAACCCGCGGGGGTCATCGCGTAGTTCTTTCGCTCAGACCGGGGAGAGAGTCGTTGTGAAACCGCGCTCCGGGCCCCCCGACGCGCCCGTCCTGCTGCTGGTCGAGGACGATCCGAACGACCAGCGCCTGCTGCGCCTCGCGCTGCGGGACCCGTCCCCCCGCCTCTCCGTCGACGTCGCCCCCGAAGGGGAGTCGGCCGTCGCCTATCTCGCCCGGATGCTCGAGAACGGCGCGAGCCGGCCGCGGCCGTTCCTGGTTCTGTCCGACATCCATCTTCCCGGCCTTTCCGGCTGGGACCTGCTCGCCTGGGTCCGGGCGCGCCCGGAGTTCGACCGACTTCCCGTGCTGCTGTGGACGTCGCTGCCCAACCCCGAGGGAAAGGATCGCGCCCTGCGCCTGGGCGCGGCGGGCTACCTGGGCAAGCCGCGCGACCTGA
This sequence comes from Planctomycetota bacterium, assembly GCA_036383955.1. GTDB lineage: Bacteria > Planctomycetota > MHYJ01 > MHYJ01 > JACPRB01 > JACQFK01. The sequence continues at coordinate 13,036 of DASVNH010000243.1, read as the reverse complement.
ACGGCTACCGCCGGCTGGCGGAGCGGGTCACCCGCCTGCTCGGGGACTGAGTCAGGTTCCGGGCTTCCGTCTCGTCTTCTATACAGTGCTGATCTTGACGCTTGCCCTGAGCGCGGTCGAAGGGCTGGCCCTCCTGCAGGACTACGTCGACGAGGAGAAGGGCTTCACGGCGCCGATTCCTCCCGGCTGGTCGGTGACGCGCGGCAAGGACGCGAACCGGTACCTCGTCATGCACGCGCCGGCGGGGAACGCGGGCGCCACGTTCGTGCTCGCGGTCCAGCCGCCGATGAAGGCGGTCTCCGACGGCCAGGTGACGCTCGACGCCTTCCTCGAGGAGGTGAAGAAGGCCTATCCGAAGAAGTTCACGGACTTCGAGTTCGGCAAGGCCGAGAAGGGGAAGGACGGCGACGCCCTGACCCTGAATCTGTTCTACACCTACACGAGCGGCGGCAACCGGATCGGCCAGCTGCAGCGGCTGATCTGGACGAAGACCCAGCACTGGTCGCTGACCTTCGGCTGCCTGGCCGACGCGTTCGAGACCCACCGGCCCGCCTTCGAGAAGCACGCCCAGGCGTTCAAGCCGTCGCCGCGGAAGTAGCGCGAGGAATCGCGATCTCGTCCCGGACGCGGCCGGCTTTCGGTTACCATGGGCTCCTCACGCCCACGAGAGGAGTTGCCATGCCCGATTCGACCCCGCTCGCCGTCCGTCTGAGAAAGGGACTCGTCCGCATCGACGCGGACGGCGCGGCAGGAGAGGACCCGCGGGTGCGGGACGACCTGCGCCGCAGCCTGGAGCGCACGCTCGCGCGGCTGGAAGCGGGAGGCGAGAGCGCCCCGTTCAGCCTGCGGCTCACCGGCGGGACCTCCCTCCTGTACCACGGGACGGACGCGCTGCCGCTGGAGGCCTCCCGGCTCAGCCGCCTCCTGAGCTCGATGGACGTGGAGCTGCGGTCGGGAGAGGCCCTGGACCTGGACGGCGGGCTCGCCGCCTGGGCGATCCGCCCGGAAGTCACGCTGATCGACACCAACCTCCGCCACCTGGAGGACAGCATCCGGACCATGAAACTGTCGCGCGACCGGGACCACGCGGCCTCCCAGACCGCGGAAACGTCGAAGGTCCGGCTCCGCTCGCGCTTCACCCGCCTGGTGGGCGCGCTGCAGGCCGCGCAGCGGGACGCCGAAGCCCCGCCCGCGCCCGCTCCCTAGAGGACCTCGGCGTCCTCGCACTTGCCGCAGACGTAGCCGATGCCCGTGGTCTCGACGTAGACCCAGATTTCGCCGCCGCAGCGGTGGCGCACGCCGCCGGCCTTCACCCACTGGTACATGTCCATGTTCTCGGCGACCTTGTAGAGCTTGCCCATCCACTCGATCTTCTTGTTGAGCAGCTCCGTCATCTTCTTCTCGTCCATGCCTTCTCCTTCTTACGTCGACCAGCCGCCCGACCCGCCGCCGCCACTCGCCCCGCTGCCCCAGGTCCCCGACGAGGCGTGCCAGAAGCTGTGGTAGTGGTGGTAATGCCCGTACGACCGGTAGTACCGGCTCGTCCCGCCCGCCACGTACGCCGCCGTCCGCGCGGGCTCGAAGATCGTGGTCCGCGTGGAAGGTTCGACCTCCGCCAGGGCGCCGTTGGGGTCGGGCGAGGCATACAGGAAGCGCAGGCCCGCCGCGCGCAGCCTCACGAAGTAGGCGTTGAGGTCGTCCTCCTCGCAGCCCGCCCACGTCCCCTTCGAGTTGACGTAGACGACGCGCGTGATCCCCGCGCTCCGCAGCCGCTCCGCGTCGGGGAAATCGCTCGCCGCGTGGAAATACCGGTTGTCGAAGACGGACGCGCTGAGCGACGCCGACTTGTCCCCGAGACGTCCGCGCTCGAGGATGAACACGGGCGGCGCGGCCGCCCCGGGACGCGCCGCGACGGCCGTCGGCGCGTGCAGCAGGAGCGCGCCGAGCGCCCGCTCCAGCCGCAGCAGCCCCTTCTGATGGGGCCAGTTGTTGAACGTCACCACCGGCTGGAAGCCCTTCACCTCAAAGGCCGCGCCCCAGACCACCGACGCCTCCCCGGGAAGGTCGACGAAGATCGCCGCGCTCCTCAGGTCGTTCGCCTCCGTCAGGCGCTTCACCGCCTCCGGCGCGCCCTGGCCCTCCTCCGTCCGCGTCGGCCCCGCCGCGTCCTTCACCACGGCGAGCGCCGCGATCAGCGTCGGCTTGTAGAAGGGACGCCACGGGCTGTCCGCCGGCGGCGCCCACGCGGCGTGCAGCGCCCGCGGCTCGAGATAGAGCCGCCACGCGTCCCCCGCCTCGACCCGGTTCTGCGCGAAGAGCGCGGCGGCGTCGACCTCCACCGGCCGGGCCGGCTCGCCGCAGCCCACCGCGCCGAGCGTCACCGAGACCAGGCCCGCGCCCGCGATCCGTCTCTTCTTCATGCCGGCCCCGTCGCCCCGATCAGGGCGTTGAAGCCGATGAACCCGTCCGCCGCCAGCCGCGTGTAGAAGCCCGCGAAGCGGCCGTCCACCACGTACGGGCCGTAGCAGGCCTGGAGGCGGGCGCCCCCGACGTCCTCCGGCAGGATGTCGAAGCGCTCCTGCGTGATCCACTGGTCCGGCTCGGACGCGGGCCAGGCCAGCCAGTCGGCCCACTCGGCGTCGTCGCAGGCCGAGCCCATGAGGACCTCCTCGCCGACGCGTCCGAAGACCCGCTTCACCACCAGACGCGCGCGGTCGCGGCGGTAGCGCTCCATCTCGGCGAGCCGGAACGTCTCGGTGCGCGGCAGGAAGCGGCCGACGAGCTCGCGCTCGTCCGCGGTCAGCAGGTCGGGCCGCTCGTGCCACAGCGCCATCGTGCGTTTCGACTGGGCGATGAGCGAGGTCAGCGGATTGATCATGCGGACCGCGCCCGCGCGGAGGGCGTCGAGGAGCGCGCCGGCGTTCTCGACGTCCGCCAGCCATTCGCCGGGGAAGAAGCGGTAGACGACGTCCACCGGCACGCCGAAGACGGAAAGACGGCGGCCGTCGAACGTGAAGTTCCGCGGCGAGCAGAGGATCGCCTCGAGGCCCTGCCGGCTCCAGGCGCGGCGGAGGAACTGGCACTGCTCGAGGTCCTCGCCGTAGCCGGAGGCGTAGCAGACGGCCGTGACGGGCCGCGCGCTGTCGCGGCAGAGGACGTCGGTCAGCAGCGGCACGACGCGGAAGCTCGACGGATCGCCGAGCACGAGGTCGGCGAGGGCGGCGCCTTCGTGGATGCCGCCGGGGACGTCGGCGTTGAACTCGCAGAAGCGCCAGCCGTCCGGGGTGCGGAAGGCGTCGTAGCGCGCGAGGACGACGTGGCGATCGGGGCGGGGGAGGCCCGCGAGGGCGGGCGCGAACCCGTAGGAGGCGAGGAGGGCCGGGTCCGCCAGGACGAGGTCGACGGTGCGTTCGAGCAGCGCGGCGAAGCGCTCGCTGAGGGCGGCGACCTCGTCGAGCTCGCGGCGGGGCGCGCGGACGGGATCGGCGAGGGCGCAGAGGCGGCCGTCGACGTACGCGTTCCACATGAGATAGTCGATCGACATGCGGTCGACGAGCGCGGGCGCGGCGAGCCTCACTTGAGCACCTCGTACTCGATCTTCTCGACCCAGGCGGCGCCGAGACCCCCGCGGCGGAGGGTGATCTTCGCGAAGGAGCCGACGGTGAGGTCGGCGGGGACGAACTTGGCGTGGACGACGCGCCAGCGGAAGCCGGGGGCCCAGTAGGGGGAGTCGAGGACGAACTCTTCCGCGTGGCGGTCGACCATCGCGAACTGTTCGCGGGGCGCGCCGAAGCTGAACATCCCGTTGGCGAGGCGGGCGGCCGGCTCGTAGAGGTACGCGCAGCCCCAGGCGGTCGGCAGGGCGACGAGCGAGGCCAGGACCACGCGCCAGAAGAACATCCATCCGCGGCTGCCCCCGGGGGGGCGCGGCGAGGGGCGGCGGCGCAGCCAGAGCGCGAGCGCCAGGGTGAAGAAGGCGAAGAAGAGCCAGAAGAGCGGGCTGACGAAGGGATGCTCCGCGAGGGTGGGGTAGGCGGACCGGCCGAGGCCGCAGAGGAGCCAGGCGGGGATCGCGGCGCCCCAGAGCGCGAACGTGAGGCGCAGCGCGCGGGTGAAGCCCCAGCCGGAACGCACGACCTTGCCGAAGGGCTTGATCACAGCAGGATCACCAGGACGGCGGCGACGCCCAGATAGGCGGCGGCCTCGACGGCCCCCACGGCCACGTTGCGGTCCTCCGCGATCTCCCGGTCGGCGCTGCCGAAGCCGAGCAGCAGCCCGTTGACGACCGTCCAGCGGACGACGGGAAGCAGCGCGGCCGGCAGCAGGTACGGCAGCGTCTCGAGGACGGAGTCCTTCCAGCCGACGAAGTCGCCCGCCACCGCGTCGCCGACGATCAGACCCGCCGCGACGACGGCGCCGGAGGCGGCGACGGCCGCCGCCGGGTTGTTCTTCACGCCGACTTCCTCCGCGACGTCGTAGGGCGTGAGGATTTCGTAGAGGAGGATCGAGGCGAAGAGGGCGCCTTCCCCGAGGGCGAAGAAGCCGGCGGCGACGAGGCCGCGGCTGTCCTCGCCGCGGAGGGCGCCCTGATAGATGAGGCCGGTGGCCACGAAGGACGCGGCGATCAGGAGGGCGGCTCCGAGGTTGCGGCCTTCGAGGACGTCCTTGCGGAGGTCGAGCTGGAGCAGGACGCGCCAGAGCGCGGCGGAGAGCCCCATGCCGGCGAACGCGCCGGCGCCGTGGAGCGCGACGTCGAGGGCGTCGGCGGCGAGGGTGCCCGCGTCGCCCTGGAGGAGCCCGGCGAGGGCGAGGAAGAGGCCGAGGGTGAAGCCGCCGAGGACGAGCCCGGCGGCGGGATTGTCCTTGCGGCAGAGCTCTTCGCGGACCTTGACCCCGAAGGCGAGGCCGCCGAGGGCGCGGCCGAGGGCGACGAGGGCGAGCACTTCAAGGAAGAGGACGACGGGATGGACGGCGCGTGACAGCGCCTCGGCGGTCATCAGGACAGTATAGGGTTTCGGGTCCTTTTTGAACCCGCTCCGCCCTGCTTAGCCCTTCAGCCGCAGCCAGTCCGAGATCGCCGCGTGGCTCGAGGTGAAGGCGAGCCGCTCCCAGGGGATCTCGTCCGCGCCGATCATCTTCGCGTCGCAGCAGTCGTCGTCGGCCTTCAGCGTGCCGCCCGTGACCTGGGCCCGGTACACCACGACCACGATCGCGCCGCCGTAGAAGCTGTCCGTGTAGGAGTAGGTCCCCAGCAGCCCGGAGAGCCGGACCTCGAGGCCCGTCTCCTCGAGCGTCTCGCGGATCGCCGCCTGCTCCGTCGTCTCGTCGATCTCCATGAAGCCGCAGGGAAAACTCCAGCTGCCCTTCTTCGGCTCGATCCCTCGCTGGATCAGCGCGAAGCGCCCGTCCCGCTCCGCGATCGTCCCGCACGCGACTTTCGGGTCGAGATAGTGGATGAAGCCGCAGGCCGCGCAGACGTGGCGCGGCCGGTGGTCCTGGGGCGGGACGGCCTTCGCGATCGGCCCCCCGCAGCGCGAGCAGAACTTGGGGTCGAGGATCGGCGCCATCAACGGCTCGCCGCCGCCAAAGCCTCGAGGGCGCGCGTCGCGCGGCCGGAATCGACGGCCCGCGCCGCCTTCTCCCCGCCCTCCCGGAAATCCTTCGCCGCGCCCGCCGCGACGAGCGCCGCCGCCGCGTTGAGCAGCACGATGTCGCGCTTCGGGCCTTTTTGCCCGCCGAGGAGCTCGACCGCGATCTTCGCGTTCTCGTCCGTCGAGCCGCCCAGCAGGTCCTCGATCTTCGCGACGGGCGCGCCGATCGCGTCGGGCCCGATCGTCAGCTCCTCGATCCGGCCGTCGATGAGGCGGACGGCGGCGTTGGGGCCGGTCGTCGAGAGCTCGTCGAGGCCGCCGTGGCCGTGGAACGTGAAGGCCGAGCGCGAGCCGAGCGCGCGGAGCGTCTCCGCGTAGGGCCGGCAGAGCGCGGCCGAGAAGAGGCCGACGCATTGGACGTCCGCCCCCGCCGGGTTGCAGAGCGGCCCGAGGAGGTTGAAGACGGTGCGGACGCCGAGCTCCTTGCGGACCGGGCCCGCGTGCTTCATCGCCGGGTGGAACGACGGCGCGTGCATGTAGCCGATGCCGGCCTCCCGCAGCGAGGCCTCGACCTTCTCGCGGGGGGCGTCGATCTTCACGCCGAGCGCCTCGAGCAGGTCCGAGCTGCCGCACTTCGAGCTCGCGGCGCGGTTGCCGTGCTTGGCGACCTTGACGCCGCAGGCCGCGACGACCAGGGCCGCCACGGTCGAGACGTTGAAGGTGCCCAGGCCGTCGCCGCCCGTCCCGCAGGTGTCGACGACGGGCCCGGGGCCGGGGTCGATCCTGAGCATGCGGGCGCGCATGGCGCGGGCGCAGCCCGCGATCTCGTCGGGCGTCTCGCCTTTCATGCGGAGCGCGACGGCGAACGCGGCGATGAGGGCGGGGGAGGCGGCGCCGTCCATGATTTCGCCCATCGCCTGGGCGGCCTCGTCGGCGCTGAGGGGGCGGCCGGCGACGGCCCGGGCGATCGCGTCCTTGATCATTTCCGCGATCTTACCGGATTTCTCTTGCGCGGCAAAACGCCCGCGGATACTAATGCCGCCCATGTCGTTCCCCATGCGTCCCCTCGACGAATACGAGGCCGAAGAATTTCTGAACAGCCCCAAGACGCGGCGGCTGCTCAAGAAGATGAAGACGGCCTCCGGCCCCCCCGTCGAGGAGATCGAGGAGTTCGAAAAACACCCCCTGTACCGCGAGGCGCTGCGCTTCGGCACCTATGTTCAACGGGTGGCGAAACTCTACCGCCCGAAGCGCCGCAAGAAGGACCCGAAGCCCGTCGACGAGCTGGTCCTGAACACCTATCTCGCCGGGGCCACGATCGCGGCCGGGGTGGGCCGGATCGACGACATGGAGATCGGGTTTTCGATCGCCTATCTCAAGCGCTCGCTCCGCTCCACCCACCTGGGCCTTCAGTCGCTCCACGACATCCGCGAGAAGCGCCTTCTCCCCCAGAAGGCCATCGATCACATCACCCGCCGCCTGGTGTCGCTCCGGGAGGACGTCGTCGCCGAAGTGATGGTCCTCCGCGAAGAGTGGCGCTCGAAGTTCGCGCACTAGACCCGGAACCCGGAACCCGACGTCCGGAACCCGAAGTTCGGGATCGACGACCGGAGCCCGAAGCGCGGGGCCGACGACCGGAATTCGGAGCTAGCGCAGGACCAGGACGGGGACCGGGCTCGCGCGCAGCACCTGCTCCGACACGCTGCCCAGCGTCCAGCGCGAGAGGCCCGAGCGTCCTTCGGGAGCCATGGCGATCAGCGTCGCGTTGAGCGCCGCCGCGTGCTCGAGGATCTTCGCCGCGGGGCTTCCCGCGTCGACGCGGATCGCGGGCTTCACCGGCAGCTTCGCGGCGACCGCCTCCATCTTCCCCTTCAGCTCGTCCGCGCTCAGCTGGTAGAAGCGCGACGTCGCGTCCCCGCCGCCCAGCTTCGCCGGGCCGCCGACCACCTCGACGACGCTGAGCAGATGGATCGCGGCGGCCGCCTTCGGGAAGAGCGCGATCAGGCGCTCGATCGCCTTCTCGGCCGCCTCGGATCCGTCCAGCGGCGCCAGCACCTGGGCGAACAGGTCGGCGGGGGGCGTCGACGTCCCCTTGGGCACGGCCAGGACCGGGATCGGCGACGTGCGGAGGACGCGCTCGCCGATGATGCCGAGGCCCGCGCTTCCTTGCATGGAGAACGTTACGAAGGCGGCGCCCGTGGCCTTCGCCTGCTGGAGGATGACGGCCGCGGGGTCGCCGGCGCAGTGGAGCCTGGCGACGTCCGCCGTGCCCGCTTCCCGGAGGCGGCGCTCGATGGCGTCGAAGTACGTCCCGGGGACGACGCTTCCGTCCGCGACGTGGAGGATCGTGACTTTCTTCGGCTTGAGGCCGAGGAGGACGTCGACGGCCCGCTCGGCCTCCTTGGACCCGTCGACGGGGAGGAGGGCGTGCTCGCCGGGGCCGCCGGGGCCGGGCGGAGGCCCGGGGGCCGGCTCGGGGCCCGGGCCGGGCTCTTCCTTCTTCTTGGGGGGCCAGCGGAGGGAGGCGTAGATGGTGATCGCCAGGATGCCGAGGATGACGCCGAGGGAGAGGGCGATGGGGATCTTGTAGAAGTCGACGATGAGCATCTTCACGCCGACGAAGGCGAGGATGATGGCGAGGCCGTACTTGAGGTAGACGAACAGGCCCATGCAGCCGGCGAGGGCGAAGTAGAGGGAGCGCAGGCCGAGGATGGCGAACACGTTGGACGTGTAGATGATGAAGGTGTTGCTGCTCACGGCGAAGATGGCGGGGATGGAGTCGAGGGCGAAGACCAGGTCGGTGAACTCGACGGTGATCAGGACGAGGAAGAGGGGGGTGGCCATGCGCCGGCCGGCCTCCACGACGAAGAACTTCCCGTCGCTGTTGCCGGAGCTGACCGGGAAGAGCTTCCGGAACAGCCGGACGGCGATGTTCTCGCCGACGGCCTTCTCGTCCTCCTGGTGGAAGGCGAGCTTCACGCCGGTGATGACGAGGAAGGCGCCGAACACGTACATGACCCAGTGGAAGCGCTGGATGAGAGCGGCGCCGACGGCGATCATCGCGGCGCGCATGACGAGGGCGCCGAGGATGCCCCAGAAGAGGACCTTGTGCTGGTAGACGGGCTGGACCTTGAAGAACGAGAAGAGGACGAGGAAGACGAAGAGGTTGTCGACGCTGAGCGACTTCTCGATGACGTAGCCCGCGAAGAATTCCATCGCGAGCTTGGAGCCCTTGAAGTGCCAGATCCCGGCGTTGAAGAGCAGCGCCAGCGTCACCCACACGGCGCTCCAGACCAGGGCTTCCTTGACCTTGACCGTGTGGGACTTGCGGTGGAAGACGCCGAGGTCCAGCGCGAGCATGACCAGGACGAAGGCGTTGAAGACGATCCAGGGGATCCAGGCGTTCATTGGGGACGTATTCTGACGAGATCGACGGCCTCCCGCTACCGAAAAAAGCCGTTTCCGCCGCCGTTTCGGATGGGATAATCGCCGCGGCATGCCCAGGCCAAAGAAGCACGGCGCGCTCGTCATCGTCGAATCCCCCGCCAAGGCGAAGACCCTCCTGGGCATCCTCGGGCCCGGCTATGTGGTGAAGGCCTGCCTGGGCCACGTGCGCGACCTCCCGGCGCGCGGCCTGGGCATCGACGTCGAGAACGGCTTCGCCCCGACCTACCGGACCCTCAAGGGCCGGACTAAGGTGCTCGCCGAGCTTCGCGCGGCGGCCCTCGCGGCCGAGACGGTCTACCTGGCGCCGGATCCGGACCGCGAGGGCGAGGCCATCGCCTGGCATCTCGCCGAGGCGCTCAAGCTCCCCAAGAGCAAGGCCCGCCGCGTCGCCTTCCACGAGATCACCCGCCGCGGCGTGCTCGACGCCTTCCAGGCGCCGGCCCCGATCTCGATGGACCGCGTGAACGCCCAGCAGGCGCGGCGCGTGCTCGACCGCCTCGTCGGCTACCAGCTTTCGCCGCTGCTCTGGAAAAAGGTCGGCCGCGGGACCTCCGCCGGCCGCGTGCAGTCGGTGGCCGTCCGCCTCGTCGTCGAACGCGAGCGCGAAATCCGGGCCTTCGTCTCCGAGGAGCACTGGACCCTCCGCGCCCGCCTCGAGAAGGACGGGGCCGCGTTCACCGCCGACCTCGCGACGGTCGACGGCCGCCCCCTCGGCCTTCCCAGCGCGACGTCCGTCTTCTCCCTGCCGTCGGAAGCGCCGGCGAAGGCCCTCGCCGAAGAGCTGCGGGGATCGCCGTTCGACGTCCTCTCGCGCGTCCAGGCCGAGCGTCCGGAGCCGCCGCGCCCGCCCTTCACCACGAGCCTGCTGCAGCAGCAGGCCTCCCAGGCGCTGGGCTTTTCCGCCTCGCGCACGATGCGCGTCGCCCAGCAGCTCTACGAAGGCGTCCGCCTGGGCCGCGAAGGCGAGGCCGGCTTGATCACGTACATGCGCACCGACTCCTTCCGCGTCGCCGGCGAGGCCCTGAAGGAGGTCCGCGCCTACATCGCCGAAACCTTCGGAGAGAAGCGGCTGCCGCGCGCGCCGGTGGTCCGCGCCCGCCGGAAGGGCGCGCAGGACGCGCACGAGGCGATCCGGCCGACCTCGGCGCGGCGCACCCCCGAGTCGCTCCGCCCCTGGCTCAGCGACGAGCAGTTCCGGCTCTACGCGCTGATCTGGAAGCGCTTCGTCGCCTCGCAGATGGCGCCCGCCGTCTGGCGCGCGACGGACGTCGAGATCCGCGCGGGCCGCGCCACGTTCCGCGCCCGCGGCCGCGAGCTCCTGTTCGACGGCTACACGGCCCTGCTGGGCCCGGACCTGCGCGAGGACGACCAGGTCCTTCCTCCGCTCGCGGCCGGCGACCGGCTCGCGCTCCGCGAGCTCGTCCCGCTGGGGCGCCGCACGGAGCCGCCGCCGCGCTACACCGAAGCCACTCTCGTCAAGACGCTCGAGAAGCACGGCATCGGACGTCCGAGCACCTACGCCCCGACCCTCGCGACGATCCAGGAGCGCGCCTACGTCACCCTCGAGCGGCGCGCCTTCGCGCCGACCGAGCTGGGCACCTTGGTCGTCGACCGCCTCGTGGAGCACTTCGACCGCCTTCTCGACACGGGCTTCACGGCGGAGATGGAAAAGCGCCTCGACGAGATCGAGGCGGGCCGCGCGGACTGGACGGCGGTGCTGGGCGAGTTCTACGCGGAGTTCAGCGCCGACCTCGCGAAGGCCCGGGCCGCGCGGGAGCCCGAGCCGGCGAAGGCGGGCGTCGACTGCGCCTGCGGCAAGCCGATGCTCGTCCGCCGCGGCAAGGACGGCGGCTTCCTCGGCTGCTCGGGCTATCCGGCCTGCAAGCTCACGAAGCCGCTGCCCGGCGGCGAAGTCAAAGGCGAGGCCTGCGAGCTGTGCGGCGGCCCCATGGTCCTCCGCAAGGGCCGCTACGGGAGCTTCCTGTCCTGCGCGGGCTACCCGGCGTGCCGCGGGGCGAAGACGGGGCCGCGCAAGAGCGGGCGCTACGACATCCCCGCGGGCTGGAAGGCCGACTGCGAGAAGTGCGGCCGGCCGCTCCGGATCAAGACCGGGCGCCGGGGCGGCTACATCGCCTGCGCCGACTATCCCCGCTGCAAGAACACGCGGCGCTTCCCGCGCGACTGGGACCGCACGTTGAAGGCGGCCGGCGAATGACGCGCTCGCTCCTCGTCACGGGCACCGATACGGGCATCGGCAAGACGATCGTGGCCGCCGGGCTCGCCGCCGCCCTTCGCCGCGCCGGCGTCGACGTCGGCGTCATGAAGCCGCTCTCCTGCGGCTCCCGCGAGGACGCCGTCCACCTGATCCGGACGGCGGACGTCGACGACCCCCTCGACCTCGTCAATCCGCTCTACTTCAAAGCGCCGCTCGCCCCCAGCGTCGCGGCGGCCGTCGAGAAACGCCCCGTCGACCTGCGCCCCGTCTGGGCCGCGTACCGCGAGCTCTCGCGGCGCCACGCCGGCGTGGTCGTGGAGGGCGTCGGCGGCCTGCTCGTGCCGATCCGGCCCCGCTGGACCGTCGCGCACCTGGCGAAGCGGCTTCGGCTTCCCCTCGTCATCGTCACCCGGCCCAAGCTCGGCACGCTCAACCACACCGCGCTCACCGTGCTCGCGGCGCGCGCGTTCGGGCTGAAGCTCTTCGGCCTGATCGTCAACTTCGCCGAGCCGGGCCGCTCGGACCGCCGGACCTGGAGCGCGCTGGAGGCGGAGACGAAGCTGCCGATTCTCGGCGTGGTGCCGCACCGCCCGACGTCCGCCGCCTTCGACCCGGTCGCGAAGGCGCTACTCCGGCTCGGGCTCTGAGGGCGGCTTCGGCTTCCCTTCGACGGCCACCGTGAATTCGCCGAGCGCCTCCCCGCCGCGGAAGCGCGCGAGGGCCTGGGAGATCGACATCCTCCGCACCTCCTCGTGCTTCTTCGTCAGCTCGCGGCAGAGCGTCATCCTCCGGTCGCCGAGCTCGGCGAGCATGTCCTCGAGGCAGTCGGCGATCCGGTGCGGCGATTCGTAGAAGATCAGCGTGATCTCCAGCTCCGCGAGCGCCCGCAGGGCCTTGCGCCGCTTGCCGGGCTTGCGCGGCAGGAAGCCGCCGAAATGGAAGGCGTCCACCGGGAATCCGCACACGCTCGCCGCCGCCGCCACCGCCGCCGGCCCCGGCACCGGCGAGACGGGGATCCCGGCCGCGAGCGCCGCGTCGACGAGCCGCGCGCCCGGATCGCTCACGCCGGGCGTGCCCGCCTCCGAGACCAGCGCGATCGATTCGCCGCGGCGGAGGCGGTCGAGGATCTCCTCGAGCCGGCGCGGCGGGCTGTCCTGGAAGTAGGCGATGAGCGGCTTGTGGATGTCGTTGTGGGACAGCAGTTTCATCGTCGTCCGCGTGTCCTCGCTGACAATGGCGTCGACTTCCCGTAGAATCCGCAGCGCGCGCGCGGTGAGGTCCTCGAGGTTGCCGAGCGGCGTCGCGACGACGTGGAGCATGGACGGGATTCTACTGGTCGACAAGCCGCGCGGAAAGACATCCCACGACGTGGTGGACGCCGTCCGCCGCGAAACGGGCGAGCGCCGGGCCGGGCACGCCGGCACGCTCGACCCGCTCGCGACCGGGCTGCTCATCGTCGCGCTCGGGAAAGGGCTCCGGCTCCTCGAGTTCATGGGCGACCACGACAAGACCTACGAGGTCGAGATCGAGCTCGGCGTCCTGACGGAGACGGACGACGCCGACGGCCCCCGCGTCGGCGAGCGCCCCGTGCCCGCGCGGGCGGAGCTCGAGGCCGCGGCGGCGAGGATGGTCGGCCCGATCTCGCAGGTCCCGCCGCGCTATTCGGCGGTGAAAGTCGACGGCCGGCGCTCCTACGCGCTGGCGCGGGCGGGGAAGGACGTCGAGCTTCCCCCGCGCGACGTCCGGGTGGACGAGCTGGCGCTGCTGTCGTACGAGGCGCCGC